>CAYPXA010000004.1:0-97078 GCA_964414985.1 uncultured Methanosarcinales archaeon
AAACGTTTGGGGGTGTTTTGAATGTTGAACGCATTTTACAATCCTGCAGATGCAGTTTTGGATGCAAAGAAGCTCGGAGACTGGGCTTCAACAGTATTAGTAATGGTATGCTCAGGCATTTTGATTGCGCTGGCGCCAATGCTTATTTTTAGGGAGATATTCTGGAAGATGAGCCTGATTGCGCTTGTTTCATTCATAGGAGGAGCATTCCTCGGCGGGCTGTTCATGAAGATAGTCTTCTCAATATTGGGCGCAAAGAACCCAGGCTATTTTGAGGCAGTAACCTCAATAGTGCTTGGAGCAGCGCCTTTTTCAGCAGCAATCTTTATAGGCTCTGTGCTCAACCTTATACCAAAAGTTGGCTTAATGCTCTTTGCACTGCTTGCAGTAATCGGCGGAATAACAATGGCTGCAGCGCACCTTAGGGCTGTCAAAGAGCTTATGTCAGTCGACCTTCTGACTGCAGTGATGGGAACATGGATTATTGCAGGAGTCGGAGTGACAATGGCATACTTTGCCTATTCTCTGGCAATGATGTCTGAGCTGATAAGCGTGCTTCTGCTTCTTGCAGCTGCATAAGCCAGTTTTTGCATTTTATTTTTTTATTTCTTTTCTTTAGGCCTGTGGTTCCAGCACCCTACTGTTGAGACATAGCCATTCTCAAGCAAAAACTTGTTTGTAAGGTCTTTTGTCCTTCTGCCAAGGCATGAGTTGCACTGGTATTTAGGGGTGCCTGCCTTTGCTGTCCTTTCCTCGTCCAGCTCTGAAAAGTTTGCACATTCGTCTCCGCACTTGCCCTTGTAGTTTCTGCTCCTTATTATTTTCATCTCAGGCTTTTCCCAGGCTTCTGAAAGAGATAGCTCATTTATATTTCCGAGAATTACATCCATTGCCCCAATGCAGGGCCTTATGTCTCCGTACTGATTGATGTACATATGGTATGAGTACCTGTCACAGACTGTGCCTATATAGCTCTGGCTAAGCTTCCAGTGCACATTGTGCTCTTCCTTGTCTATCTTCTGAAGCTCTTTCAGCTTTGACTTAAGCCTCTGGTCTTCTTCGCACAAATCACAGGATGAGCCCCTTCCTCTTTTCAGAACAGAGTCTACATCCAAGATAATGTTGTTCTGCCTTGCATACCTAAGCAGGTTAGCCATCTCATCATAGTTTGTAGGGCCGTCTCCCTGGCTAGTCATTATTGAGGTTACTAATGCCATCCTGCTCTTCCTGCCGTAATTCTCCATGCACTTTTTCTCGTCATTGAACCCTTTTGCCATAAGCAGCTGAATCGCCTTGTTCCTTTTCAGCCCATAGCCCTGCCTGATCCCGCATTTGCCCAATTTAGGATTGCTTACAAAAGCGTCCTGAATTTCAGGTTTGAGGGAATTGCATTTGAGCATAACTTCAACAGGAAGCGCATAAAGCCTGTCTGCTATCTCCTCATCAATCCACTCTCCTGTTGTAAACAAGGTTGCATAAAATCCAAGGTCCCTGCACTTTTCCAAAACCTTGAATGTCAAGCTTTTGTTTGCACTAAGAAACGGCTCGCCTGCTCCGGGAATGCCTATGTCTTCAACCCCCATGGATTTTGCCTGTCCCAGAATCGAGCGGTAGTCATCCCACGAAAGAAGCTTTTCAGGAAACTTTGGCTTTCCTCCTTCAGCATAGCAGTAGGAGCATGCAAGGTTGCAGTATCCTGGAAGCTCAATCCACAGGTTCTTCAAAGTGCTTCCGTCTGATTTCTTTGTGCCTACATCTTTTTGGATTGCAAGATCCGGTTTAAAGATTTTTTTATCTGCCATTTTTCAGTGCCTCACCCTTATTTATTACTTAATTGTGGTAATTAGTTAGAGAAAAAAGTAATTAAAACTTTTTAACATATTTTTTAATAAAATGGTAATCTTTATATATAATATACCTTGATATTAAATAACATGAGTGAAAAAAGGGTTATTTTAGACCAAAAAGACAGAAGAATCCTCTATGAGCTTGACAAAAATGCCAGAATAAGCTACGCCCAGATAGGCAAAAAAGTAGGCCTAAGCACAGAAGTAGCCCATTACAGGGTAAAAAAGCTTGAAGAAAGGGGAATAATAACACAGTACCAGACTGCTGTCAACTATGCCCAGCTGGGCTTAATTCATTTTAAGTTATGCCTGAAATTTAATGGAATCTCCATTGAAACAGAAGAGAGCCTTTATTCGGCAATTAAGCAAATCTCCCAGGTAATCTGGATTGCAAAATGCCAGGGAGACTGGGACTGCATCATATCTTGTACAGTCAGCAATATTTTAGAGCTTGACCGCACCAAGGACATTATTATCTCAATTGCAAGCCAATATATCTCGGAAAAGTCAGTTTCAATACTATCTGGCTTGGAATCATTTCCAAGAAGATACCTCCTCGGCAAAAAAGATGAAATTGAATTGAGGGATAATAACCGAGAGGCAAAGATTGATGACTTTGATTTGAAACTGCTAAGGATACTCTCCAAAAACGCAAGAAAGCCGGTTATAGGAATTGCTGAGGAGCTAAAATCCAATGTAAAGACAGTTTCTGAAAGAATCAAGAAGCATTTGGGTGCCGGAACAATAAACAATTTCAGGCTCGTCCTTGATTATGAAAAAGCAGGGATTAATTTTTACAAGACTTTTGTGTACATCAAAAATCCAGGCGAGCAAAGGCTCAGGCAGCTGATTTCAAAGCTAAACCAAAGCCCTAACCTGATACACAACATCAAAGTTATAGGCGAATGGGATTTAGAGCCTGAGTTCGAATTCGAAGATAAGCAGGATTTTCAAAAGGCAATGCAGGGATTGATGAATGAATTTTCAGATATAATACAGAGAATAAGCGTTATAACAATACTGAAAGAATACAAATACACATTTTTCTACAAATAACTGCCGAAGCAAAAGTTTTATAAAGCACACGCGATTCCTGCAATCCAATATGGAAGTAAAAGCATTCAACAGATGGTCATCAGAGGGAATAAAAGTAGAAGACCCTGGCCTGATAAGGTATATACAGCTTGAGCCGAGAATTGTCCCAAAGACAGGCGCAAGGTATGCAGGAAACAGGTTCCACAAGTCAAAGACATTCATTGTTGAAAGGCTGATGAACAAGATAATGATTCCAGGCCACAAGAGCAAAAAGCACTGGAGAAGCTCAGGCCACTGCACAGGAAAGGCAGGGAATGTTTTCAGGACAGTTGAAAACGCTCTTACTATCATAGAACAGAAAACCAAAGAGAACCCAATCAAGGTTCTTGTAAAGGCTGTTGAAAACGGCGCTCCAAGGGAAGAGATTATCGCAATCGAATACGGCGGAGCGAGATACCCAAAAGCAGTTGAATGCGCTCCGCAGAGGAGAATTGACATTGCACTAAGGTATATGATTCAGGGAGCCTATGGAAAGTGCTTCAACACAAAAAAGAAACTTGAAGAAGCGCTTGCAGATGAGATAATAAATGCCTACAAGCTCAGCCAGAACTCAATGGCTATCCAGAAAAAGCTGGAAGTAGAGAGACAGGCTGACTCTAGCAGGTAGATAGGATAAAAACAAAAACTGGCATAAGAAGAAGCGTTTCCAAATACAACGACTTTTTCTTGCGTAAGGTGTTAAAATGAGTAAATTTGAAGAGTTAGGTCTAAATAGTGAGATATTAAAGGTAATAG
Source organism: uncultured Methanosarcinales archaeon (assembly GCA_964414985.1). Classification (GTDB taxonomy): domain Archaea; phylum Nanobdellota; class Nanobdellia; order Woesearchaeales; family JAGWAF01; genus JAFGCE01. Next base: position 3,678 of record CAYPXA010000004.1, read on the forward strand.
AAGAGCAGAAGTTTGAGAAGCCCACAGAGATACAGGCAAAGGGAATACCTGTTGTACTCAAGGGCCAGGATGTAATAGGCGGAAGCGCAACAGGCTCAGGAAAGACGCTTGTTTTCGGCTCTGCAATCATCCATAAAGTAGAAAAGGGAAAAGGCACGCAGGCGCTGGTGCTTACTCCAACAAGGGAGCTTGCAGTCCAGGTTGCGCAGGAGATAAAGAAATTCTCAAGGCACAAGCCGATGGGCATTGCAATGGTCTACGGAGGAGTTGGAATAAACCCCCAGATAGACAAGCTAAGGACATCTGAAGTTGTAGTCGGAACTCCTGGAAGGATTCTGGACCATATAGAAAGGAGGACAATAAACCTTTCAAGAGTAAGGATACTTGTTCTTGACGAAGCTGACAGGATGCTTGACATGGGCTTTATAGATGATGTTGAGAGGATTATAAGGCAGTGCCCAAGGGAAAGGCAGACTCTTTTGTTCTCTGCAACAATCTATCCTGAAATTGCAGACATTGCAAAAAGGTACATGATAAACCCAATTAAGATTTCAGCAGAAAAGTATGTCGACCCGTCAAAGATGGCGCAGGAATACTATGACACTCCGCACAATATGAAGTTTTCGCTTCTTGCGCATTTTATGAAGCATGAGCACAGCGGGCTTGTGCTTATTTTCTGCAACACAAGAAGAAACACTGATTTTGTGGCAAAAGCGCTCAAGTCAACAGGAGTCAAGGCAATGGCAATCCACGGCGGATTTTCGCAGAACAACAGGACAAAGGCGCTTGAAAGCCTCACATCCAACAGGATACAGGTCTTGGTCTGCACAGATGTTGCTGCAAGAGGGCTTGACATAAAGGGAGTTTCGCATGTCTACAACTATGACATTCCAAAAGACAGCAAGGAGTATGTCCACAGGATTGGAAGGACAGCAAGGGCTGGCGAGCAGGGAAAAGTCATAAACATACTTTCAGAAAGGGACTATGAGAACTTCTCAAGGGTGCTTTCAGACAGCCAGATAAAGATTGCAAAGAAGGAGATGCCCCATGTTGAGAAGGTTGCTGTAAAAACCGAAGGCCAGGGAAGAAGGCCTTTCCACAGGAGCAACCAGCACTCAATGGGCGGCGGAAGGTTCGGCGGCAGCAGGCAGGGAGGCCATCACCAGGGAGGAGGGCGCTACCAGGGCCATCATCAGGGAGGCTCTTCTTACCGAGGCCAGCAGGGCGAGCACAGCTCATACAGCCGGGGCGGAGACAGGGAAGGCGGAATGACCCGAAGCGAGAGAAGGGCAAGGGAAAAAGGGGATTACTAATCCCTTTTGTTTTTTTATTTTCAAAATAATTAAATATATGCATTGGATATAATTCTAAATGAAACTGCTTTTTATCTGCAACCAGAACAAGCACAGGAGCAGGACTGCTGAAGAGGTATTCAGGCCGAAGTTTGAAACAAAATCAGCAGGGCTATTTAATTTAAACCCTGTAAAAGAATCAGATATTGAATGGGCTGACAAGATTGCAGTGATGGAAGAATTCCAGAGAGGCGAGATTGCCCGAAGGTTTCCGAAGCTGTACTTAAAAAAGCAGATTATAAACCTTGATGTTTCAGACGAGTACAGCTACAACCAGCCTGAGCTTGTGGCGCTCTTAAAATCAAAAGAGAATTTGCTGTAGCCATTCTCTCATCTGAGCCTTTGCCTCATTTTCTGAAGAAAAAAACTTTGTTTCTGCAACACCCATTTCTGGAATCCTTTTGGTCGCCTTGTACTTTGTGCCTGAAGCATCCTTAATTTCAAGAATTGAAATTTCAATTTTCTTGTTTATTGTTTCCATCTTAAAAACAATAAAACCCAGATTAAAATGTGTTTGCTGCAAATTTTCGGAACTTTTTCAAAATAATTAAATACTCAGCTTTCTAAAATAAGGGTATGAAAGATGTGGACAGCCCGCACTCTAAAGCGTATTCTTCTATTGACGAGGCTGCGCAGAAGCTGTTCAGGGAGAATGAAAGCGCAGAATATTTTGAGATAATCAGCGCTGTGAAAAAACTGGGCATTGAAGGAGTTTATGACAGCACAGAGCCTGGCCAGAGCGAAAAGCTAAGCGCTGACTTCAGGATGGCGCTGTCCTATGCAAAATCATGGATTGAGAAGCTTGCGCTTGAGCATGCTGTCCTTGGAAAGCCTTCTGCAGACGCTGTGTTTAAGGAAGACCCCCTTACAGAGATGGCTGCAAGGTTCAAGTGGAAGGGAATGTACAAAAGCAGCAAATACACTGAAGAGGAGCAGAAGGCATACAGTGAGTTTGCAGAAAAGTGGAATGCAGAAAAGGCAAGGAAGTTCAGCGAGCTTTCAGAAAAGTACAGGCAGGAAATCTGCAAACCCAAAAAATCAGGGATTCCAGGATATATTGCAAAGGCAGCTTCTGCAATAGGGGCTGCAGCGCTGCTGGCTTTTGCTGCATACGAATACTATCTCAAGCCTGACATAAAAAAGGAAGTTGAGAAGACAAAAACAGAGATAAGGGAAGAGATGAAGTCAGCAATCCCCAAAATACCCAATCTTGACGAGATGGTTGAGAAGTTCAGGCCTGAAATAAGGGAAGAGCTTGAAAGATACAACACGCAGTCTGCTGAAAACATTGAAGATGCAATTGTAAAGACACTTTCAAAATACGGAAAGGGAAGCCCGTTCTTTGAAGCGCTGTTTCCAGAGCTGAAGAAAAAGCTGCAGGAAGACATTGCCAAAGAGCAGGAGAAGAAAGAAAAATGAGCGCAGGAAAAGCTGTTGAAAAAAATATTGAAGTTGATGAAAACGACAATGTGATAGGCCTTAGGCCGAGGGATGATTTTTATACAGGCAGATACATCCACAGGTCTGTAAACTTAATCCTGTTCAACAATAAAAATGAAATCCTGATTCAGAAACGGGTTCTTACAAAAAAATGGTATCCTGGGCTTTGGACTTATTCTGTAAGCGGCACAGTTGCAGATGAAAGCTATGAAGACTGCATGAAAAAAGAGATGAGAGAGGAGATTGGAATCTCTGTTCCTGCAAAGTTCCTTTTCAAATTCCTGCTTCTGGCAGAAGAGGACAAGGCAGTCCATGCAGTTTTTTCAGCTGCGAGTGAAAATAAAATAAAGCCTGACCTGGGGGAAATGTCAGAAATAAAATGGGTTCCTGCTGAAGAGCTCAAGGCTGATATTGCCAGGCATCCTGAAAAATACACTCCTGCTTTTGCTGAAGGCATGAACAGGTATTTTGCTGAATTCTTTAAAGCTTAAAACACCGCAAAGCTTATAAATAAGTATACAAAAAGGTATACTATAAAGAGGAATATAGATGGACCCGAATCAGGAAATTCATAGCAAGCTGGACTGCAAAAACAATGTGCTTTCTGAGCAGGACATTGAAAATGCAGCTTCATCTTACAAAGGGCTTGTCCTTAAGCTTGACCAGTACAGAAAAGACAAATTCCTGAAAGGCATTGCAAGAGTAATGGAAGGAAAGGACAAATCAAATTCTTCAGGAAGAATGGAGTATATCCTGAATGAGGCGTGCGTAAGCTATTTTTCAACTCTTACACGAGAGCAGGCAAAAAGCTTTTTCGGAGACTACATGAAAAGGGTTAATTCAGGAGTGATTGAAATTGAAGAGTTTGAGAAAAACCTCAATTCAGCTGCTTCTTCAGACCCTCTGACAAAGCTTATTTTTTACACATCGTTTGTGCCTTATGTTGTTGAAAACCATTACGGAGAGATGGCGCAGCCTGAAAGGCAGAAAACACTTATTGAAAAGCTTCAGGAAATGGAAAAAGAAAGAAAGGAAAAGCCAACTTCAACACAAGCCAGGCCTTCAGCAATCTATGCATCTGCAAAGAATTAGTCAATAAACCTGTCAATGCTTTCTTTTTCAACCCTTACTTTCTCTGAACAGCATGAAAAATATTCTCCATTGAATCTCTGCTGATAAGACTCTTTGAAGTCAAGCTTTCCGCCGCTTGTGAAAACCCTTGTCTCTGAAAGCACAATCGCATCATTTGAAAGCATCCCATTCTTAGCCATTTCACAGCCAAGCGCATCTTCCAGTTCAGAATAATGGCCTGAAATGTCCCAGGGCTCAACTACATAAGGAATGTGCTTTTCAACAGAAACTGCTCCTGACAGAGTTGAAGCAACTATATGAATCCAAGTGCCTTTTTTCTGCTTTTCAACAGGATTGAAAGCCATCTCCAAACCTAAATCTTCTGCGCTGCCGGCATTATAAACCAGCGTGCCCAGACTACCCCCATAGTCTGCCAAAATATCACCCCTCTTTTGCTACTTTGCAGAAATAGGTATTTAAACTTTGCGAAATTAGCTTAAAAGAAGCCCTATGGCCGTGACTAATTCCTGCCTGCCATTGCAATATAAACCTTATTCACCATATCCTCAAAAAAAGAGGGATTGTCAAGGAATGTTCCCTGAACAGAAAGCAGCTCAAGCTCGCATTTGCCTGCAAATTTTGCAAAATCCATAGAAAGAAGGTAGTCCTGATTTTCCTTTAAAATGCAGCTGAAGCCGAAAGAATCTGATTCAAACTCATGGGAGGATATATTGCCAAAAAAGCGCTTTGCACTGCCTTCTACAGATTTATAGACCCTGCCGAAGTATTCTGAATCCAAGCCCAAGCCTTCTTCAAGAGTGTGGTAATCTATGAAATGAATCTTGGAAATTGAGCTCCTTTCGAAAATGACTGAAAACTCAATGCTGGAGCACGAGCACACATAAGCCTTTGCAACGCTCTGGCGCTCGTTAAAATGAAGGCAGTCCATAAGGTTTTTGTAAAGATTTTCAGGAGAATACTGCGCTAAAAACGCAAACCCTTTCAGTATTGCCTCTCTGCTTTCGCAGGTATTCATTTTGGGATTTTTTTTCCTGCCGAACATTTTAGGGATTAAATCATAGAAAGTATAAAAAGATTGGGCAAATGCCTAAACTTTTTAAATGCACATAGCCATTCACTCATTTAAACAGGTGGGAAAATGGCTGAAGAAAAAGCAAAAAAAGATTTGGAATACAAGGTAAACTATATTGAATTCAAGCCGAGAAACTACGGAGTTTCAATTACAGGAGCACGGGGAAATGAGGCAAGGGCAAACAAGCCTTTCATAGACCCTGCATCATTCTTCTTTGCAAGATGGTTTTTGAACAGCCCAAATCAGAAAAAGACAATGATTGAGGCCTGGAAAAAAGAGGTTCTAAAATCTCCTGAAGAAAGGGGGTATGAGCCTGTTTTCAAGTTTGAAGATGAGGCGCTTCTTGATTTGGGAGATGCATACAAAGACGGAACTCCCAAAAGGACCTGGGTTGAGCTGTCAAAAATCACTCCCGAGCAGATTTTGGAGAACAGCAGAAACAGGGTTTTCAAAAGATACGGCTCATACAATTTTTTTGACCTTTCTCCTGAAGATGTATTTTTTCTCAATGATGAAAAAAACAAGGCTCTAAGGCCTATAATCAAGGACGGAGACTGGATTTCAGGCTCCCTAAAAAGAAAAAGCGGAGGAAGCCAGGTAAGGGCTTTTGATACAGTAAGCATAGCAGGGCCTTTTGAAAAAAGCAGGATTCCGCTTGGAAGGATTGTGAGCAACACAGAAGATTCATTGTTTGCTGCAATGAAGCAGGGATATTCTCCTCTTGAATATATTGACACTGCTTCAGCAGCGCTGCTCTACCTTGCATGGAGAAGCCCTGCATCGATAAGGGGCATGAAGGCGCTCCAAAAACGATGGGCTGGAGCAAAAAATGTGTGGATTCCTTTCAACCCGCACGAAATACAGGATTTGCCTGAAGGCCTCTGGAATGTAAAAAAAGGAGTGCAGCCTCCGCTTGATGCGCTTGTTGTAGACAGCAGGCTGGACATGGAGTTTAATAATGCAAGCAAGTTCGATGTTTCAAAAAAGCTGGCAAGAATCGCCCCAATATACAGCACAATGCTCTGGTCGCTGATTTACGACGGCCTTGCAGGGTTTGAAGTGCTGCCTGCAAAGTATGCTGTCGGAAGAAGCCAGCCTATGCACCCTTCTTTGAGGAAATGGCATTTAGAATACACCAATTACCTTAAGAGGACAGGCTTTTCTGAAGCAGGAAACACTCTTGAAAAGAAAGACTCTGCTTATGAAGCTGTCTGCCAGAGGTTTGTAAAAAAAGACATCAAAGGAAGCATCATTGAAGAGAGAAGGATAATTTTCAGCAAGAAATACCCTCCTTTGGTTGTCAAAAGGTCGCCAAGGCAGAACTCCCAGCCGGATATTTTTAAGGAAGAAAATAGCAGGAAAAGATATGAGCACCTGAACCCTTATGAAGAGCTGTTCATGCCGAAGCAGATGTATGACGACTTCTCAAGAAAAATGACCAACTATGAAGTTGTGATTCCGACTGAAGTTTTCATTCCGAATGACATGATGGCAGACTATGCATTGGCAGTAAATGCATTCACCCCAGGAGGAGCCTCCCAGATGATTAGGAATGCAGCAAGAGGAAACAGGACAAGCTATCTGAGCAAGCTTAAGCTGATTGCAGTGCAGGGAAAAAAGTAGCTACCTTTGGGATTCAACACCTATCTTCGGGCAGATTTTTTCAAGAGGGCACTGGGAGCATTTTGGGGAGATTGGAGTGCATATGTTTCTTCCGTGGTCAACAAGAAGCTCGTTAATCCACTGCCAGTATTTCTTTGGAACAATCCTTCTTAGCTCAAGCTCTGTCTTGTCTGCATTTTTTGTCTTAACCCATCCAAGCCTGTTTGAAATCCTGTGCACATGCGTGTCAACAGCAATTCCGTCCTTGCCAAAGCCGTATGTAACCACAATGTTTGCAGTCTTCCTCCCAACTCCCTTGAATTTGAGAAGCTCGTCAATTGCAGAGGGAACTTTGCCGTTGTGCTCATAGGCAATCTGCCTTGAAATTTCCTTTATCCTCCATGCCTTTGTCTTGTAGTAATTGATTGACCTTATTGTTTTTTCAATATCCTTCAAGGGCATTTCAGCAAGCCTTCTGGCAGTCGGAGCCTTCTTGAGAAGCGCTGAAGCAACAGGGTAGGTTATCTCATCCCGTGTCCTTAGGCTGAGAAGGCACGAGACAAGCACCCTGAAAGGGCTGTCCATGTCCTTCTTGACCTGCGCAATCATTGTTGGATTGCTTTTCCTGTTTTCATTTATCAGAATCCTGATTGCCTTTTGGATTGCAGCCTGCTTTTTCATAATTCAAAGATAAAAATAGAACAAGAATTTAAATCCTGTAGTTGCCCTTCTGCCTTGCTGCAAGCTCTGCCTTCTTGCTTCCATTCCAGTTGTTGATTTTGCTGAAGTATCCAACAACACGGCTCATTCCATAAACGTTTGCGCTGCCGCAGTGAGGGCAGGCAGGTGCTGTAGCTTTAACATCTTCAATTTCTAGATTCTGCAGTGTCTGAATTGCTATATTAATCACCTCATTTTTTATGGAATTTAGGCAAAAAAACACTATATATTGTGTGTTTCATGCAGTCGAGCTACTAAATTATGGGGAATACCAGTATTTAAGCATTTCTGTCTGGCAAAATATAGTTTCAAGAAAGATAAGGGCCCATGGCAAGGCTGCCTTTCCATTCAAGGAAGATAAGCGCAAGGGAATTTGCGTGCTCTGAAGACTGGTAATCGCCTGCAAGCCGCGGAATGTATCCTTTTTTTTCGTCAAACTGGCTGACAAGGTATTCTGCGACCAAATCAATTTCCCTGCTTGAATTTTGTCCTGCAAGCCTGAAGCAGAGCCCGACTTCAGCTGCAATGTCTGGGTTTGTACGCTGCAGAATCTGCTCGAGGTGCCTTGAAAAATAGCTAAGCACCCATTTGTGCTTTTCAGGCAGGACATTCTGCTGGTAGTATTTTGAGTCTGCAATTACAAAATGAGTCATTGTATAAAGCTTGTTCATCCAGCTGTAATCGTCAAGCTTTGAATCATCGCCAAACATCTCTTCAAACTTTTTCCTGAAATCAGCCTCAAGATTGATTATGCCCATAAACCTTAGTGCAGCTTCAATATTTGCAAGCTGGGTGCTGTAGTGCCTGAAAATCCTTGTTTCAAGAACCAGCTTTCTCAAGTCAAGGCTTTTTACAAAATTAACCCATTCCAGATGCCTTGCATCCCCCAAAAGCCCCAAGCTGTGCCAGATGTACTCCTTCTCAATCAGCTTAAGCAGGAACAGCTCTTTCTTCTTTTTTAAGAATGCATTCTTCCTTTCAATCCCTTTTTTGTCATTGTTCCTTGCAAGCTCGTCAAGAAATGATTCAGCCCTTTTCCCAATATGCTCATTGTTCCTGCAGTTGATAAGGTCTGAAAAAAGCTCTGCCTTGATTTCATCAAACTCCTCTTTGATGCACTTTACAAGAGAGCTGTCTCCCAAAGCCCTGAACAGGCGTATTGCAAAATGGCTCCTTTTGTAGGGTGAGAGCAGGCTCAAGTTTGATACAAACGAGTTCCTTATTTTTTCAGCAACAAGCTTTGATGTGGCCTGAAGCTGGCCCTGATTTGAATCCATAAAAATGAAAAACTAAAATCAATATTTAAATCCCACTGAAAAAAATGAACAGCATAAAGCATCCCTATTGCAGGCAATGGAAAAAAGCTCAAAATACAAAAAAGCTTTAATATTCATATTTTATTCTCTTCTTGAAATGGCAGAAGCAATATACATGAAGGATTCTTATGCAAAAGAGTTTGATGCAAAGGTAGTTTCAGTGAAGGATGGGGAGCTTGCAGTGCTTGACAGGACTGCATTTTACCCCAATTCAGGGGGCCAGATGAATGACACAGGCGCAATTGCAAGAAAATCAGACAATGCAGAATTCAAGGTTGTGATGGTGTCAAAAAGCGCAGGCGAAATTGTCCACGAGATAAAAGCGCCTGAAGGAAAGCAGCTCAATCCAGGCGATGAAGTCCATGGGGTTATTGACTGGGAACGAAGGCACGCAATGATGAGATATCATACTGCAGCGCATGTGCTTGCAGCAATAATTGAAAAAGAGACAGGCGCGCTTATCACAGGAAACCAGCTCAGCCTTGAAAAATCCAGGCTTGACTTCAGCCTTGAGAACTTTGACAGGGAAAAGATAAATGAATTCGAGCAGAAGTCAAATGAGATAATTGAAAAGGCGCTTCCTGTCAGGATAAGCTTTATATCAAGGAAGGAAGCTGAAAATGAGGCTGGGCTTGCAAAGCTTGCAATTGGCCTTCCTCCTGCAATCAGCGAGATAAGGGTTGTTGAAATCGAGGGTTTTGACAGGCAGGCGTGCGGAGGCACTCATGTTGCCAGCCTTTCAGAGATAAAAGGCATTGAAGTGATAAGCGCAGAGAACAAGGGAACGAGCAACAGAAGGATTTATTTCAGGCTGAAAAATTGAGGGCTTTTTTTTATGCAATTCTGGCTGCTGCACTTGCAGCAGTTGTATTCAGCAGCGCTGCTTCAGATTGCAGCTGCTTTTCAGAAGAGGTCAATGAGTCTTTAAGAAAATGCGCAGCGCTTGAAGAGAAGGCAAAAAGCAGGAGCATGTTCTCAAAGATACTGATTGGCGGGGATTTTGAATCCGGAAGGCAGATGCAGAACGCATCAGGATATGCCCTTGCAATGGTTGAAGGCTGCGGCTGCGATGCAGAAAGGCAGCTAATAAAGTGCAGTGCGATTGGCGCTGTTGAGGAAAAAAGAAGCGGGCTTTTCGGCTGGTTCAGAGGCTTTATCTGATTATTTCTTTGAAAAAACCGAAGGTTTTATATATTAGTAATGAATATATATTCATTATGCTGCAAACAAAGATTTGCTGCACGGAGGAAAAGAAAATGCCAGGAATGGATGGAACAGGACCGGGTGGAGCAGGGCCAAAGACTGGAAGGCAGATGGGAAAGTGCGATGAAGCACAGCCTTCAGGAAATGGAATTGGGCCATGCGGAAGAGGAATGCAAAGAGGCATGGGCAGGTGCATGGGCTTTGGAAGAGGCTATGGCTTCAGGCAGGAGCTTTCGCTTACAGCAGATGAAAAGCGAAAGATACTTGAAGCAGAAAAAGCTTCCATAGAAAAAGCATTGAAAGAAATTGAGTGAAAAGCATGCCAAGGCCAAGAATGTGCAGGAGGGTTGGATTTGAGCCAAGAGTCGGCTATTTCAAGCCTGCAGGCATTCCCAAGTCGCAGCTCCAGGAGGCAATAATCTCTGTGGATGAGTATGAGGCTGTAAGATTAAAGGACCTTGAAGGAGTTGAGCAGACAGAGGCTGCTGAAAGAATGGGAATCTCGCAGCCCACATTCCACAGGCTTGTGCTTTCTGCAAGAAAAAAGATAGCTGATTCTATAGTAAATGGAAAGTCCCTTAAAATTGAAGGCGGGCATTATAGGATTTCAAGAAGGGATTAAGAAGAATTTTATCAAAACATTTAAATAGTGAAACAGGCGTTTTTTCTGCATAAAAGAGGTGCATTAGTGGGGGAGATTAGGAAGGACTATATCCTGGACAGGTGGGTAGTCATATCCACTGGAAGGGGCAAACGGCCGAAGCAGTTCAAGAAGCTTGAGGCAAAAGATGTAGAGGTTGATTACTTTGCTCCAGGCAACGAGCATATGACTCCTCCTGAAATAGGCAGGACAGGAACTCCAAAAAAATGGAGGATGAGATGGTTTGCAAACAAGTTTGCAGCACTCCAGCCTGAAGGCCAGATGGAGATAAGGACTGACAACACCTACTTCACATTTTCTGCAAATTACGGATACCACGAGATAATTGTTGAAACTCCAGAAATGAAGCAGCTTTACGACCTGCCATTGAAAGACATTGAGGAGCTGCTCGGAGTTTACAGGCAGAGGATAACCGAGCTTGGCACGAAAGAAGGCATAAAATATGTTTCTGTATTCAAAAACCACGGAATAAAAGGAGGAACATCAATAGTCCACTCGCATTCGCAGGTTGCTGCAATCAATCACGTGCCCAAAGAGATAAGGGACAGAGTTGAGGCGTGCAAAAGGTTTGGAAAATGCCCCTACTGCGACATAATCAACATTGAAAAAGGCAGCTTAAGGCAGTGCTTTGAGAACAAAGAGTTTGTTGCATTTGCGCCCTACGCATCAAGATTCAATTATGAGATATGGGTTTTTCCGAAAATGCACATAAGGTCTCTTGAAGAAGTTCATGACCTGAAGCAGCTTGCTGAAATAATGCACAAGATACTCGGAAAGCTGAAAACAATAGGAGCTGACTACAACTACTACATTAATTATGCGCCTGCAGGAGAGGACCTTCACTTTCACATTGAGTTTGCGCCAAGGCTTGCAACATGGGCTGGCTTTGAGATTGGCACAGGCGATGTGATAAACTCTGTTGCTCCTGAAGATGCAGCTGCATTCTACAGGGGAGACAATCAGCAGAAGGGAAAAGGGGAAAAATAATGGATGTAATTGACAAGACCGACGGAATAAGCGCTGAAAAGTCTGAAGACGAAATAAGGTTTATGATTACAAACAGCTCCGGCGGGTTCTGCATAATGTCTTCTTACCCCAAATCAAGGTTCGAGGGAGTGTTCTTCAGGGAAAAAGGAAAATTGTACAAGGCAATAGAGCTTCTAAGGATAAACAGGCCTGTAACAAAAATTGTCAACAACCTTTGGCAGGTTGAAAGGCACAGGGAGGAGCTCACTGAAAGCTTTTTCATGCCAATGTACAGCAACACGCTTATTTATGAGCTTAGCCGGAAGGCTGAATTTGACCTCCTTCTTGACTGCCGGCTCATTTACGACAACAGGGAATGGGGCAGGATTTACTCTGTATCAAAAGAAGCCGGATGCCTGCTGGTAAAATTCTCAAAAAAGAATGACAGCAGAGACTCTCAAACAGATGAAAAGCAGGAGTTTGACATTTATGTTGCAGCATACTCTGACAATCTTGAGTTCAGGAAAAACGACACCTGGGAAAAGATGTTTTATGAGACTGACAAGGAAAGAAACTCGATGCCTTTTGAGAGGTTTGCCTACAATGCCTGCTCATTGAGGGGAATGGGCGCTGCATTTGCATTTTCAACTGACAAGAGGGAAGCGCTGAATGAGGCAAAGTGCGCATGGAAATCCAGGGAAAAGCTGAAGTCAGAAAAGGAAAAGCACGTAAGCAGTATAGTCCACAGGAAAAAACTTAAAGGAACTGAAGAGGATGTTGCATACCAGTGCGCGCTTAACGCAATAGACTCGATGAAAGTCAATGAGCTTGGGATAAGCGCAGGCCTGCCCTGGTTCTACCAGTTCTGGGCAAGGGATGAGCTTATATCGCTCAAGGCGCTTATCAACATGGGCCAGTATGATTTTGCAAAAAAAATTATTTTCAAATACCTCAGCATGATTGGCGAGGACGGCAAGATAGAGTCCCAGGACGGAAGCAGGGGCCTGAAATCATGCGATGCGCCATTCTGGGTATTCAAGAGGGCTGAAGACCTTATAGACGCGCTAAAAAAAGAAGGCAAGCTTGCAAGGCATTTTTCAAAGCAGGATGTGAACACCCTAAGGCAGAAGCTGGAAGACACTGTAAAATCTTGGATTGACAAGAATATGAAAGACGGGCTTGCAGTAAACATGCCTCTTGAAACGTGGATGGATACAGATTACAAGGGAGATGACAGAAGCGGTGCAAGGATTGAGATGCAGGCGCTTTTCCTTTCTGCAATGAGGCTGCTTAGGAGCATGGGAGTTGTGGCAGGCACAGAGGCTGAAGTCAGGGAATCTGCAAGGAAAATGTTCTGGAATGGAGAGATGCTTTCAGATGGAGCGCTTGACCCTACTGCAAGGCCTAATGTGTTTATTGCAGCTTATGTGTATCCAGAGCTTCTTTCTCCAAAAGAGTGGAAAAAATGCTTTGACACAGTCCTTCCAAAGCTGTGGCTTTCATGGGGAGGGCTTTCAACAATAGACAAGAAAAGCCAGCTTTACTGCTCTAACGACACTGGCGAAAATACGCAGTCATACCACCGCGGAAACTCATGGTTCTGGATAAACAACATTGCGGCAATAGCACTCCACAGGACAGACGCAAAGCGCTACCAGAAATACATAAACAGTATAGTTGAGGCGTCATCAAAGGAAATGCTTTATCTGGGAGTTGCAGGCTATGCCTCTGAACTAAGCTCTGCTGCAGAATTAAAGAGCCAGGGATGTTTTGCACAGGCTTGGAGCGCAGCAACATTTGTTGAGCTTATGGACGAGATTAAGCATTGATTTTATTCTGAAAAAGAAAGTGCATCAAGCTTACCTGCACTTGAGGTCTCCGAACTCAATCTTTGCTTTTGCCATCTTGCTGTAGAAATCCAGCTCAGGGTTGATCTTTCTGGACTCAAAAACAGTTATGTTAAGGCCTTCCCAGAAAAGGAACCATCCTGCAGGCTCAAGCAGCACAATAAGAAAGCTTGACAGCATGCTGCCTTCCTCAAGCGTGAAAAGCACCATTGTAGCAAGCAGCATGGTTATAATTCCAAAAAATACAAACAACAAGCCCTGAAAAACTGTTTTTTTCTTGTCCTTCTGGTGAAAATGCCAGTGCTTTATGAAATGGTCTTTGAGCCTTTTGAGGATTAATTCCTCATCCTTCTTTGCGCGCTTGTGCTTAGGCACGAGGAGAATAACATGGACTCTTCCATCTTCCTTGTCCCTGCTTGCCTTCATAAGCTCTGAAGAAAAATCCTCAGAAAGCGCCTTCTGCGAATATGTCCTCGGGTCAAAATCAGAGAATATATCCTCATAAGAATCAAGGTAAAGGTCGATGTCATTCCTGTCCTTTACTGTTATGCCCTTCATTTTGCCTCTTTTTTTATTATTATTAAAATAAGGGTATTTAAATCTGGCGATTGGAGCGTGAAGCTTAATGATGGATGAAAAGCCATTTGTTCTTTATCCTAGAGGCTGCTGATTCAGGGTAAAAAATCCAGCCCACTTTTCCTTCAGAATCAATTGAAGCTTTTCTGGAGTAAAGCAGGTAGTCAACAGCAATGCAGAAGGTCTGGTACATCATCTTTTTCGGAAGATGCGCCCATAATGCCTTTTTCGAGTACTCACCATCATGGTCTTGTATAAACCTTTCAACCATCATGAGAGTGTCCAGCCTGGGGAATCTTGGCCTTTCCATTTGCTTAAGTTTTGCAAAGCTTTGCATATTATATCAATTGATATAACTGAATTATATAAAGTTTTCGGAATTAATAGCAGAACTGTTTTAAAAAAATGAAATAATAAAAATGAATGAACCTGCCCTCAAAAATACATTTTGCAGACGAGAGTGTAAAACTTGCTTTTGAGTCTTTAAATGACGATTTTATTTTCAAAAGCCTGAACAAAGCTTTCGAAGACATAGAAAAGAATGCGTTTTGCGGGATACAAGTTCCAAAACGGCTTATTCCCAAATATTACATTGACAATTACAAAATAAAAAACCTTTGGAAGTATAATCTTCCTTGCTCCTGGAGGCTTCTTTACTCAATTGAAAGTGATGGAATAATTGTTGTATCCCTAATCCTTGAATGGCTGAGCCATAAAAGATACGAGCAAAGATTCAGCTATTAGAAAAGTTTATATTTGCATTTTTTAATTGAAGAAGAATGGCGTATGTTATCGGAGTTGACATCGGAGGCTCGCATATTTCTGCAGCAGCTGTTGAAAACGGAAAAGTCATCTGCAAAGAGGAAGCTGCAATACCTGGATCCAGAAAAGAATTCTTTGATGCGCTTTTCGGAATCATCAGCAGGATGAATCCTGAAAATGCAAAATCAATAGGCATTGGAGTTCCTGCCCCTGTTTTTGAAGGAAAGATTGCAGAAGTCCAGAACTTAAAATTTCTTTCAGGCGCAAACCTCAAAAACATTGTTGAAAAAAAGTTTAAAGTTATCTGTTTTGTCGAGAATGATGCAAACGCCTTTGCGCTTGCAGAATCAATTTATTGGAATAAGCCCAATCTTGTCGGAATCACTCTTGGAACAGGGCTTGGCTGCGGCATAATAATCAATGGCAGGATTTATTCTGGAGCATCAGGCGCTGCAGGAGAAATATCAAGGATTCCTTTTGGAAAAACAAAGCTTGAAGACACTGCAAACACAAGATTCATAAAAAAAGAGTTTGGCAAAACAGGAAAGGAGCTTTTTGAGCTTGCAAAAAAAGGAGACAAAAAAGCGCTTGCATCCTGGGAGATTTACGGAAAAAGCCTGGGAAAAGCGCTTTCTGCTGTTATTGACACCCTGAATCCTGAAATAATTGTTCTCGGCGGAAAAATAGCAAATGCGTACCCTTTTTTCAGCAAATCAATGAATGAAGAGATTAAGAAGCATGTTTTTGCAGAGGCATTCAGGAAGCTGAAAATAAAAAAAACAAAACAATGGAATTCTGCACTTGCCGGAGCTGCGCTTTGCTTCGCTAAAAGTCAAAAATTCCGTGCATAAAAAGCTCTTGGGCAACTTTTTCATGATTCAGCCCCTCTTTGGAGGATGAGATTGCAGCAAGCTTTGAATCCTTTCCTTTTGCAGAAAGTATTTCCTGCTTCAGGCTGTTTTCATAGCTGCAGATGTCCATGATGCTGTTCTCAGCATTGAACCTAAGCGCTGAAAGGTAGCTGCATTTTATTTCATTGCTTTCTGATTCAAGCCCTTTGAGGCAGTCTGCACTTCCTTTATAGTGGCCGAGATAGCTTGCAAAAGCAAATGCAACAGGCTCATTTGCCTCTGTGTTGGAAGCAAGCATCTGCGCAAGAGGCTCATAAACAGCGTCGTTAAATCCCAATGCGCCCCTGAACTCAAACAAAACTGCAACATATGCTTCTGCCTGTGGCCTTCTGCTTGTTTTGCTTCTCTGCTCAAGCCTGGCTTCTTTAGGATTTGAAATGAAATTCCTGAATACTGCCTCCTTGACATATGCCGGGTCGTCAAGCAAATCAACTGAAGTTTCCCCAAAAACTATCTCGTCCTGGAAAAATGATTTAGGGTAAGAGTCAAGCGCAGATTCCAGATTTTTGAACAGCTCAATGTAGTATTTTGATGTGTCTGCCTTCTCTATTTCAGCCTTGATTCTGTTAAACTGTATTCCTGAAACTTTTGGGTGAAGAAATGAGCCTGCCTTGACAAGCTTTGAAACAAAACTGCTTGCAGCGCCTGCCATGCTTTGACGCTCATCTTCAGGCTGTCCTTCAATTTCATGAATTAGTTTGTCAAGCGCATTTACAGCGTTTATTGCATTTTCGTTTGCCAAAAAACTGGAGTATTCTGCCATATCAGGTTTTTTCATGTGAAGGTATGCTCCCAACGAGTAGGCCTCCTTATTTGTTCTAGAAAGCGCAGAATCATGCTGAAGTGATTCTACAAGCTTCTGGTTGAGGAAGTATACTGTCTCCCACGGGTTGAATTTCAGGCTTGGCTTGAATTTAGAATCGCCTGATTTAGAATCTCCTGCTTTCTTTCCAAAAACTGATGAAATAATATCACTGAATCCTGAGCTGTCTGAAGGAGAGGTGTTTGCATTAAGGAGGTAGGGCAAAGTCCTGAAAAACAATCCAGGTATCCACTTTGCCTCGTCTTTTGAGCTGGTAAAAAGCTCTTCAGCCTTCTCAATAACATATCTTGAAAGTATGCTGCTTACAGTCTCATTTGAAAAAAGCATTTTTTCGCTTTCCGGCTTGCCTGAGATGAAATAGTCTGCTGCAAGCCCTGACCATCTGCTTATTTCGCTAAGAATTGATTCAGTGTCTAAGCTGTAGCTTTTTGCGTCAAAAAAGCCCTTGGAGTTGAATGTGGTAGTTCCAATGTCCTGCGCCCTGAAAAAATCAAGCATCTCATTAGAATTGTTTTCATTTTCTTCAAAAATGCATTTATTCACATAATCGCTTATCTCTTTCTGCTTTGATGAAATTATTTTGTCCCAGGACTGCTCTGAAAGCGTGTTAAAAATCTTGCTTGAAAAATCATTTTTTGCCATTTTAGCTCTCCATCATCACTATAAACATTGACTGCGCCCATCCGAGAGGGCTGTTTTCATTATGCTGCATTTTTTGCACCTAAAAGCCCGCTTTCTCAAGCAGAAACTTTACGTTTTCCGGCTTTGAAAGGTAGCCTGCAACTGCTGATGTGTAAGGCCTTGCCGGTGCATCGGTATATTTTACGCTAAGCCCTTTTGAGGAAGGATAATAGGTTTTTACATGCCTAAGCATCCTTTTCTCTTTCTCAAGAGGCACCATCGCAATGCCTGTGATAGGAAGCGAAGCAAGTGCAGCCACTTCTAGCTCAGATGAGCTGGCTATCTCTGACATTGTCTTAGCCTCATAAGCTCTCAGTATCCTGTCAATGTTTGCGCCTCTTGCAACTGAAGCAAAATTTACCTGTCCGGTCTCCCGCTCATCAATCATAAAAACAAATGAGGTTGAATCCAGGCGGCTGAGGTCAAGCCCCAACTCTTCAGAGCATTCATTCTGGAGCGCTGTAACAAGAGGGCTTTTATGCGAAAGGTATTTTCCGTCGACATTGCCTGCTGCAATCCCTGCAAGGAACTCCCCTGAGCCAAGCGCTTTTCCCTTTAACTGGGAAAGCAGGAAGTATTCCCCTTTTATTTTCACAGGAGCAATTATTGAGACATTGGCCATATCCGGGCTTAGCCTGCTTGCTTCCTCTCCTGAAAAGTGCCCTTCTTTTACAACATCCCTCATTGCCTGCCCGATAAGGTATCTTGTAGGGGCAATGTCTGCTGAAACAACGGCTCCTGACTCGGAATTGTAGACTCTTATGCTTGGGAAAGAGCTTGTAAGCCCGTTAAAGTGCATGAGCCCTCTTGCATCTGCCTCTTCCCTTGATTTAGGCATTGCATCATAATTTTTTGATTGGTAGCATCTTCTTACGGATTCATCAAT
This sequence comes from uncultured Methanosarcinales archaeon, assembly GCA_964414985.1. Lineage (GTDB taxonomy): Archaea > Nanobdellota > Nanobdellia > Woesearchaeales > JAGWAF01 > JAFGCE01. The sequence goes on from CAYPXA010000004.1 coordinate 21,588, forward strand.
AGCAAGGCCGCCTGTTGAATCAAACCTCCTTTCAGAAGGTATCACATTTAGGAGTATCTCGCTTATGTTTTCAATTCCAATTTTAGCCATTTTCATTAACCTCCAAAATTATTCAAAAGATATGATTAACTCTCCATCATCACTATAAACATAGACTGCGCCCATCCGAGAGGGCTGTTTTCATTATGGGTGCATGTTCCTGCATAGTAGAGCTCTGGAAGCTCTCCTTTTTCGTTCATTGCCATCACGCATTTTCTCATGTAAAAAGCATACTTTTCAGGCAGGTTCATCTGCTTGTAGATTATTGCAAGCCACGCAAGCCCCATTGTCCACTCTGCCTCTGCTCCATTGCTGTAATACCTGTCTCCAATATACCTTGCTACGCCCTTTTCCCTGACAAGGTTCTGCTCGACATTTCTAAGTATCTGCATTGCTGTATTTTTTCCAACAATATTATAAGGATAAATCAATGAAAGAAGCGCAAGGTCTGCCTCTTTTGAATTTGACTCTTTTGGAAGAAGTGCCATTAATGCTTCCTCGCCTTTGGCTATCATTTCAGCAGGGACATCAACAAGCTTTGAAGCCTTCTTGAGTCCTGCAACGCACGCTCCGACAGAGCTTGCATGGACTTCTTCATTCTCCTCCCACATTCCATTGTCTGCGTCATGCCAGTACTCAATTGAATTGAGGTAGTTGACAAGCTTCTGCATAATCCTTAAGTCATCCTCACCCCTTAAAATATTTATGCCCCTAAGCTCAAGGTCTGAAATTTTGAAGAGCAGGGCTCCGACAGCGTCGTTCTGCTTGTTGCCCCACTCTTCAAAAAACTCCTCGCGGGTATTTGGGTGGTACCTCGCATGAATATACTGGTATGAATGCTTTGGCTTCTCCCTTATTGCATGGTCAATTTTGTATTCATGCTTTTTTAGAACATCAAGAAGTGCGTGGTATGCTTTTCTTACTTCAGCCCAGGATTTCATTGCCTCAAAACCCAAAGACTCGTAAATGCAGTCCCTTATCCAGGCTTTGTCATAGCCTGTCTTTGCAGACTGCGAAGAGGCTGAAAACAGGCCTGAAGGATGCTGCAGTTTCCTCAAAATGCTGATAGAGTTTGTCAACATGATACCACCACTAAGTAGTGTATAGTATTACTACTATATAAATGTTTCTTTTTTGTTACTATTGAGTAGTTTTATTAAACAAGCAGTTTGCGCAATATTTATATATTACTTAATAAACTTAGTTTATTAGACAATAACAATAAATTACTAAAATGCAAAAAGCAATATATCAAAAACTGGAGCATTCGCCAACCCTTAACACAGTAATAATGGTAGAAAACACACTAAAAAACTCAGATGAAAGCGTTATGACCATAGCAGAGCTAAAAAGAAAACTCCCGAAACAGGTAAACCATAATATGCTAAAAGTCATACTTGAATATCTTGAACAGAGCTGCAAGATTGCAGTTTCCCTCAAAGGAATCACATGGGCGGATAATAACAGCCAGAAAATGAAAACTGCCCTTCAAAAAAGTTCAGCGTATACCAAAGATTTTCCGAAATAAATAAGCCTAATTATTTTAATCCTTCTGATTAGCTTAATTCATGGTTTGCATAAGGTTTTCTGAAGAAGCAAAGGAAGTTTATGATTTTCTGAATGAGCAGGCAAGCACATCAAAAAAAGAGCGAATGATCCTTAATTCTTTGCAAGCCAAGCTTGAAATAATCAAAAAAGACCCTCATTATGGAAATCCTGTAAGCAAGAGCAAAATTTCTACTTATTATAAGGCAAAGTATTCTGCAAGCAACATGTTCAGAGTTGAGCTGCCTCAGTTTTGGAGAATGCTGTACACCTTAACCAATTTTGAGGAAGATATAGAAATAATTGCGCTTGTCCTTGATATTTGCAGCCATAAAGATTATGACAAAAAGTTAGGCTATTCTGGAAGGTAAAAAATGCAGTGCGCAAAGCGCTGCGCAAAAGCAAATCCTAAAAACAAAAAATCAAATCTGGCTGAGAGCCCTTAGTATGACAAGCCCTATGAACAAACCTGTAATGAGGCCTATGCTGAATTCCCTGACTCCCCACTTGAAGCCCTGTTCAGCCTCTTTTTTGTGATGCTGTTTTTCAGACTCAAGCTGCTTCACCCTTGACTCAACAGCCTTGGCCATCTTCTGCCTGTCAGGAAGCGCTGAAATCATTTCAGCAAGCTCCTTGTCCTTCACAATGTGCAGAACCCAGCTCCTGAAGTCATTCTTTTCAGCATTGACGTGGTGTGCAAATGTTTCATCGTCCATTCCTGCAAGCGCCACTGCAAGCTCAAAAAGGTTCTTGACTTCCCTTCCGCCCTTCACCCTAAAGCTGAATTCAGACGGCACGTCATCAAGCTTTTTCCAGTTCATTTTGAAGCAGCCCTCTTTGTCTCTTCGATAAGCTTCTTCATAAGCGCCTTCTGCATCTTAATCCTGTCATTTACTTTATGGATTTCCTTTGCAAATCCAGGCTCGCTGAAAACATCCCTTATCCAGCTGCTGAAATCATTCTTTGCCTCGTTTGCATACTCTCTGAAAAGGCTGTCATCCATTGTCTCGAGCGCGTCAACAAGCTCGTAAATGCTCTTCAGCCTCCTGCCGTCCTTAAGGTAGAACTCGTATTCCTTCGGGCTCTCTCCAAGAACCTTGCTCTGTATCCTTACATAAGCCCCTTTTTTTGGGAAATCAAGGCTAGCAAGCTGCTTTTTTTTCAACGCCTTTGCAGGCTTTCTTGCAAGCTTTTTTGCAGCCTTCTTAGCAGGTTTTTTGGCATTTTTAGCCTTAGCCATCCTATACCACCTCTTTTTTAAAGCCTCACCCACTCATTATTAGCGTGAGATTGGCTTTTAAATGCATTCTGCCTATTTAAATTTTCTCCTTTCAGCCTTACAATCACATCGTTCAGGATGTTCATGAAGTTTATGAAAGCGTCATAAGGAGTGTCATAAGGGCTGAAGTACTTGTGCACATCGCCGTCATTGAACCACTTTACGCACATGTAGTAAAAGTGGTCGCTTGTTGTAAGCTTTCTCCAGGATTCAACAAGCTCCTTGTCTCCTGACTTAAGAACCTCATCTCTCATTGAGAAAAGCTCCTCTATTGCGCTCCTCTGCATCTTGTTGCCGAGCCATGCTGAAGTGTCCCTCTCCAGGTCAGCCCATGAAACAAAAGTGTGCATGTCAATTTCGTCCTTTGGCTCAATCTTGAGCAGCTCTGAAGGAGTATGGAATCCGATGCCCCTCTTCAAAAGCGCTGAAGGCAAATTCTTCATGAAGCTGAATATGCCTGTGTCCTCCCACTGGTGCTCTCCAAAAGTTTCATAGTCCATGAAAAGGTTTATTGTGTCTCCTCCTGAAGCATCAACCCAGGATGCATACTTTTCTGCAGTCAAGGGGTATCCTTCCCATCCCTTGTTTGAAAACCTGAATGCAATATCGTCTGAAAGCTTGTAGTTCTTGAGGAAAAGCCTCATTTTTGGAGCTGTCTTTGGCCTGTATGAATAGTTCGGGCTCCTCCAGCCGAGAATCCTGTCTGCGCCCTCTGCAAGCACTCCCTTGTAGCCCATCTTCCAGACAAAATCTGCAAGCTCGTTGTTGAATATAAGCTCTGTATTCCTGAAAACAGACGGAGACTGGCCGAAGTGCTTCTTTACTGCTTTCCTGTGCATTTCAACCTGCTCTTTAAACTCCTCTTTTGAGTAAAGGTATGAAAGCGAGTGGTAATAAGTTTCTGACAGGAACTCAACGCAGCCTGTCCTTGAAAGCTCCTTGAAGGATTCAAGCACTTCAGGAGCGTATTTTTTAAACTGCTCAATTGCTGTCCCTGTTATGCTGTATGAAATCTTGAACCTGCCCTTGTGCTTTTTTATCAGGCTAAGCATAAGCTGGTTTGCAGGCAGGTAGCATTTTTTTGCAACCTTCTGCATAACCTCCCTGTTTTTTTCTTCGTCAAAGTAGCCTGCATTTTTTCCCACTTCAAAGACAGAGTACCTTTTCATCCTGAAAGGCTGGTGCACCTGAAAGTAAAAGCATATGTTCTTCATCTTAACACCTCTTCCCCTTTAGGGGCTTGTTTGTCCTGATTGCCCGGCTGTATGCTTCTATGCATTTTGCAGCAGGCTCGTCCCAGCTGAACTTAAGCACCTCTTTTCCGCCCTGCTCCTGAAGGCATTTCTTGAGCGAAGGATACCTTAAGACTGCTATCATCTTGTTTGCCATCTCGTCAACATCCCAAAAATCAACTTTGAGGCAGTTGCTTACCACTTCTGAAACTCCGCTCTGCTTTGAGATAAGCGCAGGAGTGCCGTTCCTCATTGCTTCAAGGGGGGTTATTCCAAAAGGCTCGCTGACAGAAGGCATGACATACAAATCTGCCATCCTATAAGCCCTGTCAATGTCCTTTCCTTTCAGGAATCCTGCAAAAAGCATTTTTTTTGCAAGCCCTTTTTCAGCAGCCATGCTTACCATCCTCGGCATCATATCGCCTGAGCCTGCAACAATAAACTTTGTGTTAGGCTCATGCTCAAGGACTTTTGCAGCAGCCTCAACAAAATAATCAGGGCCTTTCTGGATTGTTATCCTGCCCAGGAAAAGAACCACCTTCTCTTCCGGAGTAAGAAGATGGCCTCCTTCGTTGAATCCTGTGAACTCGACAGCATTGTGGACAACCATAATCTTTTCAGGGCTGATGCCGTAGTTTTCAGCAACCTTGCCTTTTGTGAAGTTGCTTACTGCGCAGATTAAGTCAGCAGCCTCAAAGCCCTGCTTTTCAATGTCATAGACATGCTGGTTGAGGCCGTTGCCTCCAGTCCTGTCAAACTCTGTTGCGTGTATGTGGCACACCAAAGGCTTTCCTGTTGCCTTCTTTGCTGCAATCCCTGCCTTGTAGGTCATCCAATCGTGCGCATGTATAACATCAAAATCTTCGCTCAGCGCTATGCTTCTTGCTGCAAGCGCATACCTTTCAACTTCAGAGAAAAGGTCTTTTCCGTAGATGTCATCGTCTGCCTTGCCCCTGCTTTTGCCGCTGATGGATATTGTCTTTATCCTCTCAATATATTCAGAATTTGTCATGTAGGCAGACATCGGAGAGCTTATCTCCTTTATGCTGATGTTTTTGATTGAGTCTGCACGCACAAGCTTGACATGGCTTGAAGAAGCATCTTCAGGAGCTTTTGGAATAACAAAGACTGTCTCAACTCCGTGGTTGCTTAGGCCTTTTGTAATGCCGTGGCAGGCTACGCCCAGGCCGCCCTTGCTGAAAGGAGGGAATTCCCATCCGAACATGAGGACCCTCATGCTATTCCCCCCTTTTTCCTGCCTTCAGTTTTCAAGCTGGAAATCTTCTCCTTTCCAAGCTCTGAAAGCTCGAATATCTTTGCATAAGGCGAGCTGAAGACTACCCTTACAAATCCTCTGCCTACAAGATAAGTGAGATGGTTGTCAACAGTCTTCCAGTTGATTCCTGCAATGTCAGAAAGCTGGTTGACTGTCCTAGGGCCGTTGTTGAAGCTATGAAGAATAAGGCTTCTCAAGTCAGAAAATTTCCTTTTTTGATGCATCAGCTGAAAATTGGCATAATTCATATATAAATGTTTCTAATTATAGTTATAACTTAATACTATAATAGTTATATCTTATAATTAATATAATCATAGCTTATAACTAAAAATTTATCAGGCTTCTGGGAAATTAAGCTGCATGCCATCCTGAATCCTTCCAGAATAATCAAAAAATACCCCTAAAAATTAAAGTCAAGAAAGCTGGAAAAAAATTAAGAAGTTAAAAAAGCCAAAAAAATAAAACAACAAAATCAGAACTTTCTTAGAAGGTCCTTTATTGTAAGCATGCCTGCAGGCTGGTTGTACTCGTCTATGATTACAACGTCTGAAATCCTGCTTTTTGCCATAAGGTCTATTGCTTTTGCAATGCTGTCCTGCCTTGTTATTGTAACAACATCAAACACTGCCTCGTTTATGACAGGGAAATCAAGCATGTCAACCTTCTTGCCAGGCCTTGAAAGCTTTGCCCTGACATTGTGGCCTCCTGCCCTCTTCAGCGGGAAAAGCTCATATTTCATGATTATGTCTGAAATGCTTACAACTCCTGAAAGCTTGTTTTTTGGAGTAACAATAGGCGCATGGCTTATCTTTTTCTGCCTCATTATTGCCATTGCCTTGCCTACTGAAGTGTGCTGGTCGAATGCAATCACTTTTTTTGATGCAAAGTCTTCAACATTTTTTCCTGCAAACAAAGGCTTGAGCTCCTTAAGGATGTCGATTGCATAGACAACTCCCTGAAGAATTCCTTTTTTTGCAACAGGCAGCATATGCGAGTCTGAAGCGCACATCAGCCTTGCAGCCTCCTCAAGCTCCTCTGTTCCTGAAAGGACTGCAGGCTTTTCAGCAACATTTGCAGCCTTCTCTTCAGTAATGTCAATCCTGCCCCTAATCATCTTTTTCTTGCAGAGTGTTCCATAGTACTTTTTTCCGTCCATTATTACAGCCTCTGCAATTTTGGATGACCTGAACTTTCCTATCATCTTTGAAAGAACGTCATTCTTGTCAACCTTGACAAAATTTTTGCTCATTATGTCATTTACAATCATGCTAACACCTCAAAATAATCTTGCCAGGCTTATTTATAAAGTGTTTTGACGACTTGAAGATAGTAAAGAATGTTTAAAAGAGGGGAAGCCAAAAATACAGGCATGGCAATTAAACCTGAAGCAGACTACTTTTTTGAGGTTTCATGGGAGGTCTGCAACAAAGTAGGCGGAATTTTCACAGTCGTAAGCTCAAAAGCTGCGAGGATGGCAGAATACTATGGCGATAAATACTTTCTTGTAGGCCCTTATTTTCCAGACAAGGCTGCAGGCATATTTGAGGAGGAAATGCCTCCGGAGGAGTATAAGGCAGTATGCGAAGGCCTGAAGGCAGAGGGAATAATCTGCCACTTCGGAAAATGGCTGATAAAAGGAAACCCTCATGTAATACTTATTGAGTTCACAGAGTTTGCAAAAAACACAAACGGAATAAAAAGGCACCTTTGGGATGCATTCGGCATAGACTCATTGGGCACAAGCTACTATGACTTTGACGAGCCGGTTGTATGGTCTCATGCAGCAGGCAAGGTTATTGCAGCTTATATGTCTATCATGCCAAAAAGCAGGGCTGTTGCGCAGTTCCACGAATGGCTTGCAGGAGCAGGCCTGCTCTATATAAAGCACAGCAAGCTGAAGATAGGCACTGTGTTTACAACGCATGCAACAATGCTTGGAAGGACTCTTGCAGGCTCAGGCTTTGACCTTTACAACCGGATAGACGAGATAAGCCCTGACGAGGAGGCGAGGAACAGGGGAATAACCCCCAAGCACCAGATGGAAAAGCAGTGCGCTGCAAATGCAGATGTGTTTACTACAGTTTCTGAAATCACAGGGCTTGAGGCTGAAAAGCTCCTCGGAACAAAGCCGCATGTCATACTTGACAATGGGCTTGACATGGCAAAGTTTCCCACATTTGAGCAGACTTCAATGAAGCACCACCTTTTCAAGGTAAGGATAAAGGACTTCATACTGTACCATTTCTTTCCTTACTACAGCTTTGACATTGACAACACTTTGATTTATTTTCTTGCAGGAAGGTATGAGTTTCATGACAAGGGCATTGACATATTCATAAAAGCGCTCGGCATGCTTAATGAGCTGCTGAAAAAAGAGAATTCAGGAAGGACTATTGTTGCATTCTTCTGGGTGCCTGGCCCAATAAAGGGAATAAAGCAGTCAATACTTGAGAACAGGGCGCACTACGAGGACATAAAGGACTCTGTTGACGAAGAGATTGATGACATAAGGCACAGGCTTATCCACCACTTTGTTGCAGGCCAGCCTATCAACGAGCAGACAATGATAAGCGAGGATGCCAGAAGGGAAATAAAGGGCAAAATCCTCAAGTTCAAGAAAAAAGCAGGCAATCCCCCTCTTTCAACGCATGACCTCCACGGAGAGGATTCAGACCTGATAATAAATGCATTCAGGCAGAACGGGCTTGACAACTCTGAAGCACAGAGGGTAAAAGTCATTTTCTATCCGATATACCTTTCAGGAGCTGACGGGCTTCTTGACACAAGCTACTATGAAAGCATGATAGGCTCGCACCTTGGAGTGTTTCCTTCATTTTATGAGCCTTGGGGCTACACTCCTCTCGAGGGAGCTGCACTCGGAGTGCCTTCTGTAACAACAGACCTTTCAGGATTCGGAAAATACATACAAGGAATTGGCCTGAAGAAAAAATTCCAGGGCGTATTTGTGCTGCCAAGGCTTGGCAAGACTGATGATGAAGTTGAAAAGTCCCTTGCAGACACAATGTACAAGTTCTGCAGCCTTTCTGCGCACGACAGGATTGAGAACAAGATTGCTGCAAGAAGCATTGCAGAGATGGCTGACTGGGAGTCGTTTGCAGAGAACTACATCAAGGCACATAATCTTGCTGTGAAGAAGGCGAAGTAAGTTCTAAGTTTTGCGGAGTTCTGTGCATTGCCGCCCAGCGCAGTACTTGTTTTTTGAGATTGTTTAGCACGTGACTCCTTTGAGGAAGTGGTCCAATCATCTGCACGGAGCGCGGCAATAAAAAAAGCATTGCCGCCCAGCGCAGTACTAGTTTTCTGAGATTGTTTAGCACGCGACTCCTTTGATGAATCGGTTCAATAATCTGCACAGAGCGCGGCAATGCAAAAACAAACTAACTGAATTGCCTTGCTCCAAAACTCCTGCATTTGTGTTCTTATTGTTCTGCGTTCCCGTAGGGAGCAACCCCTCGCAACGAACACTTTGTTTAGAATTATTGAGTTTTGGCCTTAAGCAAGGCAAAAATAATGATGTTTCAATCCAGAAGTATAAGCCCGCAGCATTCCCCTGATTTTATCTTTTCATCGACAGTCTGGATGCTCTTCTTGTGCTTTCTGATAAGCGCAAAAACATCTATGCCTGTTCCGTCAATGCACGGCCTTCTTGATTCAGGGCTCTTGCACTTTCCGCCTTTTTCTGCAGTGCAAACCTCGCAGTTTGTGCAGCAGCCAGGGACAAGCGCAAACGCCCGGTAATAATTTTTCAAGTAAAGCGCATTCTCCATCTCAATCATCGCCTTCCTGAACTTTGCCTCATCTTCAGGAGTTTTTGCCTGGCCTGCAACAAGGACAGCCCTCTTGTATTCCTTCAAAAGATTCCTTGTTGTCTCAATCGGAATGCTGTGGGGAGGGCAGGAGTGGCTCTTGCCATAGCTCTTGCAGCCGTACTTGCACCTAAGAGCTGCCCACTCCCTTATGTCAACTTTTGAAGTGTAGATAAGCAAAGCTTCGTCAATGCCATACTGCTTCCCGACCTCAAGCACGATTGCAGTCTCAGGGTCTGGAGTGGTTGTTGTATAAGGTATCTTCATTATTTTCCCCTCATATATACTCGGGAACTGCGCTTTAAAAGCTTTATTGTAATTGAGAAATCATTGCACTTTTCATGAAGTCAACAGCTGCCTTGAACATCAGGAATGACGGCTCATACAATCCATCAGGAGTATCTGCCTTAAGCTTTGCAGGAACCTCTCCGCTTTTTACAAGCGCCTTGTCATCCCTCTGATAATTATGGTGGAGCCTTTCAAAATGGGGGAACAGAATAAGGTTGTTTGACCATCCAAACCCTGCTATGTCTGCAGCAGAGCCGTTCGGATTGTACCTTTCTCCCCTTGAAGAAGCGTGATAATTGCACATGTGCCCTTTTGTGTATGTTAGTGCAACAAGCCCTGACTCCTTAACATAGCCTGCCAAGTTTTCAGGGATATTAATTCTTCCTTCTCCGTGCGAGATTGGCGCGAAAATAGGCGCATCGTAATCCTTGAGGTATTCAAGCCAGGCAGTCTTGCAGTTTTTATTTACACTTATGTCCCATGAGCCTGTTTCGTGCTTCCCAGAATCATTCCTTAACGTGCCTACAGGCACTGGAAAAACATCCAATTTTGCAAAAACCTGAAGATGGTTGCATACTGCATAAATCGGAAAATTAGGGTCGTTCAGCTTTTCATCAAGCTTTTCATGAAGGCCTGACATTCTTATCCTGTTTGCAAGAGACTGGCCTGCCCCAAGCCTGTCGCCCATTGCAAACCCTCCTGCAAAACCTGCGCCGTTGTAGCTGTCCAGAATGCCTGGGTTTGCTATAAGCTCATTGGCAAGGACAAAATCAACATCTGCGCCTGCAAGCTTAAACATGTAGCCAAGCTCCTCGTGTGAGTTTATTCCAAGGCCTGTTGTGATAATCACTTTTGGCTTTGCGCTGATTTCCTTATTCATTGTTTAGCTCCGTGATATACTTTAAGCATATTGAGGATATTTTCAGAGAGAAGAGTTTCCTTGCCGTATTTCATTGAAAAAGAATCCCCTTTTACTTCCCCAATCCTGCTGAACTTTCCTTCAAACAGATTTTCGAATTCCTGGCTGTGCTCTTTCTTTACTGTGACAAGGAACCTTCCTTCTGTTTCACCGTACATTAAATCAACCATGTCGCAGCATTCATTGTCCAGCTTTTCAATGTCAAATTCTATTCCAATCTCTCCAGCCATTGCAGCCTGGTTGATTGCATGCACAAGCCCTCCCTCTTCAACATATTTTGCAGACTGAAGAATCTTTTTGCCTGCAGCATCATTCATTCTTTTGAAAGTGTTATATACTTCTGCAATGCTCTCATTGCTCACATCACCTATTGGAAGCTCAATCCCCATTTTTTCTGCATACATGTTTGTGAATTCAGAGCCGCCTATGTCGCTCTTGGATTTTGAGCCGACTAGATAGACAATGTCCCCTTCCTGCTTTGCGTCAACTGTGACAATATCCTCAACATTGTCAATCTTTGCTGCTGTTGTCATCAGGATTGTTGGGTAAACTCCTCGTTTTACAACATTTCCTTTTTCATCATAAACTGTCGCCTGGTTGTACATTGAATCCTTTCCTGAAATTACAGGGATCTCGCATCCTTCAATGACGCTTGCCATTCCCCTGTTTGCCTCAATAAGCATCTGCTGGTATTTTGGGGTGTTTGAGCTCTGCCACAATGCCTGGTCTGTTGCAACCATATGGTCGAGCCTTCCGCCCATTGCAACTGCGTTTCCAATAGACCTTAAGAAAGCGTTCTTGCCCATCTTTTCTGCATCAATGTAAGACTGCCTTTCAGAATGGCCATAGGACATAATGAGCCCTTCCTTGGATTCAAAATCAACAAGAGTGCACGAAGTTTTTGTTGATACCCTTCCCTTGCCCTGTATGCAGTGCTGGACGCAAAGCCCTTTGACAGTGCTGTCCATCTTGTCTGTGATATCTGCAATTGAGCTTAGGTTGGGCCTTCTAAGCATATTGTAAAATTCATTTCTTAGGTATTCCAAGAAAGGCCTGTCCTGTGCTGCATGCATCTCCTTAAAAAGCAAGGCATTAAGCTTTTTTGCCAGCTCTTCTGAAATCCTGTATTCAGCGGGATTAAGCTTCCTTTTTGGAAACCCCTTGTGGACAAAGCCCATGTCAAGGTTTACAACTTCATCTCCCTTGCAGTGCACAATTGCCCTTCCTGAATCAGTGAAAACTCCGATGTCTGAAAACTCTACTTCATGCTTTCTTAGGATTTCCTCAATTTCAGCCTTATGCTCCTGGTCGACAGCAATCGCCATCCTCTCTTGAGATTCATTGAGCAGTAGCTCTGTTGCAGTCATGCCCTCATACTTGATAAGAAGCCGGTCAAGGTCAATCTCGATTCCGCCGGTTTCTTCAGCCATCTCAAAAGCTGCGCACGAAGTCCCTCCTGCGCCAAGGTCTGTGACAAACTTGATATAGCCCTTGTCCCTAAGCTCAAGCAGCGCCTCAAACATCTTCCTCTGAGTGTAAGGGTCTCCTATCTGAACAGCTGTTGCAGGCGAGTTTGCGCTAAGCTCTTCTGAAGAGAATGTTGCGCCGTGAATTCCGTCTTTTCCAGCCCTTCCGCCTACAATGTAAAGCCTGTCGCCAATGTCAATATGCTTTTCATGGGATGGATTTCCAAGAATTTCAGGAGGCATCCTGCCGAAGCACCCAACTCCAACAATCGGCTTTCCGTTGTAGTTTTCATGGTGCTGGCACATTCCAAGGTTGAGGGGAATGCCCATCTGGTTTCCGCCCTCTTCGACGCCCTTGACAACGCCTGTGTAAATCTGTTCAGGATTGAGAAGAAGGCTTTCAAGAGTTCCTTCATCGCTTTTTGATTTGAAATATTTTCTCTTGTCATTGAGGTTGCCTAGGAAGTAGAAAAGGAAATTTCCGATAACTTCTGCGCCAAGCCCTGTTCCCTGCGGGTCCCTGTTGACTCCAACAATTCCTGTCATAGACCCGCCAAAAGGGTCGAGAGCTGAAGGAGAATTATGAGTTTCATTCTTGATTACAACATTCCATTTGTCATTGAATTTAAAGACTCCTCCATTGTCCTTGTAGATTGAGATGCCCAGATGAGGCTTTTTCTCAAGAACTTTTAATGAAGGTGTTTTGATGTATTCCTTGAATATCCCCTCCTTGCTTTCAGGGATTTCCGCATTGTAAAGAGAGTGCCTGCAGTGCTCGCTCCACATCTGGCCAAGGACTTCAAGCTCTGTGTCTGTGAGAACTCCTTTTTTCCTACCCAGTTGTGTGTTCAATCCGCTTCTTGAGTATTCCTGAATCTTAAGCATATAATCTTCCTCAAGGGAAAGAGTTCCTCCCCTAAGCTTGTCTTTCTGCTTTTCAGTCATCCCTTCCTTGGCATAATCAAGGTTAAGCGTGCCTTTTGCTCCTGTCCTCAAAAGCTCGGAGTGGGCCATTTCATCAAGGTCTATTGTGAAAAAATTTGGCCTGCTGCCAAGGTTTACAGGGTGGATTTTGTTTTCAAATCCTCCTTTCTCATCAAACTCATTTTTTCTTAGAATTGTAATGTCATGTATCTGGGGGTTTGATGAAATCCTTTCAAGCTGCTCAACAAGGCTTTCGTCCAGCATTCCTTTTATGTAATGGATGTTTGAAGTATAGGGAATTCCTGCATCAATGCCTGCCAACTTTATATCGCTTGCAAGAACCCTTGCGTCGTTGTCAGTAACGCCTGGCTTGTAATCCACTTTTATTGCAAAGTCCCAGCCAGAATCAGATTTTAACGGCGCATTTGCAAAGACTTTCTGGGTTACATTGTGGGAAACAAGAGCTGAAATAGCATTAAGCGCTTCGCTGCCAACTTCCTTGTCAAAAGAAAATAATTTTGTGCTGAAAGCGCTTGCACCTTCTATGCCTATGCCCCTAAGCGCTTTTTCAAGCGCAGAAAGCGTTTCTGTCTTCTTGAGAGGCCTGTCCATCACTTCAATTGTGCTGATGACCATCAGAAAAGGATTAGCTCAAAATATATAAGCTTTTCCCACTGTTTTTTTCTACCGATTTGGGACAAACGTGCAGGGAAAAAATGAAGGGGCATGCATTGCCGCCCAGCGCAGTACTCTTTTTTTGAGTTTGATTTGCACGTGACTCCTTTGAGGAAGCGTTTCAAGTGTTGGCACGGAGCGCGGTAATACAGAAAAAAACAAAAAAATAAATCACTTCTTTTTGCCGTGCTTTTCCTTTACCGCAAAATAGTATGCCAGCGCAGTTATTATGCTGAATACAACAGCTGCAACAGCCCAAAGAATCTTGTGCTCATTCTTCATGTGCTTCTGCTTTGCAAAAATGTCATAAATGACCCAGACAGCGCATGCCAATCCTATTATGCCTATTATTCCCCATTGCATTTTTCATCCCCCTTTTTTATCTTTTAAGTTTTATTTGTAATTTTAATTTTTAACTTTTGATTATAAGCGACTCCCCTGTCATCTCATCAGGCTTTTTTATGCCCATTATGTCAAGGATTGTAGGCGCAATGTCTGCAAGCCTTCCATCCCTGAGCTTAGCTTTATTTTTCAGCCCGATAATATGGAGATAAACATCATTTCTTGTGTGCGAAGTGATTTCCTTTCCTTTCATGCTCTCGCAGTTGCCGTGGTCTGCTGTCACAATGCAGACTCCTCCTTTTGCAGAAGCTGCATCAACAACTTTTCCAACGCATTCATCGACAGCCTCAACAGCTTTTACAGCAGCCTCAAAGTTTCCAGTGTGGCCTACCATGTCTCCGTTGGCAAAGTTGATTACAATAAGGTCATAAATTCCTTTCTCAATCTCTGCAAGAACTTTTTCAGCAACTTCATAAGCGCTCATCTCAGGCTTAAGGTCGTAAGTCGGGACTTTTGGGCTTGGCACAAGAATCCTGTCCTCTCCTTCAAAAGGCTTTTCAACAGCTCCGTTGAAGAAGAATGTTACGTGCGCATACTTTTCTGTTTCTGCAGCCCTTAGCTGCTTCAGCCTGTTTGCGCTTATCACTTCCCCAAGTATGTTCTTCATGCTTGTTTCAGGAAAAGCAGGCTTCATCGGAAGCTCGTCATAGTATTTTGAGAAGCAGGTATAATGGACATTCCTTTTTTCCCTGGGAAATTCATTGAAATCATTGTCTATGAAAGCGTGGGTAATCTGCCTTGCCCTGTCAAGCCGGTAGTTGAAGAAAATTATGCTGTCATTGTCCTTGATTCCTGCAAAATCGCCTATAATTCTGGGCTTGATAAATTCGTCAGTCTCATTTTTTGAATATGCGTCAAGCACTGCATTCTTGATTGACTTGAACCTTTCAGCATTTGCATTTACAAGCGCATTGTAGGCAAGCTCTGTCCTTTCCCATCTCTTGTCCCGGTCCATTGCATAGTACCTTCCAACAAGGACTCCAAACTTTCCAATGCCCAACTCCTTCATCTGCTTCTGCACATATCCTATGTATTTCATTGCAGACTTTGGAGGAGTGTCCCTTCCGTCAGAAAAGACATGGACAAAAACATTTTCAAGCCCGTGCTTTTTTGCAAGCTCGAGAAGCGCAGCGCAGTGCCTCTGGTGCGAGTGAACACCCTCGTCCTGGACAAGCCCCATTATGTGGAGCGCAGAATTGTGCTTTTTGCAGTTTTCAAGCGATGCAAGCAATACTTTATTTTCAAAAAATGACTTGCCCTCAATGGACTTGTCAATTTGTGTGAGCATCTCAAATTTGACTCTTCCAGAGCCTATGCTCAAGTGCCCTACTTCAGAATTGCCCTGATATCCTTCAGGAAGCCCGACATCAAGGCCGTGGCACTTCAAAGTGCACGTTGGAAATTCTTTTATGTACCTTTCAGCATTCGGCGCATTTGCAGACTTTATTGCGTTGAGCTTTTTCTGCCTGCCTATTCCCCATCCATCCCTTATTATCAATACAACCGGCTTCTGTCTCATTAAAGAAATACGGCGAATGCAGATTTATAAACTTTTAGTTTTTGAAAAACGCAGGCTATTCTGCGCAAAATTTATAAGCGCTGGAATACCTTTGAACTGCATGGAAAAAGAAGAAAGAGAAAGAAAAGAAAAAAAAGAAGGGGAAGAGCAAAATAAAGAAAATCTGAAGAGAAAAATTCTTGTTGTGCTTGGCCACCCTTTGGCAAAAAGCTACTGCGGAGCTGTTGCAGATGCATACATAAAGGGCGCATTAAAGAACTCTGAAGCAAAAATCATTAGGATTGGAGAGCTTAAGTTCGACCCAAACCTCAAATGGGGCTACTCAAAAATACAGAAGCTCGAGCCGGACCTGAAAAAGGCGCAGGGGCTTTTTATCTGGGCTGACCACATTGTTTTTATCTATCCTACATGGTGGGCTGGAATGCCTGGCCTGATGAAGGGATTCTTTGACAGGATGCTTCTTCCAGGTTTCGGATTCAGGTTTCACAAGAACGGGCTTGGATGGGACAAGCTTCTCAAAGGCAGGTCTGCCAGGATTATAACAACGATGATGGCTCCGGCAATAGTCTACAGGATTTTGTTCGGAAGCTCAGGCCTGAAGCAGCTAAAGAGAGGAATGCTCGAGTTCTGCGGGATTTCGCCTGTGAAGTGCACAATAATCGGCAGGCTTGAGAAAATGGGTGAAAAGAAAAGGAATGGATGGCTGAAGAAGGCAGAGGCTATGGGAGAAAAAGGGATATGAAAAAGATAAAGCTCCTTACAATTGCAGTGCTGATTATGTCATTCATTGCAGCAGTCATTCTTTATCCGTTAATGCCTGAAATGATGGCATCGCACTGGAATGCGCAGGGAGAAGTAGACGGATACATGCCAAGGGTTTTAGGGCTTTTCCTGATGCCTGCAATCTCGCTTGCAATCCTTATACTTTTCATAGCACTGCCGAGGATAGACCCTCTCAAGGAGAACATAGCAAAATTCAAGGAGCATTTTGACATATTTGTCCTTGTGATAATCCTCTTTTTTGCATACATCTACACTCTTTCAATCTTGTGGAATTTAGGTTTCAGGTTCAGCATGACCCAGATGATAATACCTGCAATTGCAATACTCTTTTATTGCGCAGGAGTTGTCAATGAAAAGGCAAAAAGAAACTGGTTCATAGGCATAAGGACTCCGTGGACATTGAGCAGCGACCTTGCCTGGGAAAAAACCCACAAGGCTGGAGGATTAATCTTCAAGTTCTGTGGAATACTCTGCTTTGCAGGAATTTTTATTGAGAAATACGCTGTTGCAATTGTAATACTGCCGATAATTGCAGGAACAATATTCCTTTTTATCTACTCTTTTGCAGTGTTCACCAGCGAGAAGAAAGCAAAAGCTGCTGGAAAAATCCGCAGAAAAAAGCTGAAAAGAAATGCCTGAAAAAAATCAAATATAGACTAAACCATCATTTTTCTTTCGTCATATCCAAGCGGCTTTTTCACAGTTATCCTGCGGTTTCTTAGCTTTTTGCAGGAAACTTCAACATTTCCGTCAGGAGCGCTTGAATACCTTGCAGTCAGCTCTGCAGCAGTCTTGACTGCAGCTGAAGTCTTCCTTCCTCTTAGAAGAGTAACAGGGCTTCCAACACCCTCAACTTCAAAAATATAGTCTGATTTTCCTGCTATTGCAAGTATTGCGCTGTTGTCATCCTTGTTCCTGCCTACAACTATCCTGCTTTGCCCGCACTTGAAATGCCTGCCAAGCTTGAGCAGCTCAACATCCTTGAGGGAAGCATTCTTCTTTCTGCTGAAAAGCTCCTTCAGCTTTGCAGAAATGTGCTCTTCGCAGAGCAGGCAGCCTCCTGCAGGAGACGGAAAGCTCTTTACGCCAAGCTTTTTTGCAAGCTCTTCCTGGCCTGACCTTTTCCTTCCCTCAAAACCCATAAGTTTTTCCCTGTCAACCCATCCTTTTTTTTCAGCCTCTGTTTCAGGCAGAAGCTTTGCAGAGAGAGGCCTTAGAAGCTTTCCCTTCAGTCCTGACTCCTTTTCAATAAGGCCCAATGCAGGCTTGTGCTGGCTCATAGGCCTCTGGCCAAGCACCTCTCCTGTTATTATGAACTTTGCTCCAATCTTTTTTGCATATTTCCTTGCCATC
This sequence comes from uncultured Methanosarcinales archaeon, assembly GCA_964414985.1. GTDB lineage: Archaea > Nanobdellota > Nanobdellia > Woesearchaeales > JAGWAF01 > JAFGCE01. The sequence goes on from CAYPXA010000004.1 coordinate 39,118, forward strand.
TTCAGCATTAGTATCTTGCAGTCTATGCACGGGTTCATGTGCCTGCCGTAGCCGTACTTCGGATTTCTTAGCATTTTCACATACTCTTTAGAAACATCAAAAGAATGAAGGGTTATTCCGTTCTCTCTTGCATAACGCTCTGCCTTTTCATGAGAGAAAAAAATAGAATAAAAATTGACTGCAACAACCTCAATGCCCATGCTCTGGACAAGCTTGGCTGAAACTATTGAGTCAAGCCCTCCTGAAAACATGGCAATGCATTTCATCTTATCTTTCTGAAATTCATGCCTGCATATGAAGCTTTCTGGCCGAGAGCCTCCTCAATCCTCAAAAGCTGGTTGTACTTTGCAGTCCTCTCGCCCCTGCAAGGCGCTCCTGACTTAATCTGGCCTGCGCCAAGCCCTACAGCAAGGTCTGCAATAAACGCGTCTTCAGTTTCTCCTGACCTGTGCGAAACCATCACTCCCCAGCCCTTCTGCTTTGAAGAATTGAACGCAGCAATAGCCTCTGTCACTGTCCCTATCTGGTTCAGCTTGAGGAGCAGCGCATTGCAGCTCTTTGCCTCTGCAGCCATCTCTATCCTTTCAGGGTTTGTAACAAGAAGGTCATCCCCAACAATCTGGACCTTGCTTCCAACAGCAGATGTAAGGCCTTCAAAATCCTCAAATGACTCCTCTTCAAACGGATCCTCGATTGAGATTATGCCGTACTTTTCAGCAAGCGCTGCGTATTTTGATGAAAGCTCTGCAGGGCTTACCATTTTTCCGTCAAGATTGTAGCTGCCGTCCTTGAAAAATTCAGAAGCTGCAGCATCCATTCCCAGGAAAACCTTTCCTTCATAGCCTGCCTTCTTAACAGCCTCTGAAAGTATTGCCAGCGCATCATCAACATTCTGGATTGAAGGCGCAAATCCTCCTTCATCTCCGACATTGACTGCGTGCTTTCCGTACTTCTGCGAAATAAGCGATTTTAGCGTGTGGTATACTTCAGCTCCCATCCTAAGCGCCTCTGAAAAAGACTTTGCTCCTGCAGGAAGTATCATGAACTCCTGTATTGACAGGCTTGTTCCTGCGTGCTTTCCGCCGTTGATTACATTGAATGAAGGCACAGGCAGAACAAGATTTTTGCTTCCTGCCAAATCCGAGATATGCTCGTAAAGCTCCTTCTTCTTTGCAGCAGCGCCAGCCCTGCACACTGCCATTGAAACTGCAAGTATTGCGTTTGCGCCAAGGCTTCCCTTGTTCTTTGTGCCGTCTGCATCAAGCATTGCAGTGTCAACAGCTTTCTGGTCAGCAGGATCCATTCCAATGACAATCTTTGAGATTTTCTTGTTGATGTTTTCAACTGCCTTCAGCACGCTTTTGCCAAGGTAGTTTTTAGGGTCGTTGTCCCTAAGCTCAAGCGCCTCGTTTGCGCCTGTTGACGCACCTGACGGCACAGCAGCCCTGAAAAGGCCGTCTTCTGTGAACACATCAGCTTCAACTGTGGGGTTTCCCCTCGAATCAAGAATCTGCCTTGCTTTTACATTTTGTATTTTTGCCATGAAAAATAGTGTTTGAAACGTGTTTAAAAATATTGCGTTTTGGAAAAATGCATCAGTTCAATTGCTCGAGCTCCGTGTTGTTTATTGAACCGCTTCCTCAAAGGAGTCACGTGCAAATCAAGGTCAAGAATAAGTACTGCGCTTGGCGGCAATTAACCTAACTCTTTTTGACTGCAAAGAACCATCTCTTTTCATTGTCATATCTTGGATCGCTCTTCCAGACCTTCATGAAGTAGTTCAGGCTGTATTTGTGGCTTTCGCCGAAGAATGGGTCATAGAAATAAATAAAATTCCTGTCAATCCTTTTTAGCACAGAGTAATGGTCCACTTTCTGCGGAGGGTAAAAATAGCAGATGATTACTGCAAACCATTTTTTCTGGAATTCCTTAAGGTCATCCAGCGAGGCATTCCTCATTGAAGCGTGGCAGAGCCTGAACTTTTCTGCAGCTGCAGGAAAATTCCTGTGCCATGTGCCCCTCACCTTGTTTGTTCCGAGAAGCTTAACAGCCTGCATTTCTGACTTTTCAATGCCGCAGTGCGCAAGCGCCATCCTGAATGCAGCAGCTCCGCAGGTGTACTTTGTCTCCTGCTTGTGATACTTAAATTCTGCCATGACCTCTAATTTCAGAAAACGGGTTTATATAGGTTTGGAAAAGTTCGGATAAACGTGCTAAAACCTGCACTTGTCAATCGCTTCTGCAACTTCAATTGCACGCTGGTACCTTTTGGAAGGCTGCCTCTCAATAAGCTTCAATGCAACGCCTGCAAGGCCTGTGTCCAAAGCTTCCTTATTCCTTATCGGATAAGGACTTGCATGCTTTGAAAGCATTACATTGAAAAACTCCTGAGGGGTATTATAGACTGGTATTCCCAGGTAAGGATGCTTTTCAGAGCCTTCAATGACATTAAATAGTATTGTTCCAAGTGAATATAAGTCTGAAATAGGGCTTGCAGGCCTGCCAGTCATTACTTCAGGAGACATGTGCATCATATTTCCTGCAACACGGCCTTCACATAAAATTTCCCCTTCTTTGCATGCAAGGCCGAAATCAGCAATCAGGGCATTGCCTATTTTCCTGTTTCCTTCCTTGCCACTCTCCTCAACAAGGATGTTATTCGGCTTTACATCTCCGTGGACAAATCCGCAGCTATGGACTATGTCCAGGCCTTCAGCTGCATGCTTTACAACGCCTGCCATCTGCTTAAGAGTGTAAGTTTTTTTCTCCTCATTCCTGCACATCATCTGCCAGAAGTCAATGCCTTTCACATACTCTTTGACCATGTACAAAAGCGACTTTGTTGAATCCCCATTAATTCCTGCTAACATATATGCGTTATCAAAAGAGCCGAAGTCATAAAGAAGCCTTATTCTTTTTCTTGCCATGTTTGCAGCAGAATTGCTTACCTTCTTGTTTATTTCTGCTTCAGACATGAACATTTTGTTTTCATTCCAGTTTTCTTTGCTATTATCCCAATATTTCATTATCTTGAGGATTACATCCTTTTTTTCGCTATGGTCGTGCATTGTCGCCCTGAACACATATGAAAAATTTGTTTCTGCAACAGGCTCCTGCAAAAGTATCGGCTTTTCAAGGTCTGGAAACAGCAAATGGGCAATTTGGTGTATGTTGCTAATTTCCATTGCTCCTGAAAGCTGGTTTGACTTTAATTTGCGCGGGCTTGACCGGCTGCAGCTGCTGTTCAAGCTGAACTTTTTGCTGCCTGCATCCCTCAGCTCAACCTCTGTCTCAAGGTAGATTGGCGCCATAAGAGGTGAAACATTCTCCGGAATCTGAGTCTCTTCATACTGCATATCTTCTTTTGAAGTGCGCTCTTCAAGCGCAATTGTCTCGCTGGTGCTTGAGAAAGACATAGCCGGAGCTATCTGATTTGCAAAATCATCTAGATTTTTAACTGGCTCTTTAACAGGGTCTTCCATAGTCTCACTTACTTTTCACTCACTTTATTGACTTGAGAAAGCCAATAATGATTTAGCCCCGGAGGTTATTTATAAAGCTTGCGGTGGGCATATTTGGGGCTTATTGCCTGAAAATTGCAGAAAAAACGCAGAAACAATGCATGAAAAAGAGAGCTTAATAGCATTGCCGCGCTTCGTGAAGCTGATTGAATCGCGTCTTTGCAGGAGCCACCTTTTGAGAAATGTCAAATAAAGAGTACTGCGCTGGGCGGCAATGCTAACCTCTTAACTTATTTCAGAAAACAAAACTTAGCCAATATACCTTGTGTCATCCCTGATCTTGGAATTAAGCTTTTTGTATGCAGACCTTTTTGAGGCATTTGAAAACTCGTCTGATTTCTTGATTACTTCCCTCTCAATCACTTTTATCTCGTTGTCAAGGTCTTTCAGGCTTATGCCCAGCCCAAGCTGCCTGTTCAAAACTTGGAGTATTTCCCTTGCGCCTTTCACTCCCAGATACATTGGGTGGCCAAGTGTTTCTGCGAGCATTGCAATTGCTGGAATCTTCCTCCTTTCAGCAAGACCCAGAAGAAGGCCTGTAACTCCCATTATCGGGCCGACAACCCCATAAAGCTTGTCATTCATTCTTGTGCCTTTCTTGTATTTCCTGATTATAGCTTCGTTGTTTGCTGTGCAGTACACTTCAGGTATTTTCGGAACAGACTGGAGCCCTATGCCTCCCAACGCAATTATTTCCTTGACCTTGTGCTTCTGGCATATGTCCAGCACCTTGTCTGTAAATGAGTAGCACGACTCCTCGTCGATTGGCTGGATGTCGCCTGCCAAAAACAGCAGGTCAGGCCGCTTTCCTGTGCCTTTCTTGAAATAGATTTCAAGCTTTGGAAGCTCGACAAGGTTTTTCTCGTTTACAAAAACAGAATGGGGAAAAGAATATGACCTGAACTCATAAAGCCTTTTTGCCTTGAGCTTGTCGATTATGAAGTCAACAACAACCTTGCCGACATTGCCTATGCCTGGAAGGCCCTCAACAAGGATTGGATTTTTAAGAACAGGATTTGTACATTGCTGCTTGACATCCCACGTGCTCATCTGCGGGCAGCCTCGCTTTGGGGATTATTCTCATCTTCAGAAATCTTCTTTGCCTGCCTCCTGTAGCCTGCATACTTGTCTTCAGGAGAATATTTTGGCGGCTTGAAGCTTGCTGCCTTTCCGCCGCATGAGCACTGCTCATTCAGAGTGTATTTCCCGCATTTCAGGCACTGAAGTATGTGCCTCATTTCTCATCCCTTGTGAACACTGCAACAGCGCCGTGCTTTGTCATGAATCCGACAATAGAATCAACAAAATCCTTAAGGTTCTTTTCAGCTTCCTTGTAGTCAAGGGATTTAACCCTTATAGCGTATGTTCCTGCGCCGGTGTAGCTTATGTCTGCTTTGCCGCCTGCATTCCTGACAGCCTCCTTTATCAGCTCAATTCCGTCAGGAGCCCTGCTCTCGATTTTCAGCTCGCCGCCAATCTCAAGCTCTGCAGGCTTTATCCTCTGCATAATTATTTCAGTTATCTCTGAAGCAAGGCCCGGCTCAACTCCCATGTCCTTAAGGCTTTCAGCCCCTGTTGAAACCTCTTCAAATGCAGAAAAAAGATTTGCATGCGATTCAAGTATGCCTGGCGCAACCTTCTTGTAGACATCCTCAAGCTTTTCGCCCTTTTTCTTTGCCACAAACTCAAGTATATTCTCTGCAAGCTGCTCCTGCTTTATCTCGCTGACCTTCTGCCTTCTCTGGTTTTCGTTTACTCTCCTCAAAGAAAGGTCTATGTGGCCCTTTTCCTGGTTTATGTTTATGACTTTGCAGACTATCTTCTTTCCTTCCTTGACAAAGTCCCTTATGTTCCTTATCCTGCCTGGGCTTATCTCGCTGATGTGAATCATGCCCTGCCTGCCGTAATCGTCAAGCTCGGCAAAAACAGAATGGTATTGTATCGAGGTGACTGTGCAAAGAACGAGCTCATTCACTTCTGGCAGTCCCTCTTTTCTAAGCAGCATTTTTCCTGAAACTGCAGCCCTACTCCAACACTTCGAGTATTCGTGCCTTTATCTTGCTCTTTCCCCCTGTGCTCTCAGCAATGTCCTTTCCGCATACAAGGCACTTTACTTCAGTGCTTGCCTTTCCGAACATTATCTGCTCATTCTTGCACTTAGGGCATCTTATCTTGACAAATTTGCTTTTTGTTTCCCTTAGCTTATCCATGTTTACCCCTCGAGTTATTTAAATAGAATCCCTATGGGTTTATAAAATTTTTGCAAAGCAGAAATGCCTAAACAAACTCTACTCTCTTTGACCTTTTGCCAGACTTCTGAACGTGGATTTTCTTGCATTCCTTGCATTCATACCTTAAGTCTGTCTTCTTGCTCTGCTTTGACCCGGTCATCTTGAACTTTGTGACAGCAGGCTTGCTGTACCTTCCAAGGTTTCCTGTACCCTTTGCCTTGCCTCTAAGCCGGGCCCTTACCTTGCTTCCGTAAGTCAGGGATGATGCCTGCTTTTTCTTTGCCTGGCTTACTTTATGCTCTGTGTGCTTCTTGCAGTATGGGCAGTAAGTCTTTCTTAATTTTGGTATTTTCATACTGTGCAGGAAACTGGTTTTATTTATAAAGCTTTTGCTATTGCAGTGGGAAATTGAATTTAAATCATTGCAATGCTTAAGGCCAAAACTCAATGCACTGACTAATTTCGCATTGCCTCGCTCCGTGCAGACTATTGCCCCGCTTCCTCAAAGGAGTCACGTGCTAAACAATCTCAAACAACGAGTACTGCGCTGGGCGGCAATGCTTGTGCTAGAAATGTGATTTGCGGCAATGCTAACTTCTTAACTTAAATTCAGAAATCAGCTTTCAGTAATCTCTTCAGCCCTGCTCTTGCTTATGAGAAGGTCTGCAATGTCTGAAGGCAAAGTTGCCATGTCCTCCTCCTCAAAAGGGCCGTAGTGCTCAAGCTCTTTTCCTACAAACTTAGGCACAGGGCTTAAAAACCTGACAAGCTTTGTGTCTTTCTGCACAGGCTGATTATCCTGCTTTTTCTGCTCAGAGGAGCTGGCTGTGTCCATCACAACATAAGGCTGCCTCATTTCAAGCACATTAAAAAGTATGCCGTGCCTGAAATGGTCCATTATCCCAACAATGTGGTCGAAAAACCTCTTTTCCTCTTCAAGAAGCCTCGAAGTGTCGATTATGCTCGAGCTTGTCCTGGACTTGTTCAATGCCATGCTTATTATCTTCTTCTCCCTTCGCTCGTAAAGTTCCTTCAGGATTTTCTTTATGTTTGAAATCTCATTGGATGTCTTTTCCCGCTCTGTTGCTGAAAAAAGGTCTGCCTTGACCATTGACTCGTCTAAAATCTGCTTCTTCTCCTTAAGGTAGGCGATTGAGTCCTCGAAAAAAGTGTTGTGGAGTTGCTGCAGGTCATCCCTGTTTTTTTCCAGCCTTAGAAGCTCAAAGAGAGTTTCGTAAGAGATGTTTATGTCCTTGGCAGGGTATCTACTCGGGTCATTTGCCGGATTCTGCGCAGGATTATTTTGAGGCCTGCTCTGCTCGTAGTTGCTTTGCTCCATTTTCCCCCTTATTTAGGTTTGCTCCGGAGATATATAAGCTTTTATGTTCCAAGAAGCATGCTTATGCCAGAGCGCCGTAGTAGATGCTGTGCTTTGCACCTGTTATCCTAATCTTGACTTTTGAGCCCGGCATTTTGCTGCAATTCTGGAGGCTTATAGACCTTTCCTGCGCTGCTGCTATCTTTTCGCCTGCAAGCCTTCCTTCGCAGACAATAACAGCATCAATTTTCTGGCCCTTCCTGAAAGGCTTTGGAAGCGGCTTTGTAGGCATTATATTGAAATCCTTTTTGAAGTCAAGTATCAGCCTGGCATCATGCTGCTTCTCAAGCTCTTCAAGCTTCTGCCTGAACTCATCCCAATCCATCTGCTTTGCAGGATTCCTTCCGTGCCTGTAGCAGAGGAAGTTCTGTATTCCGAGAATCACCCTGCGAGTTGAGGTTTTTGCAAGCTTTTTTGCAAACTCGATTATTTTGGGCATTTCAGAATCATTTAATCCCTGCACCCAGACAGGCGCAATTATCAGGTCGCACTTTTTTGAGATGTACTCTGCTGTTTCAAGGACTTTTTTCAGGCTGTAAGGCGCTCCTGCAATCTTTTCAGCAAGCTTCTCATCCATTGAATTGATTGAAAGGTTAAACCTTGTCATGCCTGCATCCACAAGCTCGTCAACCTTAGCCTTTGAAAGCATTGTGCAGTTTGTGTCTATTGAAATTTCCTTAACATATTCAAGGCTTTTTAGCTCCCTGATAAGATGGGCCAAATCTGCGTAGAAAAGAGGCTCTGCCTGTCCGCCGATATGCACCTCAAGCTCTTTGCAGCCTTTGTATTCAGCGATTTTCCTGAACTCCTCCACAAGGTAGTCGGCTTCAACAACAAAGTCCACAGGCCTCATGTCGTCATTTACAGAGCAGTAGACGCACTTTAGGTTGCACACTGTGATTGGCTTTACCTCGATTATGTTTGTGTTCCTGTCGACTATGCCGAAAGCGACGTTTCCTATGAGGGGAATGCCTGAGCCTTTGTGGACATAAACTGCTTTTTTCCCTGTGGATTTAGTCTTCAGATTTTCAAAGCCTTTTGAGAGAAGCATGCTGAACATGTTCCTTGTAGATATTTCCTCAACATCCTTGAAATCAATATAGTTTTCTCCGACTGAGAATTTGCCTATGTCTAAAACAGCCCTGTTTGGGATTTCAAATGAGAACAGCTTTAGGAAAGTAATTTCTACAGAGTCTTTGTTCTGCTCAAATGACAATGTTTCAAATGAAAGCTTGGCCATATAAACAAATCATAATCGATGTTTTATAAATATTTGGTAGAATCAGCTAATTCTTGGTCAGCTTGTTTTCAGGATTTTGATGGTTGTACTTTGCAAAGATTTCTTTTTTAACCAGGTTGAATGCATCTTCAATATCAACGCCAAGCTGGTTTGCAAGGCGGCATGTCCCAAAAAACAGGTCTCCTATCCCATCAATAAAGATTTCCTTGTTTTCCTCAACATATTTTTTGCATTCTTCTTCCGACTTGTACCTTAAGTGCTGGGACATTTCAATCAGCTCCTCATGCAAATGGTCAAACTTATGTATGTTGGGAACATCTTTCCAGTTATTTCTCTCGGCAAAGAATTTGAGCAGCTCCTGTGCTTCTTTCATGGTCTTTATCTGCTTTTCTTCCATGATGTTTAGAAAGAGCTGTTTCTATATAAAATTTGCTTTTGCAGAATGAGTAAAAAAATAAAAAAAATAAATAAAAAATTGGTTTGTTTTTACTGTGGAGCGCTTACAGTTATGTCTGTCAAGCTCTGTCCTGTAACTTCAACTTCCATTCCTGTGAGGGTATAGTCATCGAAGTTTGCGAGGACCCTTGTGGCTCTCCTTGTGTCGAGTGCTGTGCTTCCAGCAACGAGCAGTGCTACATTAGCCCCATTCTGGTAGAGCTTGATTATAGCCTTGTTCTGTGGAATTGATTCCCAGCACTTCTCTGGATTGCCCATCAAGTTTGCTGCTGCTCCGTTTGCGCATGGGCCGCCGACAACAACTGCATTGACTAGCCTGATGTCAGAGACTTCTGATGCAAGCTTAGCTGCTCCAACCTGGATCTTCTGCACAACAGTTGTGGTTACTGAACCGCCTGAAGCGCCTGAGACAACCTCAGCACCGAATGGTGAGATAAACACGTTTCCGTATGTTGCCTCGTCAGGATACATAAATGTGACATAGTCATCATCTTCTGTATCTGTCTCAATCAGTGTTCCGTATGCTGTCCTTGCAACGTCAACATCGCTGTCTTCTTCTATCTCATAGAAGGTTGCACCAGACTGGATTACACCTATCTGCATGTCGTCTGAGGCGTCATACTTCAGCGAAACGTTTATCTTGGTCAATGCAACCTCTGTTTCTTTGTTGGTGTCTGTTTCACTCAGCGTTACCATTGTATTGTTGAAGTCAATGACTCCGTCATACTTTGTCTCAGCTTCTGCAGCCTGGTAGCTCCCTACAGTCACTGTCTTACTAGTTCCTGTAAGTACTGTCAAGGTAATGTCCTTGTATGAGCCTAGGCTGATTGTCTGTACTGTTGCGTTTGCTGCCTCATCGAAGTCATCAGTGTAGGTTTTGCCGTAGGTTATGTCCTCTATGACAATCTCATTGTCGTCAACATCTATGTCTTCAATCTGGATAAGGTGGGACTCTCCGCTTGATGCAACTGTAAAGATGTAATAGTCTTCGCAGTCCTCAATGTCTGTTGTCCAAGTGCAGACAGCTGTGGTGTCATCAGACAATACTGGCTTGTCTGCTGCCTCTCCTGCTATGATTTTTGTGCCGTCATAGAAGAAAGGAATCACAACTTCCTTGTTGTCATTGTTCATGAACCTTAGCTCTGCATCCTTTGTTCCAGTCACTGAAACCTTGATTTCCTCGGTTGTCTCTGTCAGTCCTGCATACTTTATCTCAAAGTTGCCGAAGACTGGATCTTCCCAAGTTTCGCCAGATTCGAGATATTCATCTTCGTCAGCGCTGTAGGTTATGATAAATCCTGTCCACTCGTTGTTTTCGACTGTAATGTCTACAGATGAGCCCTTGATGTCATATCCATTGACTGAAACCTTTTTGCCGTCCTCAAGCACAAGCTGAGCAGCTCCCAGGTTGACTTCGCAGACGTCTGTGTCTTTTCCAGCGCTGTGGACGACGATAGCGTCTGTTACTCCTATATCAAGCCCGTTGACTGTCTTTGTCTTGCCCTTGTCAACCCATGTCAGTGTTCCATCAATGAGTATTCCGCACTTTGACTCGTCTTCGTTGACATCCTGCAGTATTACCTTATGGCTTACTCCTGCAACTGGCTTGTCAAGCTCAACTCCTTCCTCGAGCCAGACTGTTGATTCTCCTGCCTGCAGTGTAAACTTGTCAATCTGTGCAGAGCCAAGCTCAACATCTGTTATTGTGTAGTCGTTGCCCTGGATTTCAATCCTTGCTCCCTCAAGAAGGTCGCTGACTTCTGTCTGTGTTTCTGATGCATTTGTTCCTGCAATTGCATCGTCAAACTCCAGTGTGTAGTTGTAGGTTGCTTTTCCATCAACAATATGCAGATAGACTGCTGCTTCTGGCGCATCGTCCTCATCCTGGAACATCTTAAGCACCTGTGCTTCTGCTCCTAGCACCAAAAGCTGGGTGTAGTCTTCCTCTCCGCCATCTTCGTCCTCAAAGACGCCGTCTGGCAGTATCTCTGGAAGGTCTACGTCATCGAATTTGTCTTCGACATCAGCCAGGTCCTGTGCGAGGTTCAGCTCGTCTCCGGACTTTGCTATTCTTACACCATCACTAACTACTGGGTTTACAGCTGAAGAGGTTGAAACCTCTGAAACTGTTGTTGATGCATACTGCAAGCTTGTTGCAATATCAACTGCACCAGCTACGTCTGATGCTGCTGCGCTGTCTCCAAAGACAATGACGCCATTGAACTTTCCATCCTTGATAAACATAGGGGATGGATATTCACTGAGGTCTGTTGCTGCAGCACCAAAGATAGTTGCTCCGACCATTGCTAGGCCAGTTCCGAGTGCAACCATCTGTTTGATTGCTTTTTTTACTTCCATTCTCTAAACACCTCCGTGTGTTTATGTTTTGTTTTTTGTTTTGGCTATCTTTTTTGGCTATCTTTTTGTAAGCATAAATTCACTGCAAACTCTGTCTGCCAATGTGCTCTGCCCTCGCTGTGTGCTGGAATGCACAAGCTGCCGGACAAGGCAGTTTTTACTGTTATACCTACATCACTTAGCCTGTCTGAATGGGGTTCATTTATAAGCTTTTCGCAATTTTGGGTGCTTCCAAAACCCCTGGAATGCGCCTTTAGGCTTTAAACCCCTGAATTTCAGCGTCTCGGCGTGTTGCCACTCCAAAATGGTGTTGGAACCACTCTTTATAAACAAACCCAGTTTCTGCCTGAAACAGCAAAAAAAAATGCGGGGAAGAGGATTCGAACCCCTGTAGGCACTAAGCCAATAGGTGTCTTCAGTCATCGCCCGAAAGCTCATCACACCAAGTGATGCCTGACTGCCTAAGCTTGGACAAATCCACATTAAGTGAATTTTCTATCCCGTTTGGCCGCTCCGGCATCCCCGCATATGGCTTTTCCTATGGATTCAGAGATTGTTTAAAAACCTTACTAAAAAAGCTAATATTTTAAGATGCTAATTATAATTTTGATTGAGAGTATCAGGCATTGCCGCGCTCCGTGTTGATTATTGACCTGCTTCTTCAAAGGAGTCACGTGCTAAACAAACTCAAAAAGAAGTACTGCGCTTGGCGGCAATGCTTTTTTTATTGCCGCGCTCCGTGCAGACCATTGCACCGCTTCTTTGCAGGAGTCACCTTTTGAACAATGTCAGACAAGAAGTACTGCGCTGGGCTGCAATGCTGTTAATGCTAATGGCGCTGTTTCAGTTAATGCGCTGGGCTGCAATGCTCCTCATTCATCCTAAAGTTTTTGCCTTAATAATAGGAATCAGTTTTCCTGCAATCAGCTGAAGGTTTGCGCAGTCCTCCTCGTTGTATGCAACAAGCATGTCCAAGAAATCCCTGTCGCCTGTTGCATGAAAGCAGCGCCAAAGTTCTGCAGCGTCGTGGCCCCTGACGTGCTCGAGGATTTTGCTTCTTTTTATGCCAAGCTTTGTTTCAACTTCTTTCAGGCCTCCGCTAAGCCCAATCCTTCTGCACAGATGGAAAAGGTCTATGTGCGGATGGCTGATTTTAATCCCAAAATAATTTTCAAGCACAGGTATGTCAAAAGCCCTGCCGTTGAAAGTAACTATTAATCTGCAGTTTGCAAGATTCTGCATAAATGATTTCTTGTCAATTATGCCAACCATTGATTTTGTTCCATTGCAGTCGTGCATGCCTATAACAGTAATCGTTTCCTTGTCTGACTCGATGTCGAGAAAAAGCGCATCTTCGCTGAACTCATCATAAAGCCGCCAATGCTCTGAAGGCTTTAGGAGCGCTGCAAAATAAGAGGAGTCTCGTGAAATCAGCGCCTGCCTTGCCTTTTCAAGCTGGGCATTATAATACTGCTTTGCCTTTTTTGAAATCCCATTTATTTTTTCTGCACTGATAAAATCATTCCAGTTTCTTATTCCCTGATTCCATATTGCCTTCTCTTTTCTTAGGCCTATTCTTTCAAGCAGTATGAATGAATTTTTAATCATAAAAAAAATTCAGAAAAAGCGAAATAAATGCTTTGCACTGGGATGTCTAGTGCCCAGTGGAGCATTACTATTATTACTTTTTGCCAAAATAAAATGTTTTAGTAAGGTCTATGTCGCCAGGCTGCATGCCTCCGCTTCTCGGATGATTGACTGGCTTATCGCTCACAGGCTTCTTGACAACTTTTGGAGCAAGCCTCTGCTGCTTTTCATCTCCGTCGTCAATAGATGTTACAGAATCCTTAAGCTTTTCCAGCTCGTTGATTGCCTTAATTATCTCATTCATCTTGCTTACGACTGTGCTTACTTCAGCCCTCAAAGACTCAATCTGCTGCAAGGCCGAAGCCTTGAACATCTCAAGATTCCTTTCAATCTTGGAAACATCGCTGTTTGCCTGCTGCATGCTGTCCTCCTTCTGCCTCTCCTCCTGCTTCTGCTCTGCAATCTTCTTGCTTGGCTGCACAGCATCAAAAGTTCCTTTGTAAAGGTCCTTTGCCTGCGAAACAGCCTCCTGCGAGTCTGCTGCAAACCCATGCTTCTTCAGGTATTGTGACATCTCATTTATTTTTTTTATCTGGTCTACGCTGCTCATGAGAAAACAGTTTCCATTCAGGTTTAAATATTTTTTGATTATAGAATTTTATTGGCAGATTATGCAAAAAATTTAGAATCAATAGAAAAAAATAGGAAACAGAAAAAGGATTACTTCCTGATTCTTTTCTTCTTTTCCTTCTTCATTCTCTTGCGCTGCCACTTCCAGCGCATCTGGCCTTTTTTCTTCCAGCGTCTTGAGCTTCTCTTCATGCAACTGCGTATTTTGGGTTAGTTTATAAAGATTTTGGTGGTGCGCAAGTTCAACAGGAGAATTTGAAAAGAAATTTGCCTGAAAAAATGCCTGGAAAGATAAAATGCCCCGGACGGGATTTGAACCCGTGTCCTCGGATCGAAAATCCGAGATGATTGGCCGGACTACACCACCGGGGCCTGAAAAAGTGGACCCATGGGGATTTGAACCCCAGACCTCCGGCTTCCCTAGGAAACGCCGAAAGCGGCCATATAAGACCGGCGCTCTAAACCAGGCTGAGCTATGGGTCCACATATGGTTGCGTTGAGGATTAGTATTTATTTTATAAAGCTTTTGCTTTGAAAAAAACAAGTGTTAGCCAAAGCACTTTCTGAAATGCTTGCATATCGAGCACACTCCCCAAATCTCGCTTATCGGAATTTTCTCAAGCATGAAAGGCGCATCCTCCATCAGCTTCTGGAATGCAGGCCTTTTCATTACGCACTCTGAAGCAGCCCGCGCAAGGTTGACAAGCTCCGGAATCTCATCTTCAGAGAAGAATTCAGTTGAATAACCTACTTTGGACTGGGCCTTGTGCGCATTATAGAATTCCATGAAAGAGTTTCTCTTCTTTTTTATACCGTACTTTTCAGGGCTCATGAACATTGGCGAAGCAGGCTCAAGCTCAATTGGAACTGCGTGAATCCTTGCAGCAGGAAATTCGTTCCTTATTCTGGTTATTAATTTGACTGTCTCAATAAAATCTGCCATTGACTCGCCTGAAAGACCTGCAGTAAAATAAAGCCTTGCAGCAACACCCTCCTTGTCCATAATCTTTAGCGTGCTGAAAAGCTCATCATTGGTGTAAAAGTACCCTTTGTTCAGCTTCCTGACCTTTTCGCTTCCAGAGTCTGGAGATATAAGGATTTCAGAGCCTTTCTCAAAAGCCTGCCTGAACTCTTCCATAAATTCTTTTGTTGGCAGAGACCACGCCTCAAACTTGCACTTTACTTTTATTCCCTCGGCCCTTATTCTTTTGAACAGGCTGAGATAGTATTCCCTTTTTTCATCAGGGTCAAAGCAGACATACCATATGCCAATTGAATGCGATGAAAGCGCCTTCAGCTCTTCAACAGCTTTTTCCTGATTCACGAAAACTGCCTTTTCCCTAGAGCTGATTATTTTTTGGGAAGAGCAGCTGCCTCCGCAGTAAGAGCAGTTTACATTGCAGCCGATGCCTGGATTGTAGACAAAAAGCCACTTGTTTTCAGAATCATTTTCTGAAAGCCCAAGCCTGCTGTAAGCTTCAAAATTTTTAATCAGCGAGAAGTCTGTAAAGCAGAGCGAGCTTAGAGATTCAGAGCCGAGCTTCCATGATGCTGACGCCTGCTTTCCTTTGGATGCAATATTAGGGGATTCTTTTCCTTCAAGCAGGCAAAGCATCGGCTCCTGCGCATCGCCTTTGATGATGTAATCTATAAAATCAAAACTGCCAAGGATTTCTTCTGCAAAAAAAGATGCTGTAAACCCGCCGAGGACAATCTTCAGTTCCGGAAAATCCTGCTTGAGCTTCCGCGCTGCTTCAATCACATCATAAGCCTGGAAGTGCCAGTGCAGAGGCATGCAGACAAAATCAGGGCTTTCCTGCCTGACAATGATTGATGCATCAAATCCTGGGTTGAGGCTCTGCTCGACAAAAGCATTGACTATTTTTGCATCATGGCCTTTTTTGCTTAGAAATCCTGCAAGTGCAATTGTTCCCAAAGGCATGAACATTATCTTTGGCTCTGATGCAGACTTTGGAATGTGCAGGAAAAGCAGTTTTGCCATTGCATTGAGAAATGGCAGATGGTTAATATTATTTTCTATTGGATTAGAAAAATAAAATGCGCCAGGCGAGAATCGAACTCGCGTCCCAGCCTTGGCAAGGCCGGATTATAACCACTAAACCACTGGCGCGCACTTAAAACGCATTATTCTTATTTTGCCTTATTTTTTCTTATTTATTTTTCTTATTTATTCGGCGATGGGCCCAACCGGATTTGAACCGGTGACCTTCGCCTTGTAAGGGCGACGTTCTAACCACTGAACTATGAGCCCGGGTAATGCAGATGATAAATGCTCCATATAAAAAGGTTTTTGTTTTTCAAAACAGCAGCCGTTTAAGGTAATCCCGCTCCCTTGCAGCCTTCTGTGCATGCTTTTCCTCAATAAGCCCCTCGCATATTACAGGAACTGCAGGGCATTTGCTGAGAGCCTTCTCAATCATTACCCTATTCTCCGAACTGTAGGTTAGAAGGTGCCTTGAAGAGCCTGTCTGGCCGCTGATATGGATTTCTGCAAGCCTCCTGCCCATTATGCCCAAAAGGCCCATTGCAAGCTCCATTGAGCTGTCATTTTCATATGCATGCTGCAAATCAATAACAAAGCCCAGCTTGGTCTTTTCAGAATAATCCAAAAAATCAGCCATGCCTTTGCCTTTTGATTTTGCAGAATCCATGTTTTCAATTGCAAAAGGAAGCCCTGACTCTTCAAGCACTGAAAAGTCCTCAACATTGTCAGGATGGACTACAATGCATTTTGCATTCGTATCCCTGCATATCTGCGCAAGCCTGCTGATTGCCTGCTCTGAATCTTCATTCCTTCCATAAGAAATGCCCATAAACGGAGCGTGGATTGAAACATACCTGAATTTTGAAAGGGCTTTTTTGATTTCAGCTGTTGCCACAAATGTATCCAGATCCTTTGCGCCTGCCAGCGAAAGCTCAACAGCATCTGAGCCTATGCTTGAATAAAGGTTGAGGCATTCCAGCATGCTGAAGCTTGTCCTGTAAAGGCAGCCTGTGCAAAATCCGATTTCAGCCATGAAAATGAAAAAAAAGCAGGCGTTAATAAAGGTTTAGGCAGGATGCTGAAAACCTTTAAATAGGGGGCAGGATATAGCGCTGTTATGGAAGACAGGATATTCCAGCTCCTTGTAGAGCAGGACGATGTTACATGGAAGGACATAATCCTGAACCTTGTAAAGACCGAGCAGATGGACCCTTGGGATATAAACATAGGGCTTCTTGCAAAAAGGTACATCGAGCTTTTGAACAAGGCAAAGGAGCTTGACTTCAAGATTTCAGGAAAGGTTGTACTTGCAGCAGCAATCCTCCTAAAGCTGAAATCAAAGAGGCTTGTCGGAGAAGACCTTGACGAGTTTGACAGGATGCTTGCAGGAGGCAGTGAAGAGGAAACTGATTTCTATGAGGATCTTGCAGAGATGAGGGATGCATCAAGGATAAGCGAGCAGGAAAAGATGCACCTTGTGCCAAGGACTCCCCAGCCAAGAAAGAGGAAGGTTTCTGTTTATGACCTTGTCAATGCGCTTGAAAAGGCGCTTGAAGTCAAGAAGAGGAGGATAATAAAGTCAATACCTTCACTTGAGGTAGAGCAGCCGAAAAGGGCAAGGGATGTAGGGCTTATGATAAAGCAGGTCTACAGCAGGATTCTTGACTTTTTCCTTGCCAACACAGGCAGGAAGATGACATTCACCAATCTTGTGCAGTCTGCAGACAAGCATGACAAGATAATGGCATTTATACCCCTGCTCCACCTTTCAACAAGCAGAAAGATAAACCTTGAGCAAAAGGAGCACTTCGGCGAGATTTCAATAATACTCAACAAAAAAGCGGAAAAAAATGAAGGCAGCCAGGAAGGCCTGGAAAAGCCTGCTGATGAAGAAAAAAACACTACGTGCTAAAATGCACAAACATTATAAATAATTATAATCTTATAGAGTAGAAAGGTGGTAAAATGATTACAGAAAATGAAAAGAAATATTTGAAATTGCTTGTTGAGAGAGACCTTAAAAATCTCAAGAAGGCGGAAAGCACAATAATACAAGAAATAAGCCCCGCATTCCTCAAGGGAGAGTCAGAATACGAGGATTTTATCAACAACATTATCAAAAAATTAAAATGAGCGAAGATAACAAGAAAAAGGAAAAGGCGCTCCAGGAAAAATTCATAGAATTCCAGATAGCGCAGCAGCAGATAGGCCAGGTCCAGCAGCAGCTCAGGCAGATATCCGAGCAGAAGGCTGAAGTCCAGCAGATAGTTGAGAGCATTTCAGAAATCGGGAAGGTCAAGCCAGGCTCTGAAATCCTTGTGCCTGTCGTTTCAGGGATATTTGCAAAGGCATCATTGAAGGAGAGCGGCCATCTTTTTGTAAATGCAGGAAAAGGCGTAGTAGTAAAGAAGACTGCTGCAGATGCAAAAAAGATGCTTGAAGCGCAGGAAGAGGAAATAACCCGGATTGAGGACCATCTGCAGTCAAGCCTTGAAAAGATTACTGCAAAGTCATCAAAGCTTGAGAAGGAGCTGCAGGAGATGCTGAAAGAGGCAAAGGAAGATGTTTAAGTTTCTCAAGGACAAGCTGAAAAGCGCAATCTCAAAGCTCGGCAAGAAGGCTGAAGAGGAGGCATCAGAGGAAATAGCTGAAGAAATAGAAGAGAAGGAAGAAGAGATTGAAGAGCTGAAGGAAGAGAAAAGGCAGCTTGAGAAAAAGGAAAAAAAAGAATCTTCTTCAAGGCAGAAGGAAAAGAATGCTGCAGCTGCTGAAAAAAAGCCTGCAGAAAAGGAGCAGAAAAAGCCTGAGCCTGAAGCAAGAAAGAAGGAGAAGCAGAAGCCTGCTGAAAAAGCGCCTGCAAAGGAAAAGCCTGCTCCTGCAATCCAAAAAACAGAAGAGCCTGCTGAAGAAAAAAGGCCTTCAAAAGAAAATGCTCCTGAAATAATCGAGATAGAAAAGGAGATTGAAGAAAAAAAGCAGGAGAAAAAAGGATTCTTCTCAAGGATTACTGAAAGGATAACAAAGACAAAAATCAGCGCTGATAATTTTGAAAAGCTGTTCTGGGAGCTTGAGGTTGCACTGCTTGAGAGCAGCGTTGCTGTAGAAGTAATTGAAAAGGTGAAGGCAGACCTGAAGAAGTGCATTGTAGACCAGCCTGTCCAGAGGGGCGGAATTGAGGATGCAATTGCAGATGCTCTAAAGAAGTCAATAACTGAAGTGCTTTCAGCTGAAAAAATAGACCTTGCTGAAAGGATAAAGTCAAAGAAGGAAAAGCCTTATGTAATCTGCTTCATAGGAGTCAACGGCTCAGGCAAGACCACATCAATCGCAAAAACCGCAAGCTACCTGCAGAAGAAGGGAATTTCGTGCGTGATTGCTGCTGCAGACACGTTCAGGGCTGCTGCAATCGACCAGCTCCAGATACATGCAGACAAATTAGGAATAAAGCTTGTAAAGCACGACTATGGAGCAGACGCTGCAGCTGTTGCATTTGACGCAGTAAAGCATGCGCAGGCAAAAGGCAGGGATGCAGTGCTTATAGACACTGCCGGAAGGATGCATTCAAACTCAAACCTGATGGATGAGATGAAGAAGATTGTGAGGGTTGCAAAGCCTGACCTGAAGATTTTTGTAGGCGAAAGCATTGTTGGAAATGACTGTGTTGAGCAGGCAAAGCAGTTCAATGATTCAATAGGGATTGACGCAATAATCCTTTCAAAGGCTGATGTCGATGAGAAGGGCGGAGCTGCAGTCTCGATAAGCTATGTAACCAAAAAGCCGATTATTTTCATAGGCACAGGCCAGGAATACGGCGACTTCAAGGAATTTGATTCAGGAATAGTTATTGAAAGCCTTGGGCTTTAATTTTAGAAAGAGGTGAAAAAAATGAAGACTATAAGCAGGATAGGCGTTATGTCGCTTGCAAAGGTGCAGGCTGCAATAACAGGAGTAATGTATTTTATTCTGGCAGTTGCACTCCAGATTTTAGGAAAGCTGCAGCCTGATTTTGCTGCACAGGCAGGAGTTGCTTCAGGAGTAAAAGGGATAATTACAATAACACTCAGCGGCATTGCAGGCGGATTTGTGCTTGGACTGCTGGTTGCAGGGCTCTACAATCTGCTTGCCCCAAAGATAGGCGGGCTGCAGGTTGAGCTCAAGTAGAAAAAAAGCGGAGGAAAAAATGGCAAAATCAAAAAAAACTGCGCATCACGAAAAATCTGATGAGGCAAAATTCAAGGAGGGATTCAAGTATCCTCTCAACAATTTCGCAAGAATCTTCAATTATTACTGGATGCTTGTGCCAATTCTTGGAATCTTTGCAGTGTACGGATACCTGTTCAAGATAATTGAAAGCATTGCAAAAGGCAGCAGGAAGGAGCTTCCTGAATTCGGGAGCTTCTTTGAAAACATGAAAGAAGGGTTTCTGGCATTGGTTTTTATCATCCCGCTGGTCCTGCTGTTCATGGTTGGAATGATGATACCCTTTGTTTCATATTTCATAATGCTGGTTTATGTGGTATGCATCCCAATGCTTATTATCAACTATGCAGTTGAAAGGAAGTTTATGGCATTATTCGACTTCAAGAAAGTTTTTGACATGATATTTTCTGATTTTGGGGATTATGTCTGGACTTACCTCAAGTCAATACTGCTTGGCCTGGTTTGGGTGCTATGCTCAATTCCGGTAATAACCCTTATAGCGACTATGCCTGCAATGATGTTCTCGCAGCATTATTTTATTGCAGACTTTTACGCAAGGCACAAGAAGCAGTAAGCCAACTTTTTATTCATTTTTTTATTTATTTTAGCATTTGATATGAATATGGCTTATAAATATGATTTTTATTATTCGTCAAATTCTATTTTGTGGTCAAGGAAAACTCCCTTTGAAAGCTTTGTCGGCCTCCAGTCATCCTTGACAAGCACAGCTCCGAGCCATTCTGCCAGCTCTTCAGGGTTTCCGATTGTTGCAGACAGCCCGATTATCTGGATGTTCTTGAGCATCTTCTTGAGGATTGTGAGCAGTATCTCAAGAGTAGGGCCTCTGCCCTGGTCGTTGAGAAGATGGACCTCGTCAACAATCACAGTTGAGATATAATTGAGCCAGGATGAGCCGTGCCTTATCAGCGAATCAAGCTTTTCTGAAGTGCATATGATAAAGTCATAGTTTGCAAGCTGGGGGTTTGAAGAGTCCAAATCTCCGATTGCAAGCGCAATCCTTAGAAACGAGCCGTACCTTCTCTTGAATTCGCGGTACTTTTCAGAGGCAAGCGCCTTGAGCGGAGCAATGTACACTGCCTTCCCCCTTCCGCTGACTATTGCTTTTGTTGCGGCAAGCTCTGCAATCAAAGTCTTTCCAGATGCTGTTGGAGTGCATACCAGAAGCGATTTCCATTCCAGAAGGCCTGCGCTGATTGCTTTCTCCTGGCAGGGCATCATCTCTTTTATGCCGTCCTTTTCAAGCGCATCATAGACCTCTGCTGGAATTTTCTCCCTTATTTCTGCGAGCTTCATGAAAAGGGATATCTTCTTTTTGTTTATATCTTTACCGGTTGAAGATGCTGAAAACAATCCGGAAGAGGTTACCTAAGCTCTTTGCAAAGCTCCTTGAATATAGTGCCCCTTATGATCTCATAATCTTTCAAAGAAGTTTTTTTGCTTGAAGCGCCCTTAAGATTTGCAATCTCAAGCAGCGCCTTGTTCAGCCTGGACTTTTCAATTTTCTCACGAAGGGCGTTTCTGATGAATTCAGTCCTATTCTGGTAGCCTTCCTCACCCACAACAGAATCTATTTCCTTCAGAAATCCGGATTCCAGCTTCATAGTTATCATCTCTGTAACCATATATTAAAGGTATATACTTTGTATATAAAAGCTTTTTGCATCAAAAGCCGGATTTTTGCAAAAAACAAGCTCAATGCATGAAAGAAAAATCAGCGCATAAAAAAGTTTAAATATACCCTCCAATGTTTTGTGCTTAATGGCGCTCAAATACAAGACCACTGCAGACATTAAGGTTTCTAAGGAGCTAATCAACCAGGTGGTTGGGCAGGAAAAGGCTGTTGAAGTCGTAAAAAAGGCTGCACAGCAGAAAAGGCACGTCCTGTTGATAGGAGAGCCTGGAACAGGAAAAAGCATGTTGGGGTTTGCGCTTGCAGAGCTTCTGCCGAAGGAAAAGCTTGTTGATGTGCTTGCATTCCAGAATGCAAATGACGAGAACCAGCCTATAATAAAGACAGTCAAGGCAGGAGAGGGAAGGCAGATTGTGTCCAATGCGAGAATGAGCACAATGGGCATGTTCAAAAACCAGAACATTCTGCTTTTCATACTTGTGATTATTTCGATGTTCGCGCCGTGGTGGGCAAGGTCATACTACAAGTCTGACATAATGTTTGCAGCATTCTTTCTTGGAGGAATGCTGTTCCTTGCAGCGTTTGTCATTTACTTAAATCTCGGCAGGAGAATGGCTGCAACAAGGGTAGTTCCCCCTAAAGTGATAGTTGACAACTTCAACAAGAAGCAGGCTCCGTTTTTTGATGCGACAGGCGCAAAGGCAGGCGCACTTCTCGGAGATGTGCTCCACGACCCATTCCAGTCAGGAGGGCTTGGAACACCTGCTCATGAGAGGGTTGTTGCAGGAATGATTCACAAGGCAAACCAGGGAGTCCTTTTCGTAGACGAGATTGCAACACTCGAGCCTTCCACCCAGCAGGAGCTGCTTACAGCGCTTCAGGAGGGAAAATACCCAATTACAGGACAGTCTGAAAGGAGCGCAGGAGCAATGGTCAGGACAGAGGCAGTTCCGTGCAATTTCATACTTATCGCAGCAGGAAACATGGAAACAATAAAGCACATGCACCCTGCATTGAGGTCAAGAATAAGGGGATACGGCTATGAAGTCTATATGGACGAAACAATACCTGACAGCCAGGAAAACCAGGACAGGATTGCAGTTTTTGTAGCACAGGAAGTGGAGAAGGACAAAAAGATACCTCATTTCTCAAAGGATGCTGTTGAAGAGATTATTGAGGAAGCAAAGAGGATGGCAAACAGGAAAGGCCATCTTACACTAAGGCTTAGGGAGCTTGGAGGGCTTGTAAGGGCTGCAGGAGACCTTGCAAAAGAGCAGAAGGCAGATGTAGTCCTTAAGAGCCATGTAACAGGCGCAAAGAAGATAGCAAGGCCTCTGGAAAAGCAGATTGCAGACCAGTATATTGAAAGAAAGAAGGAATACGAAGTCATAATCACAGAAGGCAAGAGGATTGGAAGGGTGAACGGGCTTGCAGTCATCGGCGGAAATGACGCATACTCTGGAATACTGCTCCCAATCGAATCAGCAGTAACTCCTGGAGGCAAGAAGTCAGAGATAATTGCCACAGGAAAGCTGGGAGAAATAGCCAAGGAGGCAATCCTGAATGTTGCTGCAATCATCAAGAAGTTCTTCGGAGAAGACATAAAAGAGAAATACGACATCCATGTCCAGTTCCTCCAGACCTATGAGGGTGTTGAGGGAGACTCTGCAAGCATCGCAGTCGCAACATCCATCATATCAGCTCTCAAAGGAGTGCCTGTAAAGCAGGAGTATGCAATGACAGGCTCTCTTTCAGTAAGGGGCGAAGTGCTTCCTGTCGGCGGTGTGAGCAGCAAAGTTGAGGCTGCAATCGAGGCAGGCATAAAGAAGATTCTTGTCCCAAAATCAAACCTTAAAGACATTATTGTAGACAAGAAGAAGCTTGACGGAACAAAGATAATACCTGTCGACAGCATTGTGGAAGTCCTGAAGGAAGCGCTTGACTGGAAGGGCCAGGAAGACGTAATAAAAAAGATTGAGAAGAGCTTTTGAGTTCTCAGCCAGGAGTTTGCGTTCTGGTGCATTGCCGCCAAGCAAAGTACTCATTGTCTGACATCTTTCAAAAGGTGACTCCTGCAAATACGCGATTCAATAGTCTGCACGAAGCGCGGCAATGCAGCAAATCGTGGCAATTGCGCAATCTTTTAGGTTTTACCAAATCAAAAAATTTAAAAACTGCCTGCTTATCCTGCATCAGGTAATGGCAAGGAATTTACTTCATTTTGCATTTGCGGTTTTGCTGCTTATGGCTGCAATTGCGCCTTCAGCAGCCGCTGAAAAGACATGCATAGTCGACTTCCAGGCATCAGGCTGCCCGCACTGCGCAAACCTAAAGCAGCACTTTGCAGGGCTTGAACAGGAATATGACTTAGATGTCCATTATATTGACGCAAACAAGGACTCTTCAGCATTCATAGCAATGCTCAAAAAGCATGAAGTGCCTGTTGAGTTCTGGGGCAAAGTGCCCACTGTGTTTGTAGGCGATGAATACTGCATCGGCGATGCACCCTGCATTGAAATGCTTGATGAAAAGCTTGAATCCCTTGAAGGCGCAGAGTGCCCTGCTGAAATTGCAGGAATCATCTCTCCCAATGAAAACCAGACAGGCAACAATACCGGAAATAACGGAACAGGCGCAGTTAGCCTGACAATCCCGGGCATTACAGGCCTTGCGCTTGTTGATGCAGTCAACCCATGTGCGCTTGCAGTCCTGATAATCCTTATTTCATCAATACTCCTTAAAGACCCCAGGCACAGGAAGAAGGCGCTGCTTTCAGGCCTTGCATTCAGCATTGCTGTTTTTGCAGCCTATTTCACACTTGGAGCGCTTATAATAATCGGGCTTAAGTGGCTTATGGGAATAACCAGCTTGAGCACAGCCTGGCTTTACAAGGCATTCGGCGCATTTGCAGTAATCCTCGGGCTTCTCAACATCAAAGATTATTTTTGGTACGGCGCAGGAGGGTTTATACTTGAAGTGCCTATGAAATGGAGGCCAAGGATGAAGTCATTCCTCCAAAGCGTTACTTCAATAAAAGGCGCATTTATTGTCGGAATACTTGTTAGCGTGTTCTTGCTGCCATGCACTTCAGGCCCTTATTTTGTTGCAGGCGGGCTTCTTGCAGGAATACCTGCGGTTAGCGCAATGCCCTGGCTGTTCTACTACAATTTCCTTTTCGTCTCGCCGATGATTGCATTAACTCTTATTATTTGCGGAGGATTTGTTGCAGTAGATGAGGTTTCAGGCTGGCGTGAAAGGAACATAAGAAGGCTTCACCTGTTTGCAGGCATAGTCCTTGCAGGATTGGGCATTGCAATGCTTGCAGGCCTTGTTTGATTCGGCTTATTCTGGAATATGCGTAAGGCAATTTCGAAAAATATATATAAGGGTTATTACAGAAAAAAGGGCTATGATAAAGAAAACCAAAACCGACAAACCCAGCATTCATTCAATAAAGGAATGCCCTGACTGCGCATCATTGAGGATAGTTTACAATGAGGAGAGGGAGCAGGTTATCTGCAGGGACTGTGGCCTTATCTATGAGCCTATGGCTCCTGTACTTGAACAGAAGTTTGAATCTACCCATGGTTTTGGGCGAAGACCTGAAGCAAAGGAAAAAGTCATGATTAAGCTTGAGGAAGAAAAGCCAAAGAAGGCAAAGAAAAAGCCTGTTCAGAAGAAGGCTGCAAAGAAGCCTGCCAAGCCTGCTGAAAAGAAAAAGCCTGCACAAAAGGCGCCTGCGCCAAAGCCTGCAAAGAAGCACGCAGAAGGCAAAAAAGGAATATTTAACAGGCTGAAATCTTCACTTAAGAAAAAGAAAAGAGGAGCATTCTCCTTTTTTTGATTTTTTTATTTTAAGTTTTTATTCTATTTAATTTAGCTTCTCCACGTGACCTTGACATCATCAGTCCTTTCATAAGGGTCTGTGGCTGAATCCTCTACTTTTGTTTCAATGCCTGCATTGTGCATGACTATGCCCAGCCATGCAATCATCGCTCCGTTGTCGACATTGAACTGGTTCTCAAGAATGTAGCATTTTGAGCCCCTGGCCTCGCACATTTTTTTTGCCATCTCCTGAAGCCTTGAATTGCATGCAACTCCGCCTCCAAGAAGAAGCTCGTTTTTTCCGCAGTGCGCCATCGCTCTCTCGCTCACCTCAAGAAGCATTGCAAAAACAGTCTCCTGCGCAGAAAAAGCAAGGTCTTCCTTTCTGCACCTGCCTGCTGCAAGCTTCAGCTTCAGGTTTGTGAGCAGGCCTCCAAAGCTGACATCCATGCCTTTTACAGAATATGGAAGCTCTATCAGCTTTTTGCCGTTCTGCGCAAGCGCAGCAACCTTCGGGCCGCCTGGAAACCCAAGCCCCATTTCCCTTGCAAAGCTGTCAAGAAAATTGCCGATGCCTCCGTCAATGCTCTCTCCAAAAACCCTGTATTTTCCCTCGTCATATGCAATAATCTGGGTGTTTGCGCCTGAAGCGTAAAGCAAAACAGGGTCTTTTGCATCTGTCAAAGCCCTGCCTATCTCAAGGTGGGCAATGCAGTGGTTCACTCCGACAAGCGGAATCCTGTTAATAAGAGAAAGAGCCCTTGCAGCAGTTGCTCCAATCCTCAATGTATGGCCAATCCCAGGCCCCTGCGAGAATGCAATAAGCCCTACATCCTTCATTGATATTTTTGCCTTCTGCAGCGCCCTGTTTAGCACCTCGCCGCACACATTCAAGTGGTGCTCTGCAGCCTTAGCAGGAACTATTCCTCCTGATTCTGTTGTAAATGCATCCTTCTCATTTGCAAGGACTTCCTTCTTTTCATCCATTATGCCCACTCCAAAAGTGTGGGCTGTGCTTTCAATTCCTAGGCATATCATAAGAATATAATTTGGCCGGGTGTTTAAAAAGGTTTAGAAAATTGCTGCAGAAAAATAAAAAGGCAGAAATAAAAAAAACAAAAAAATAAAACAAAGTTAGTTACTTCCACATCCAGCCGAAAATGCCCTTGCTTGCCTTTTCTTTCTTTGCAAGCTGCTCAAGCCTTAGCTGCTCCTGCTCCATGCTCTGAATCTGCTCCTGGAACATTGCCTTGACTTCCTCTCCGCAGTCGCACTCTTCCTTCAGCTGCTTCAGCTGCTGTATCCTTAGCTTGTTTGCGCCAACTTCAGCTTCAAGCTCTTCAGCAGCCTCTTCATCTCCTCCTGAAAAGAACCTTGAAAAGCCGCTCTTGGACATTATTTTCTCTTCAGCCCTTATTGTGGACTGGACAGAGTTGTTGAAGTTTCTTGCTATTGCAGAAACCTGCTGCCCGATTCCGCCTGTCATGTTTTCCATTGCAAGCAAAGCATGGACTGCAGACCTTACCTGGTTCTGGTTCTGGTAAACCTCCTTCTGGGGAGATTTCATCTGCTGGAGCTCCTGGTTCATCTGCTGCTCCTTAAGCTGGACTTTTTCCTGCACCATTGCCTGGTTCTGGGCCATTACAGTGCTTCCCTGCTGGGCCTGCACCATTGCAGAGCCATTATCAATTCCCTGGCCTGTTCCCTGGGCTGCAGCCTTTGTGTCAGGGCTTTCAATGCCTGTGCCAGGCTCATGAATTCCCTCCTGTGCTGCAAAGCTAGAGCAGCTTAAAACAACAAGCGCAAAAAGCGCAAATGCAAAAAAAGATTTTCTCATTTTTCAGTCACCTCGATTTTAACTAAATTAAATAATCAGATAATAAGAGTATCTAACTGGGGGCGATATTATTTAAGCTTTTCCTAATTTTTGGCAAAAGATTTAAATATCAGTAATGATTTACTAATGATAATTATTATTGATAATAAAAAATAATTAAAAATTAAGATGCTTCAAAATGGAAGGAACACGCAAAACAAGCCAGATGCTCAAAATCCTTGAATATCTGAAAAGCACAAAGTCGCACCCAACTGCAGAAGAGGTTTATCAAGAAGTCAGGAAAGAGCTGCCTGCAATAAGCCTTGCAACAGTCTACAGGAACCTTAACAAGATGGCAGAACAGGGCATGATATCCAAGATGCAGTTTGGGAGCGAGGCAAGGTATGATGCAGACATATGCTGCCACCAGCACTGCATATGCAGGAAGTGCGGAAGGATAATTGACGTTTTTCACAAGGAGATATCTGAATTTGCTCTGAAAAAGGCAAAATCAAATGAATTTCACCCTGAATGCGCAGCAATAATTTTCAAGGGAGTATGCAAAAAATGCAGATGCGGCTGCAGCAAAAGCTAAAAATAAGCAAGGAGGTTAAAATGGCAAAAGTAAAAGTTTATTCGACACCAACATGCCCGTGGTGCCACAGGGCAAAGGACTTCCTCAAGGAAAAGGGAGTTGAGTTTGAGGACATAAATGTTGCAGAAGATGCAGATGCAGCCCAGCAAATGGTCGAGAAGTCAGGCCAGAGGGGGGTTCCTGTCATCGAGATAGGCGGAAAGATGATTGTAGGATTTGACCAGGAAGCAATAGAAAAAGAGCTGGCAAAGATAAAGAAAACAAAATAAGCGAGGTGAAAACTATGTGCGGAACATGCGGATGCAATGCAAAGAAAAAGAAGAAGTGAGCTGAACAAAATGTATTATGCAGCAAAAGCGGACTATGAGCCTGCAGTGGGCTATGATTCAAAGGCAAGCCAGCCAGGCGCAAGCTACAGAAGCAGGCAGTGCGGCGGCTCATGCCCAATCTGCACCCGCTGCAGGGGATAGCTTTTGCAGGATTATTTGATAGGTTGAGGTGTTTTGAATGGCAAAAAAGAACGGAATTTACAAATGCGAGATATGCGGAAATGTTGTTTCTGTGCTCGAAGCGCATCAAGGAGAGCTTGTCTGCTGCGGCCAGCCGATGGAGCTTCTTGAGCCAAAAGGAAAAGAAAGCGAAGGAAAGGAAAAGCACGTTCCTGTAGTGGAAATCAAAAGCGGAAATGTAATTGTCAAAGTAGGCTCAATCCCCCACCCAATGGAGGAAAAGCATTACATAGGCCTTATCCAGCTCATGAAGGGAGATGATATTGTTGCAGGAAAAAGGCTGAAGCCAGGAGACAAGCCTGAAGCGTCATTCTGCATACAGGATACAAAGGGAATCAAGGCAAGAATCTGGTGCAATATCCACGGAGTCTGGACAAACTGAATAATTTTTTGCTTTAAGAATTTTGGGGGAAACAATGATAGAAAAAGAAGTGCTTAAGCTGAAAAAATCAGATGCAAGGAGCAAAGTATATGCCCGGCTTTCTGAATTCTCATCGTTCAGCAAAAAGCCTGCAGAAGAGTGGTTTTCAGAGCTGTGCTTCTGCATACTGACTGCAAACTCCAAGGCAAGGACCGCAATAGAAATACAGAATGAATTGGGGGCTGAAGGATTCTGCAGAATGGGAAAGGATGGAATAAGGAAATGCATAATTGCGCACAGGCACAGGTTCCACAACAACAAGGCAGAATACATCTTGGGAGCAAGGGAGCATGTTGACATCAAGGAAAAGGTTTTGGGAATCGTGCAAAAGGAAGGCCAGGCTGCAGCGCGCGAATGGATTGCCAAAAATGTCAAAGGCATTGGATACAAGGAAGCATCTCACTTTTTGAGGAATGTCGGCTTCTTTAACCTTGCAATACTCGACAGGCACATACTTAATCTTATGCTTGATGAGGGCATAATTGATGAAAAGCCCAAAACATTAACCAAAAACAAATACCTGCAGATTGAAAAGAAGTTCCTGATGCTTGCAGAAAAGCTCAAGATGAAGCCTGCAGAGCTTGACCTTTACATGTGGCGCATGAAGGCTGGAGAGGTTTTGAAATGATTGAAAACAGGAAAATAGGAATTATCCTCATTGCAATAGCCATTGTAATAGCATCGTCTACAGCAGCAATAAAAATCAGGGAGGACTCATTTGTTGAAGAGATGGTTGCAGAGCAGGGCAGCTGCTTTTTGGAAGACGGGACATGCATGCATGAAGAAAGGGGCTCTTTCCTTTATTTTGTATCCTGGATTTTTTCAGCAGCGCTTGCAGCCCTCGGCGCATACATGATATTTTTTGAGAAAAGCCAGGCTGAATTGGTTTCTGCGCTTGGAAAGCAGAAGGAAATGAAGATTGAAGAAGAAAAGTTTGATATTTTAATGAAAGGGCTTGATGCTGACGAGCAGAAGGTAATGAAGGCTGTAAGAGAGCAGGACGGAATAACACAGCAGACCCTCCGGCTTAGGGCAGACATGCACAAGTCGAAGCTGAGCATAACCCTTGACAGGCTTGAGAAAAAAGGGCTTGTCAAAAGGGTTGAAAAAGGAAAAACAAACCAGGTTTTTATGAAGGTGAGCTTATGAAATCAGTTGTTTTGATAGTTATCCTGGCATTTGCGGTTTTTGCAGGCTGCACTTCACAGGCAGAAGAAACCGCAAATAGCGCAGCGGAAAGAGTTGAAAGCAGCCCAAAAATAGAATGCCCCAATGGCATTGAAGACGACCCATACCCAGGAGCATGCGGGCTTTACACAGACGAAGACCTGAACAACATCTGCGACTGGAGCGAGTAGCACGGCAGTTCTTAGTTCTAAATTGGCAGCATTGCCGCCAAGCGCAGTACTCCATTTGGACTTTATTCAAAAGGTGGCTCCTGACCAGAAGCAGTTCAAGTGTTGGCACGGAGCGCGGCAATGCATTGAGCTTGCTATTTTGATTTAGTTTTCTTCAAAACGTGCTATAAACAGCCTGCATGCAGAATTATGAGGTTATAGCCTTTTTAGGGGCATCAGTTTCATGGCTAAAATATATCATCTTTCTGCATTTAGCACAATCATCAAGCAATGAGGTGAAACAATGGAAAAGAAAAGCATGATTGCATTTGCTGCAATCGGCCTGCTTTTGATTGGAGCTGCATTTGCGGCAGCGCAGATTGAATCAGGCAGCGGGATAAGCACAGATGCAGAAGGAAGCGGAAGCGCGCAGGAAAACCTGAAGAGCACGCAGGCCAGGAGTTCATGCGGGGCTGAAGGATGCGGATGCGGCGGAAGCTGCGGAGGAGAATGCGGAATAAGCGGATGCGGGTGCAGGGGCTGATGCCCTTGCATTCACAGCAAAACTTTATTAAGAGAGATTGATTAGCGCATTGCATGAACAGAATTGAGTCGCATTTTTCAAAAACAGTTTCAGATTATGACACTGTTGCAGACAAAGTTGTATTCAAAAATGACGAGCTGCATCATGAGCTTGTAAACTGCCTTGATTTCAAAAACAGGAGGGGAATAAGAGTTCTTGACCTTGGCTGCGGAACAGGCCACGGCATTGAGCTTGTTGCAGGCAAGTTCCCAAATTTTTCCTGGATTGCAGGATTTGATTTTTCTCCTTTAATGATTAAGAAAGCAAAATTAAATCTTGCAGATATTTCAGAAAGGGTAAGCCTTTATGAGCAGGATTTCAGGGATTACACTGCCTCTGCGCCTTTGGACCAATTTGATGCAGTAATTTCCGCAATTGCAATCCACAACATAAGCGACTCAGAGAAAAAAACTTTGTTCGGAAAGATTTATTCTAGCCTGGGAATAGGCGGAATTTTTGCAAACGCAGATTTCTACAAGCACGAAAACCTGGAATATGATGAAAAGCTAAGGGGATTATACAGGAAATTCCTTGTGAAAAACCTTTCAGGCAAAGAGCTTGATGCCTGGCTGGAGCATGCATTTGAGGACGACAAGCCAATGCCTATTCTGGAGCAGAAAAAAATCCTTAAAGAAATAGGGTTCCGTGATTTCCAGCTGCACTGGATTTTCAACAACGAGGCAGTCTATTCAGCAAGGAAATGATTTCTGGAGCATTAAGCCCTGCCAAATCCGAAATAATTAAATAGCGTGTGCCGGAATCATGCAAAAAGATGCAAAATGCAATCCTCTGAATTTGAAAAGGCGTTTGAGAACAATTTCTACCTCACCAGGGAATGGGCGGATTTTTGCAGCAAGGCAACAGGCATAAAGCTGGCAGAGAAAGAAATTTCAAACCAAAAAATATTTCTTCTCAAAAAAAAGAACATTTCAGTAAGCAACTACAGCGACGGGATGTCTGAAGAGATGAAAAAGCAAAAAATCTCTTTTATGAGGGTTTTGCCGCAGATAAACAGAAACGCTGAAAAGCCTTCAGTGATAGAATACTCACTTTTTCACAAAAAGCCTTATGAAGAAGCAGCACGGAATTACAACAGGTCATTCAGGAAGGCGCTTAGGCGCGGAAGCAGGCACAAGCACACAACAAAAATCATCAAAGGCTATGATGAAAAAGAGCTGAAACGGGTCTACAGGGTTTATGTTTCACAAATGAAGAGGCTGAACTCTGCAGTATTCCCAATTTCATTCTTTGAGCACCTGATAAAATGCCCCTCTGCAATGCTGTTTATAATTGAGCATGAAAACAAAGTTATGTCTTACGCTTTCTGCTTCCAGTATAAAGGCAACCTTTATGACTCAATAGGCGGCGAAGACCCTAAATTCTTTAATCTGCACGCAAGCAAAAAGCACTATGATGAGCTGATAAAGTATGCCTGCAGTAATGGCCTTAACATCCATTTTGGCATTGGAAAAAGCGGAGAGGGATTCAGCATATTCAAGGAAACAGCAGGCGCAGTCAACTATAAGTGCGAAAGGCATCCGAATGATGAAAAGTTAATCCAGGCTATGGCTCCTCTTCTTAAATTAAGGATAACAGGCAGCGCGTTGAGGCTTGCTTCAAAAAAGCTGCATAAAAAGCTGATTTATACTGCAATGCCTTTCACTTAATTCAAGTTTGGAAACTGCTAATGCACTGGATTTTCAACAACGAGGCAGTCTATTCAGCAAGAAAATGATTTCTGAAGCATTAAGCCATGCCAAATCCGAAATAATTAAATAGCGTGTTTGCCGGAATCATGTAAAAAGAGGATGATATGATGCAAGGCAAGAAGTTCTGGAGATGCACTGTGTGCAACGACATACATTACGGCATTTCAGGCCCTGAAGAATGCCCCACCTGCCATCAGCTGAACAAGTATGTTGAGATTGATGCGCAAGAGGCAAAAAAAGTAGAGGGGTTCTGATGGACAAGGAGCAGCTGAAAAAAGTGTGGGCTGATTATGCAAAGCTCAATTCCGGAAGCAAAATCATCCTTAATCCTGATGAAAAGCATGTCAGCCTTGTTGCAGACGGAGTGCTGGCAAACGAAAAAAAATACGGGCTTAAGCTCTGCCCTTGCAGGCTTAGGGACGGAAAATTTGAAACAGACTTAACTCTTATCTGCCCGTGCAATTTTGAGGCACAAAACACGTGGAAGGAAAAAGGAATGTGCTGGTGCGGGCTTTTTATGAAAAAAGAGAACACAGGAAAAAAGGTGGCATGATGAAGATAATAATCGGCTCAGACCACGCAGGATACAAAGTCAAGGAAAAGCTGAAGAAATACCTTGCAGGGAAAAAGATAAAGTTTGAAGACATTGGGACTGATTCAGAAAAGCCTGTTGACTATCCTGAAATTGCAATGAAGGCTGCAAAGATTGTTGCAAAAGACAAAAATGCAAAAGGAATACTTGTGTGCGGCTCAGGCATAGGCATGGCTATTGCTGCAAACAAGGTTAAGGGGATAAGGGCTGCAGCAGCATACGACGAGTACACCGCAAAAATGTCAAGAATGGACAATGACTCAAACATTCTTGGGCTGAGAGGCAGGCTTTTCCCTTATGAAAAGACAAAAAGGATTGTAAACATTTGGCTGAATACGAAGTTCAGCGGAAATGCAAGGCATATCAGAAGGATTGAAAAGATAAAAAGGATTGAAAAATAAGAGATTATGATGAGAAAGCACATTGTTCCTTCAATAATTGCAAAAACCCAGAAAGAGCTTGAAGAAAGGCTTGGCAGGGTGAAGTTTGCAAAAAGAATCCAGCTTGATGTTATGGACGGAAAATTTGTAAAAGGCAAATCTCTCTGCTTTGATTTCAGGCTGCCAAAAACAAATGCGTTTGTTGAGGCGCACCTGATGATGAAAAATCCTGAAGCCTGGATTGAGAAAAACCATTCAAAAGTCAGCATGATTATTGTGCATCCTGAGCTGGCAAATGCCGGAAGGATAATAGAAAGAATAAGGAAGCACAGGCTAAAAGCAGGAATTGCAGCCAGCCCGAAGACAAGCATTGAAAAAATAATGCCGCTGGTTAAATCTGCATCGCAGGTTGCTGTAATGACTGTAAACCCTGGAAAATACGGAGCAAAATTCATCCCAAAAATGCTTGACAAGGTGAAAAAGCTCAGAGCTCAAAACCCCAGACTTAATATAGAAGTTGACGGCGGAATAAGCATTAATACAATAAAGGCTGCTGCAAATGCAGGCGCAAACCTGTTTGTTGCAGGCTCATTCATACAGAATTCTGAAAATCCAAAAAAAGCTTATGAAAAGCTGAAAAAAGCGGTGTGAAAATGGCAGATGCAAAACAGCTAAAAGAGATGGCAAACAAGCTAAGGATAGAGTCGATAATGGCAACAACAGCTGCAGGCTCAGGCCACCCGACTTCATGCATGTCCTGCGCAGAAATAATGAGCTCTTTGTTCTTCTCCCAGATTAAGAGA
Source organism: uncultured Methanosarcinales archaeon (assembly GCA_964414985.1). Lineage (GTDB taxonomy): Archaea > Nanobdellota > Nanobdellia > Woesearchaeales > JAGWAF01 > JAFGCE01. Next base: position 72,945 of record CAYPXA010000004.1, read on the forward strand.
GGCGATGAATTTATACTTTCAAAAGGCCATGCAGCGCCCATACTCTGGGCAGCGCTTGCAGAGGCAGGATTCATACCCAGGAAAGAGCTGATGAACCTAAGAAAAATAACAAGCAGCCTTGAAGGGCATCCCACACCAAATATGCCTCTTGTGAAGGTTGCAACAGGCAGCCTTGGCCAGGGATTAAGTGCAGGAGTCGGAATGGCAGCTGCAAAAAAGCTGAAAAATGCAAAAGAAATGGTTTATGTCCTTATGGGAGACGGAGAATGTGCAGAAGGGTCTGTGTGGGAGGCTGCAAACACTGCAGCATTCATGAAGCTTGGCAATCTTTGCGCAATAATCGACATGAACAGGCTTGGCCAGTCCCAGGAGACAATGCACGGCAGGAATGCAGATGCATACAAGAAAAAGTTTGAGGCATTCGGATGGGATGCTGAAACTGCAGACGGGCATGATATAATTCAGATTCTAAAAGCGCTCGGCAGGGCTGGAAAGCAAGGAAAGCCGTTTGCGCTGATTGCAAAAACAGTGAAAGGAAAAGGGGTTTCATTCCTTGAGGATAAGCAGGGATGGCACGGAAAAGCGCTTGGCAATGAAGAGATGGAAAAGGCGCTGAGCGAAATAGGAAGCAGAGGCCCTGCTGAAATCACGCTTAAGTCATGCTATACCTACAGGAGAGAAAACACTGCTGTAAAACCTGCAAAGCCAAGCTCATATAATATTGGAGAAATGGAATCAACAAGAAATGCTTACGGCAAAGCGCTGCTAAATCTCGGCAGGCTCAACAGCAGGATTGCAGCAATTGACGGCGATGTAAGAAACTCAACAATGATGCAGAAATTCTTTGAGATGTTTCCTGAAAGGAGCTTTGAGTCGTTTATTGCAGAGCAGAACATGGCAGGAATGGCAATTGGGCTTTCAGCAGAGGGGTTTGTGCCTTTTGCAGCGACATTTGCAGCGTTCTGGACAAGGGCTCATGACTTCATAAGGATGGCTGCATACTCCAAGGCAAACATCAAGTTTGCAGGCTCGCATGCAGGAGTCAGCATCGGAGAGGACGGGCCTTCACAGATGGGGCTTGAAGACATTCCAATGTTCACTTCAATACCTGGTGCTGTTGTTGTTTACCCCTGTGATGCAGTTTCGGCAGAAAATCTTGTTAATTCTGTTGCTGTGCACAAGGGCATTTCTTACATGAGGACCACTCGAGAGAAGACTCCTGTTGTCTATGGAAAAAATGAGAAGTTCAGGATTGGCGGGCTCAAGGTGCTCAAAAAGAGCAGCAAAGATTCTGCACTTGTTGTTGGAGCAGGCATAACTGTGCACGAAGCCCTGAAGGCATATGAAATCCTAAAGAAGGAAGGAATAATCATAAGAGTAATTGACCTTTATTCAGTCAAGCCAGTCGATGAAAAATCGCTCCTGAAAAATGCAGCAGAGTGCAAAAACAGGGTAATTTCTGTTGAAGACCACTATTTTGGCGGCATTGGCGCAGCTGTCTCTTCTGTGGTTGGAAAGACAAGCCAGCTTTATGTTAAATCTATTCCAAGGTCAGGAAAGCCTGAAGAGCTTAGGAAAATGTGCTGCATTGACTCAGATGCAATTGTTAAAGAGGTAAAAAAGCTGCTTAATAAGTAGGTGCAAGGAGGTTTTGCAATGGACAGGATAAAGCTGAAGTATGCGATTGATGTTCTTATGGGAGTTTCTTTTCTTGCTGTATTCATAACAGGAGTGCTTAAGTTTCCAGGGTTTCTTTCAGCATTTGGAGTCGATATAAAAACACTGCCAATCCGGCAGATAAGCAGGCTCCATGACTGGACAGGGCTGGTTATGGGCATTCTTGTTTTTGCGCACCTCGCACTTAACTGGCAGTGGATAAAGGCAATGACAAAGAAGTATTTTGGAAGGAATAAATGAAAGAATATATCTTGCTTATAATTGCGGCTGTTTTGGTTGCAGGATGCGTTCAGCAGTCTGAAACAGCAAAACAGCTTCAGGCTGTTGAAGTCAGAGAATATGAAGGTGAAAGGCTTGATTCTGCAGGAAGCTTTAGGGACAATTCAATAAAAGGAACCCAGTATGTTGATGCTGAAAGCTACAGGCTTGAAATATCCGGGCTTGTTGACAATCCATTGTCATTGACTTATGAAGAGGCAATTAATTTTGAAAAATATTCAAAAGTCGTAACATTATACTGCGTAGAAGGCTGGAGCAGGAAAATTCTCTGGGAAGGAATTCTGTTCAAAGACCTTGTTTCAAATGCAAAAATACAGGCAGGAGCAAATACAGTTATATTCCATGCCTATGACGGATACACAACATCGCTGCCGCTTGATTATTTAATAGAAAACGAAATTATTGTTGCATACAAGCAGAACAATGCTGTTCTTCCTCCTGAAAACGGATTCCCATTCCAGCTTGTTGCAGAAGACAAGTACGGCATAAAATGGATTAAGTGGATAACAAAAATAGAAATTTCTGATGACGAAAGCTACAGGGGATTCTGGGAGTCAAGAGGGTATTCTCAGGAGTCTGATGTTGGAAAATCAGTATATGAATAAAGCGTTTTCTTTATATATTTCTTTTAATTTATGGTTTGTATGGACAACAAAGAATTGATGCAAAAAACAAGGCAGTATCTTAATAATTATTTGGATGCTTTTGTCTCTGCAGGCCAAGAGGAAGATGTTCATTTTTTTGATGACTTTGGAATTGAAGTTTCCCCACATGAGTTTAGGCATAATTTTGGAGTAAAACCTGTAGATTTGCAGAAAACAAGCTTTGAACATTTTTTTAACACTCTTCCAAGAATAAATCAAAGAGATATTATTAATACTGTTTCAGCAATTCCGAATGCCTTAGTTGCAGTCATAGGGGCGCTTGACAGCAGCGAGTTTGGGTTATGGGTTGCAAAAGAAAATCCAAGCTCAAAAATTATTATCTATAATGGGCTTGTCGAGCCTCAAACAGGCCTTGAAAATTTCCCCCCTTATTTGTTCAATGAAATAAACCCCCACACTCTTGTAAAGATGCAAAGAATGGTTCCATACGACAAAAAAGACATACAAGGAAGCTTTAACAAGCTTTTCAGGGCAAATGGATTCAGGAATGTTGAATTAAGGGCGCAAATGGTTGATGAGTTTGTGCTAGAAGATCTTGTTTGCGAGGCAAAAAGAAGGCCTTTGGTTATTTATTCCGAAAGAACGCCAACTATTCCTAATGAAATGACATATCCTATTGCCTGCTGTGTAAGAGACCATGCAAATGCTGAAATGATACTTATGCCCTTGATTAATTCAGAAATAAACAATTATCTGGATGATGAGTTTATCCAGTTCATGGGAAATCACCATGAAAAATTCAAGCCTTCAAAAGAAAATCCAGTTTATGCAAAACACCAGAATCAATCAGCAAGAACAAGAGTTTACACTTCAATACATATGCACTATGCTCTCAAGATTGCAGAAATTGGAGGGGGAAAACTGTATGCCCAGGATGAATTTTCTTCAAAGCCGCCTATTACAGTTAGTACTATAGAAATAAAAAAGTGAAATTATGATTGATGACCTAACTAAAAACGAGAAATGCCTTTAATCAGTGAGAGTCTACATAAACGAATACTTTAATTAGTTTATTGAAAAAGGAAAAAAAGACCATGTCAGGCATTTATTGTGCGGAATAGAAATTTCTGATGATGAAAGCTACAGGGGATTCTGGGAGTCAAGAGGGTATTCTCAGGAGTCTGATGTTGGCGGAAGCGTATATGAATAACAATATGAATAGCCTGCTTGCTCCTTCATAGCCTTTATAAATGCTCCAAATTTACCAGATTAAATGAGTGGAGAAAATAAAGTAATGGAGCTTGCAAGGAAATATCTTGAAGACTATCTTCCTCTTTATCTGAAAGGCGTTGGAAATGACCCTAAGATTTTGCTTGATGGAATTTCAGTGCCTTTTGGCTCCCTAAAGCAGTTCGGGCCTGAAGAGCTTGAGTTCAAAGACGACCATGTTGAAAGGTTTCTTGAGATATACAGCATGATTCCGTTTGCAAGCACAAGAGGATTTGCTGAAGCTGTTTCCAAGATGGATGATGCAATTGTGCTGGACATAGGCAGCATGTGGTACGGCCAGGATTTCGGGCTCTGGGTTGCTTCAAAAAACAAGTCTGCGCAGGTCTATGTCTACAACCCCTGCGTTCCAAAAGGATTTCCAGACTTCCTTTTCAACGAGCAGAAAAAAGATGAAATTTTTAAATTCCAAAAAAAAGCTGAATTTGACTCTGATAATATTGAAGGCAGCATAAACCTGCTTTACCATGAAAACGGGCTGAGCAACATAAGATACTGCCTTGATTTCATCGGAAGGGATGGAATTTATGAGCACATAAGAAGCGCAGGCAAAAGCCCTGTTGTGCTATTCTCATACAGGGCGCCTGTAGCTCCTGAAGAGATGGCTGCGCAGATTGCAGAAATTGCAGGATGCAACAAAAATGTGGAGATGGTAATTGCGCCTCTTATCAACATGCCTCTCAACTCATGCCATGACGACCCTCTTATGAAAGAGATAAGCAGGAACTACAAAATAACCCAGTCTGAAGAAAGGGATGCTGCTTTAGACCCCATAATAAGCGCAAAGGCAAGAATTGTTACTGCAATGAACATTTACTATGCATCAAAGCTTGCAGAGATTTCAGGAGGCAAAGTCTACAAGCAGGACAAGCCTTTCTGCCTGGGAGTCTATCCCTCAAATTTTGTAAGCACGATTATGCCTGAAAAAAATAGGTTCTAAAATGCCTGACAAAACCACTAAAGAGAAGATAAGCATAAACCAGGTCCAGAGCTACCTTGAGGAGCACTTTTCAGATCTTATGGACAAATGCATAGAAAGCAAGATAGTCCCGACTCTTTGCGGAATAGAAGTCTCTAAAAAGCTTGCAGAAGCAGAAAATGGCTCAGGCAGCATCATTAATATGGATATTATGGAATCCGAGTTCAATGACTTTTACTACAGGTTTCCTGAAGCAGGGCTTGATGAGTTTATAAGAAGTATATGCTGGGAGGGGCATGAGATTATTGTCGAGATAAACGCGCCTGAATCGAATTCTGCCGGCCTTGAAATTGCGAAAAGAAACAGAAGCGCAATGTCATTCATCTACACAAGCCCGAAAAGGCAGATGGAAAAAAAGGAGGTTATTCTTCTTGAAACAGAGCTGAACAGCAAGCTGATTAAGGCTGGAATTCCAAATGCAGTCTACAAAGTAGGCAACCCTGATGCGTATACTCTTGAAGGGTTTGCTGCAAAGACTGATAAAAAGATGGTGTTACTATCCTACAATGCGCCAAATGCCCCTTTTTCATATCCTCTTAAAATTGCTGAAATTGCAAAAGACAGCCCGAATGTGGACATGGTGGTTGCGCCTAACGTGCACAACATGTTTTCAAAAAAGGAAAAGGATTCCATACTCCTAAAAATGAGCTCGGAAAACCTAAAGATTGAGGGAGCTGACGATAGCTTCAATCCAGAGGAGTTCTGCGCAACATGCAGGATGTACACTGCAGCCCAGCAGTATTATGCGCTGAAGGCTGCGCTTGCTGCAGGCGCATCGCTCTACAGGGAAAGCCACTACAGAAAAGGGTTTCCTTTCTTTCTGCCTACGCATTATGTAAGCACGATTGAGCCGAAGAAGAAATAGAAAAAAATTTAAGTTCTAAATTAAAAAAAGAAGATAGGCTAAATAAAGAATAAATACCTATTTCCATACGCCTAAATTTTTCTGCCTGAACCTTTTTTTGCTTTTGCAATAGCCCTATCGAAGCTGTAACCTTTCATAAGGTTTATGGCTAAAAGCTCTTTGGCATTTTCACACAAGGACAAGTAATCTTTGTCGAACACTGAAAAAACAAATGCATCAAGCACTTCTTTTGCCTCATGAACATTGTCTACTATCCTTACCAGATTCTTTTCAAAAATGTACCCTTCTTCAAACACTACCTCTAAAAGGCATTTTGCCCTAACCATCTCCTCTGGGATTTCAGAAGTGCCAATTTTATGGTAGAACTCACTAAGAACAGGCTGGCAGCTTACTCCAGGTATTATGCCTGCAATATACCTTTTTCCGTGATTGTTATCATCTCTAGTATCCAAAATCTCGCTGTTAATATTCTCTTCTGAAATAAGATGCAACCCGTTCTGAATACCTCTTTCAACAACGCGCTTAATAAGTTCATCTGCCATTTTTTCCTCCATGATTTTTATTTGTTCCAGTTGTTTTCTGAACCGACTTTTCTGAGAAGCCATTCCAAAGTATCGCTCGAAACATCTTCAAAGCATAATTTAGCTTCAAAAGCGTCAATTACAGTGCTTTCATCTTCCGTAGATTCAAAATCGCCATCTGAGGAAGTTAGAAGAGCATCTAAAACTGTTTTTGCTTCTTCAATATCTTCTACAGGTCTGACAATGTAGCCATCATTGATGTATCCTTCAGGCACTACTACTTCCAAAAGTCGCTTGGCCTTGACCATTTTTTTAGGCACGCTTAATGAACCAGGTTTATGCAAATCTTCCTGAATCCTGCATTTGTCGCTTACACCAGGTATAACTCCGGATACATACAGCTTTCCGCCAACACTTTCACCTGATTCATCAATACAGCTGTGTGAGTCGATATCTTCAAAAGAAATGCAGTAGCACCCTTTAAGTTTAGATTCTAATTTGCCAGCAATTTTTTTGGCTTCATCCAATGAATAAGACATAAAATTATTTTTCATGAGCGCCTCGCTCATTACATCAGCTGCTTCTTCTACATCAGTGATTATCCTGATTAAGTAGTCTCCGCCGCAGTTTTCAGGATTTAAAATCTCAAAAAGCTGCTTTGCCCTGACTGCGGATTCAGCAATCCCCAAAATGTCTGCACACCCTTCTGAAAGCACGCTCAGGTCGCATATTCTCTCTGAAGTTACTCCCGGAATCCTGCCTTGCGCATAGCATACACCTTCTATAATATCATTATAAATGTCAGAAATGCCTGAAGCATCAAGAGATTTGTAGGGGATTGCATAGCATTCCTCTCCTTTTTCTTTGCAATTGATTTTTCTTGCAAGACTTTCTTTCATTTTATCCATTTTATTTTCCTCACTCGCTTACCATTTACTGCCCGATTATTTCATCCAGAGACTTATTGAGCTCTTCAATAGCCTTCTCTGCCTCTTTTTGCTGCTTGTCAAGCTTTGCAATTTCCTTTTCATAATTCTTGATAAGAGAATCATACTTTTTTATTTCTGCATCGCACTCTGCTGAAAGAGCGTCTGAAGATTCTGCAAGCTGTTCAGCTTCTTTTAGCATGCTGCTCAGTTCAGGGTCTGCAGGTGAGACGCAGCCTGAAACTGATGAAGCATTGCTTGTTGCATTTTTTGGCTCTGAACTGCATCCTCCAATCCCAAGGAGTGTGCCTAGCGCTCCGTAAGCCAGTATTGTACTAAATGGTCCGAAAGGCCATATGCCTATAGGGATTTCAAATCCTTTCTCTTTCAGCATTACGTATCTGATTTCTTTTGTTCCTTCAGGCACTGCGATTCCTGTGTTTTTCAGTGCAGACCTTGCAACTCCATGCCTCTGCTCGTAAGACACAGTAAGAACCCCGTTTTCATCAAGCGTGCTGCCTATATACACGCATTCCATGTTTGGAAGCATTATTGTTTCTCTAATAGGCATTAAAGAGCCTGCGCTTTCGCCAGGCAGAGGAATCTGACATTTTTCTGAATTCTGCTCCTTTTCATCTTTTTTGTAATTTTCCATTTTAGCCCTCCCAGGAAAAACGAATTATATTTGTTACTATTGTGTAGTGTATTCTCTAGTAAATAAATGTTATTCATATGTTAAATATGCAACATATGTTTTTCAAAAGATTTAAATACTTCTTCAAATTAAAAGCATTCATGAAAAGAAGGATTATAGGGCAGAGAGGCTCCCTGACAATAACTCTGCCAAAAAAATGGGCTGACAGCCTCAAGCTTAGCGCAGGCGAAGAGATAGATGTTTCTGCCTCGGGAAACAGCCTGGTAATAAATGCAGGCGGAGTGCAGCAGAAAAGCGAGCTGTCAATCAAAATAACCCCTGAAAACAAGGATATGCTCCAGACTCTCCTTGTGCACTCTTATCGCAGGGGGTATGACAAAATATCTGTAGAAGCTTACTCTGCTGAAGTTATTGAAAAAATTGAGGGGATTGTTGAAGACTATCTCCTAGGCTTTGGAGTTGTTGAAAAGAACGGCAAAGAATGCATAATTGAAAACATAACAGAGCCGACTGCAGAAAAATATGACTCGCTTGTAATGAGGAACCTGATTATAATAAAAGAGACATCCAACACTATTTTTGAAGACTGCAGGAAAGGAAGCTTCAAGAATATCGAGCAGGTCCAGGCTTATACCAAAAGCCTTGACAAATACAACTTCTTCTGCAGGAGGACAATAGCAAAAAAGGCTGCTGCAAAGCAGTTTCCTGAACTGGAGTGGCAGTTTCTTTCGCATATAATGCATATGCAGAGAAGCTGGCTTGCGCTTTACCAATATCTTTCAGGAAAAAAATTCAGGATAAGCAAAAAAGCAGAGAGCCTGTTTGAAGATGTAATCCTGATTCTGGATTTGCTTTTCAGCCTTTACACAAAAAAAGAGATAAGCTATGAAATGAAAATTCGGGCTGTCAAGGATAAAATTCTTTACAAGCAGTGCTATGAGCTTCTTGAAAATTCAAAAGGCCCGGAGTCTGTTGTTGCATACCACTTGAGGGAGATTGCAAGAATGGCAATTATAGCTGCAAGCCCTGTTCTTGGGATGAACATCTGAATTTGGCAGATATTTCCAAGTTGATGCCAGGAACAAATCCCTCAAATTTAAATAAGCCCTTTGATTAACACACCTGAAATGGAAGACCAAATAAAAGAAGGAATGAAAGAAGAAATGAAAGAAAAGATAGCTGGAATCTGCAGGAATATTGAGCAGGAAAAAAATGTAAGGATTCTTTTTGCAGTAGAAAACGGAAGCAGGGCCTGGAGGATGGACAGCAAGGACAGCGACTATGATGTAAGGTTTGTCTTTTGCAGGCCTTTGAAGGATTACATCCAAATCAACCCTCCTGGAGAGGTGATTGAGGCATTCTTTGACAAGGATGGAAAGCCCTGCCAGCCTGAAGGCGCACTTATAGACATGTCAGGATTTGACATCTTCAAATATGCAAAAATGCTTTCCTCATCAAATCCGACAACAATAGAGTGGCTTATGAGCGACATTGTCTATTTCGGAATCCAGAATAATGTTTTCAAAAAGTTTGCAACATCCAATTTCAACAAAATCTCGCTTTACCACCACTACAAATCAATGTGCAGGAACAACTACCTGAAATACCTCAAGTCAGGAGACCTTGTAACCTACAAAAAATACCTTTATGCCTACAGGGGGCTTGTAAATGCAAAATGGGTTGTGCATAAAAAATCAATTCCGCCGATAATATTTTCTGAAGCGCTGAGCGGGATGGAAGGAATAATTCCTGAAAATGTGCTCAAAAAATTAAGGGAGATAATCGCACTCAAGGCACAGGGCAGGGAGAAAGAGATAATCCAGAACATAGTTGAGATGGATGATTACATTGAAGGCTTTTTGAAGGACGACTCTGAAGCGCCTGCTGAAAAGCCGCATGCAACACTTAATGAGCTGAACGCTGAAATCAGGAAGATTTTGCTCGGAAGCGCTCAGTGAATAATTTGATTAATTTTATTGAATTCTAGGCTATTGCCCTAATCTGTCCTTGAGGTATTTTACTGCGGTTCCTGCGCCTGCTGCTGAATTTATCAAGGCATTTTTTAAGAAGTGTTTAATTGCCTAATTTGGTTAGGTACCAGCCGAAAGGGACCCTTTTTTCTGCTTTTCCATCAGTATTATCCAGTTCTACATCTAACTTGCCGTTTGAGACTAAAGTCTCCAGGTTTTTTCTGTCTACTTTAGAGTTCAAGGCACTAATTGCATTGCTAAATTCAGATTTACCCTCTTTTGTATCAAGGCTAATCAAATAAAAAATAAGATTTCCTACAGACAGCCTGCCCCCATTGTCCTTTGGGACATATCCGCATGATTTTGAAAAAGCCAAAGCCTCATTCATATTTGGAAAACTGCCTGAATCAAATAGGATGTTTGCAAAAATGCACCTTGCAGCAGTTTCAACAAAATCCATGGAGCATTGTGAATTGCTAATCTCCTCTTTTTTCCCGGATGTGTAAGCAGTAACATAGTCATCAATCACACTAAGCTGTTTTTTGGCAAATCCCTCAGGCCCTTCATAGCCTGACAATTTTTTTGAAATGTCAAGATTTTTCAGGCCATCAAGAAAGTCTCTTACATCCCCTCCTTGAAGGATTACGCCAATCAGGCCTGAAGTTATAAGCGAATCAGCCCTCATCATCCTTGTTTCCTTTGGAGTGTCATAGTTGCAGATAGACGGATGCTTGGTGTAGATATTGTCCAAAATGTCAGCAAAAACTGCAAGGTCATCCTGAATCTTGTCAAGCGCAGCATTTTCCTGTTCAGCTGTTGAATCAGGGCTTTTGGACTTAATGCGCCTGTTGTTCAGCTCAGAATAAAGAACCTGGTAAAGAATCTGTATCTTTTCGTTTCCGTGGTAGATGTCTTTCTTGCCCATTAATCCCGGAACGATAAAAATTGGAGGGGGTATTTAAAATTAATGGAAATAAAATTAATGGAGAACACATTGAATTTTTTAACCTGCAAAGAATCAGCAAAGAATAAAGCTAACGCTAGATTCTAAAAATTTAATGTTAATTAATAGAAAACCCAATGCATAAACCAAACAAAGCTGAATGCGCAAAACTAAATGCAAAAAACTGCATGGCTCACGCTATCTTCTGATATCAATGAATCAAAAAAAAAGAAAAAAGGATGATACCATGCATAGACGGAATACACCACACGAGCTGTTAGTAGTTGCGGGCTGAATACGTCGCCGAAGCTTCGTACTTACACCCCAACTCTATCAAACCGGTCTTTTACCGGCGCTCACAGTGTCTCTTTTCAAGGCAGACTTCGAGCTTAGATGCTTTCAGCTCTTATCCTTTATGGCGTAGCTGCTCGGCTTGCCCTGTCGGACAACCGATTGACCAGTGGCCACGGTCCTCCGTTCCTCTCGTACTAGGAGATCCTTCCCTTCAGACACCAAACATTTCCAGTAGATAATAAACAAACTGTCTCACAACGTTCTGAACCCAGCTCACGATCCCTTTTAATGGGTGAACACCCCCACCCTTGGCTGCTTCTGCACAGCCAGGATAGGAAGAGCCGACATCGATGTAGCAAACCGCGCCGTCGATAGGAGCTCTCAGGCGCGACAACTCTGTTATCCCCGGAGTAACTTTTCGGTCATCTCTAGCCCCCATCAATGAGGACATAGAGGTTCGCTAAGCCAAACTTTCGTTTTTGGATCCTTCCTTGTCCGGGATCCAATCAGGCTGGCTTTTGCCATTGCACTCTACACCGGATTTCTGACCCGGTTGAGCCAACCATTGGGCGCTACTGATATCTTTTCAGTAGCGTGCCACCCCAGCCAAACTGTCCGTCTGCTGATGTCCCGAGAGTCTTAGCCCTCAGTAAGCAATGTAAGCTTCAAAGAGTGGTGTTACATCGTCGCCTATCCAGCGCCCTGAAGCGCTGGCTTGGCAGCTCCCACTTACACTATGCGTCAAAGCTCACATTACAACAACAAATTACAGTAAAGTTTCACGGGGTCTTCACTTCCCACTGGAAAAACCTGGCCTTTGCACCAGGAAGAGTTTTCGGGGGTTTCCAATTGGGGACAGTGGGGATCTCGTTACGCCATTCATGCAAGTCGTCAATCAAACGACAAGGTATTACGCTACCTTAAGAGAGTTATAGTTACCCCCGCCGTTTACCAGTCCTTAGCTCCCTTGAACAGGAGTTTGAGATGCTGGCACTGGGCAGGCGTCATCCTCTGTACGAACCCTTGCGGGCTAGCAGAGAATTAGGTTTTTGTTAAACAGTCGGACCCCCTTAGTCACTGAGCCCTGCAACCGCAACCTAAAAAGCAACAGCTGCAGGGACCCCTTATACCGAAGGTATGGGGCTAATTTGCCGAGTTCCCTCAATTGGATTGCACCCTCACGCTTTAGGCTTCTCACCTAGGGGCACCTGTGCTGGTTCTTGGTACGATTGCTTAAGATTTTTTTCTGTTCCTTTTTCATGGCCTCAAGGCATTGGCAGAATACCACATACATGGTACCATTCCCATATTTAATCAGGTTCTCATCATGACGATTCTCCCCTGATTTATCATGGTTAGCTATGTTGATCAATAGTCCACCTAGCCCCAAGGGTCAGAAACAAAACCTGCGTCGCCGCACATACTTAAGCAGTAAAGGAATATTAACCTTTTTCCCTTTCCTCATTACTTCCAATTAGGAAGTTAGTTAGGATCGACTAACCCTTGACTGATCGGCATTGTCAAGGAACCCTTGCCCTTTCAGCGGCAGTGATTCTCACACTGCTATGATCCTACTACCACCAGGATTTTCATTCCTGCAAAGTTCACACCTCCTCTCGGAAGTGCTTTTTCCCAAGCAGGACGCCTCCCTACCACAATTCCATAGAATGTCTACAGTATCGGTAGCTGATTTAGCCCCGTCCATCTTAGGCACCAATTGCCTTGACAAGTAAGCTGTTACGCACTTTTTAAAGGATGGCTGCTTCTGAGCCAACCTCCTCGCTGTCTTAGGCAATTGACAACCTTCTCCCTTTAACACTATAAACAGCATTTAGGGACCTTAACTGTAGTCTGGGTTGAACCCCTTTCGCAGACCAAGCTTACCCCGGTCTGCCGGCTCCCGAGGTCTACAACGCCAAGCCGTTCGGAGTTTGACAAGGAGCCGACGGGTTTCCCCGCCTAAGCCCCCAATCCATATCTCTACATGCTTGGCCGTCTCGCTCGAGGATTGACTACGGCCAATTTGGGGAGGTATCAGCTATCACCGCTCTCGATTGGCTTTTCACCCCTAGCCCCAGGTTACATGAACACTTGTACATAGAACCACTTCAGGCCTCCACACGGTTTTACCCGCACTTCACCTTACCCAGGGTTAGATCGAGCGGCTTCGGGTCGCATCCAAGTGACTTCAGGCACTTTCATACCCAGCCCCTCATTGCTTGCGGGCTTTTTGGTTTCCCTCCGGGTGCTCTGCTAAACAGATTACCCTTGCCACTTAAATGCACTCCCTGGCACGTTATTCAAAACGCACGGTAGAACTCCTTAGAGCACTACCCCATTATCGCTATCAGGTTTCAGGGTCTTTTTACTCCCTATCAAGGGTTCTTTTCAACTTTCCATCACTGTACTTGTTTGCTATCGGACTCTAAACGTATTTAGGGTTGGAAGTTGATGCCTCCCATATTCCTGCACAGTATCCGGTGTGCAGTACTCTGGATACTGCCCACATCTTTCCAGCTTTCCCCTACGGGGGTATCACCCTCTGCGCCGCTCCTTTCCAGGAGACTTTAGGTCAGCCGGTTAAGATGCTTGATGGGCAGTCCTAAAACCACATCTCCAAAGCATTTCTGCAAAGGATTCAGTTTGCCCTTCTCTGTTTTCAGTCGCTCTTACTAACAGAATCTCGTTTGATTTCTTTTCCTGCAGGTAATAAGACGTTTCAATTCCCTGCGTTCCCTATCCTTTCGGATTCGAAGGGGAAGTCCCATTCAGAAACCTCCGGTTCAAAGCCTACATACGGCTCGCCGGAGAATATCGTAGTTAGTCACGTCCTTCATCGGCGTTAGAGCCAAGTCATCCACCTGATAGCATCTTCTGGTGCATCCGTCTATGCATGGCTTCATCAATAGGATATGTGAAAAAAGGCTGGGTAGCCTTTACCTATCTCTTCCTACAGCCGCAAAAATTCATTCGCGACTGCTCGTATCATTTGTGAACAAATGAATTATGAGTTATGATTGATTATTTTTCCGGAATTATTTGAATGGACCCACCGGGATTCGAACCCGAAGCCTCCGCCTTTCAAGGCAGAGCCCTAATGGTCCACATGCAAGGGCGGCGCTCTACCATTGAGCTATGGGCCCGTATAAAAAAGATGGAGTGAAGTTTGCCAGGTTTTCAAGATAATAATATGACACATCATAACGCAATTTGCGCATCTTGAAAATAAAAAAAGGAGGTGATCCAGCCGCAGGTTCCCCTACAGCTACCTTGTGACGACTTAACCCACCTCACTGAGATTAGATTCGTACTGCCTAAGAAGGCAGGCCTCACCTAAACCCTGCTCGGTTGGTTTGACGGGCGGTGTGTGCAAGGAGCAGGGACATATTCACCAGACGATGCTAACGTCCGATTACTAGGGATTCCGGTGTCATGAGGGTGGGTTCCAACCCTCAATCTAAACTAAGATAGAGTTTAGAGGATTAACTTCCCCTTTCGGGGTTGTATCCCATTGTCTCTACCATTGTTGCGCGCGTGTAGCCTAGAAGATTCGGGGCATACAGACCTACCGTTGCCTGCACCTTCCTCCCTGTTTCCAGGGCAGTCCTTATAATGTGCCCGGTCCTTCAATGAAGCCGCTGGCAATTATAAGTGCAGATCTTGCTCGTTGCCTGACTTAACAGGACACTTTACAGCACGAGCTGACGACGGCCATGCACCACCTCTCGGCTCGTCTGGTAAAGTCTTCAACCTGACCATCATCCTGCCGTCGCCTCTAGTGAGGTTCTCCGCGTTGAATTGGATTAAACCGCACGCCGCACCCCTTGTAGTGCTCCCCCGCCAATTCCTTTAAGTTTCAGCCTTGCGACCATACTTCCCAGGCGGCGAGCTTATCACCTTCGCTTCGATACTGCGCATTCACGTAGAATGCGCAACACCTAGCTCGCAGCGTTTACGGCCAGGACTACACGGGTATCTAATCCGGATCGCTCCCCTGGCTTTCGTCCCTCACCGTCGAATCCGTTCTAGTGCAGTGCCTTCGCCATTGGTAGTCCTCCAGGGATTATAACATTTTACCGCTTCCCCTGGAATACTCTGCACTCCTCCCGGTTCCAAGCTAAGTAGTGTCCCCTGCACGCCGAACAGTTAAGCTGTTCGATTTCACAGGAGATTTGCAAAGCCGGCTACGGACGCTTTAGGCCAAATAAATGATTGCAACTTGTGGCGCTGGGGTTACCGCGGCTGCTGGCACCAGTCTTACCCACCACTTATTCGCCAAGATTTTAGCTCTTGGCAAAAGCCCATGTAAAACATGAGCACTCAGGATTCCCTGTTCACACTTGCGTGCATTGACAAGGTTACGCGACTGCTGCACCCCGTAGGGCTAGGACCAGTGTGTCAGTGTCCTTCTCGGGGCTACCTCTTTCAAGGCCCCTACGGATCTCAGGCTTGGTGGGCCGTTACCCCGCCAACAACCTAATCCGCCGCCGACCTATCTTTGGGCACCGAGGCTTTAAAGGAAAAAACATCGCAGTATGATTCCCCTATCCGGTATTACCCTCAGTTTACCAAGGTTATCCCAGACCCAAAGGCAAGTTATCGACGTGTTACTGAGCATGATGCATCTATTGCTAGAATACTTGCATGTCTTAATCGTATCCTGATAGCAGCAACCTCCCGCAGGATCAACGGGAATTGTTTGTCGCTTTTTAAATTGACTTAAAGGAAAAATTTGCATTTCTTGCAAACTTCACTCCATCATGCCCGAAAGTTCATTCGAGCACTCACACTAGATGAGCATGAGAACGGTATAGATAGATATGTTCTAACTAGCCTTATCACTCACTGCATATGGCGGCGATGAAGTCTAATTATCAGCTAGACTATAACTGTATTATTCTTATGTAGCGAATTCTTTACAGGAAACGTGACTTATTTTTAAAGGTTTCGGTGCGAATGTACTATTTCGTATATTTAAGCGCTGAATGCCTGGATTTAGAGGTTGATTTTATCGCGCGAATTCTTAAAAAAAAGCGAGTAATTTAGAAAAGTTAATATATCCCATTTAAAAAGGAAAGGCAATGGCAAAATATGTCATAGGCCAGGATCCTGCCTGGAGAAATATTCACCTCGAGATACTTTTGAGAGGCAAAAGCAAGGACAGGCATTTTATTCTTACAGGCAAATGGAAAAAATTCTTGAGACTCCAGTCAGGATACAAGATATTTATTGTCGACGGAAAATGGGTCAGGACAAACTTGTGCGTAAGCTTCAGCCACGGAGGGCACGGCCTTGTCCACGAGTTTATACCAATGGATGAGATATGGCTGCCTGACAGGCATTACGACGAAGGCCCCACCCACATCTGCCAGTGCGGGTGCAAGGTTAAAAAGAAAAACATGAAGGTTTCAAAGAATTTCCTTGAAAGCTCTATCGTGCATGAAATTACTGAAGTGAACCTGATGAAAAAGGGCATGGAATATTTCAGGGCGCACCAGCACGCGCTTGCAGCTGAAAGAAAGCTCGGACTTCTGAAAGACCCTTTCGACGATACATAGAATTCCGGCTGGAACAAATTTGATTTTGCATTGCAGCATTGCTCGAGTTCTGTGAGGATTATTGCCTTGCTTAAAGCTAGAACTCAATGAACTGCTGATTGAACATTGCCGCGCTCCGTGAAGATTATTGAACCACTTCATCAAAGGAGCCACGTGCTAATCAATCTCAAAAAAACGATTACTTTGCTGGGCGGCAATGCTGCATTGCCGCGCTCCGTGAAGATTATTGAATCGTGTATTTGCAGGAGCCACCTTTTGAAGAATGTCAAACAACGAGTACTGCGCTTGGCGGCAATGCTGCCGATTCTAATTAACTCAATCAACTCAAACTGAATAAAATTTAGAACCAGCTACTTTCTCTGCCAGGCATACTTTCTCATCTTTGAGGAGTTGCCGAATCCGCACGATGAGCACTTCTTCTTCCTGATGTGGTAAGTTGGCTTGCCGCACCTTCTGCACCTTATCATGTTCTTGGTGCCGGTTTTCATTCCGTGGGATGATGTTCCTTTTGTCATGTTGGCATTGTGGAAACGGCATTACTTTAAAAAGCTTTGCAAAAAACCGATTGTTCCTGCACTGCAAAAGAATGAAGTTTATGGCGCTGCCATGAACCAAATCAGCAAAAAAAAGAACAACAAAAAAACAAAAAACCGCCTAAAAAGTTCCAAGAAATATGAATTTAGAATTTCTTGTGCTTCTTATAGCACTCTCGGCAGTATACTGGCCTGTCTTCTGATGGCTTGAAAGGAACTTCGCATTCCTGGCCACAGTCAGCGCAAACCGCCTTGTGCATTTCTCGTGGGGCATCGTTTCTCCTGAAACCGCCGCCTCTTCGTTCGTCCATTTTTTATTCACTCTCCGTGTTATTAAAACCATCCGCAGCTTTGGGCTGCATCAGGTTTCGTGATCAATAAAACCCAGGGGTTTATAAAACTAACCTTTTAAAAAGCAAAAAACCTGCGCTTAAGCAGGTGAAATCATTATTATTGTGTCGCCCCTTATGAAGACTGTGCCCAGCTTCCTGACGGTCTGTCCGTCGATAAGCTCTTCTGCATCGTCCAGAACAACGTTTATGTGTATGTCAAAAGCATTAAGGCTTCCGACGAGCTCGACTCTCTGGTCAACTACTTCTGCGCCAGAATCTGTCTTTGAAGTTTTCTTCTTCACGCTCTTGAGCTGCACTATAACCCTTTTGCCCCTTGCCTTGTTCAAGGCATCCAATGGTCTTGATGATTCATTCATGGTATTAACCCCTCCAAAATAAATAATAACCTGAATATTTTGAGTTCATTTAAATATGTTTCTGTTCCATAGCATAAAGTTTATAAAGCAACTAATTTTCCAACATTCAAAATGATAACACAATACAGGCCAAAGAGAAAGCCAAGCGGCGCAAGGTACATTGCTTCAAGGGGAAAGAAGAAGAGTGAAATGGGCCATCTTCCAACCCACACAAAGATTGGTGAGAGGAAGGTCAAGCTGGTGAAGGTCAGGGGCAGGAAGTCAAAGAACAAGACCCTGTTTGCCAACACGGTCAACCTTTTTGACCCAAAAACAAAGAAGTATGCTCCTGCAAAGATTGTTACAGTCGCAGGCAACCCTGCAAACAGGCACTTCGTCATCAGAAACATAATCACAAAAGGGACAATAGTCAAGACTGACAAGGGCAATGCAAGGGTCACAAACAGGCCTGGCCAGGAAGCTGCAATCAACGCAGTCCTAATCCAGGAATAATTCTTTTTGATTTGCTTTTTTAGCGTTTTTTAAGATTGCATGGCCTAGCCTTAAGTTTCTGTTTCAATTTACTTTAAAACAAATAGAATAGCACAAACCCTCCGTTTCATTTGTGTTACTACTTGCTAATAGCTACAAAACGAAACATTTATATACTTGTAATACTCTATATTGCCTATGAAAAAAAAATACACAGAGCAGAACTACATATCAGACAAGGAATTCCTTGATGCAGCAAGAGAGTATTCCGGGCTTGACAATCTTCTCGACAGAAACAACAATAACGGAGGAGTCCATAATGCTCGAGTCCAGCTTCTTATGAAAAAAATGAGCGGGCTGAAGCAGGGCTCAACAGGATACATAAGCCTTAACAACCTTCTTGAAGGGTTCACTATAAAAAACGGAGAGAAAGTTTACATAAGCAGAATAATCAATCCAATAGAAAAAGCAAGAGTTAAATCTGCATTCATTGGCGAGTACAATCGCGCAAAGAAAAATGTGGAAGCCTATGAGTCAGGCAGCGGAACAGCAGATTCATTTTTTAACCAGCTCTACCCTCTTTTTTCAGAGCTAAGGAAGAAAAACAGCGAATATAAAGAAGCAGTTGAAATGCCTCTTTTCAAAAATCCGTGGGAAGTGCAGGAAGCAATTGATGGAATTGACGCAAGGATTAATATGCTTGTAGAAGGCATGAGCCCTGAAATCAAAAGCATTGTTTCTGGAAAACTGGCTTATTACCCTGAAGCAGACAATTACTTCAGCAAGCCTTAGTAAAACAGCTCAATGGCAAAGCTTCCAACATTTGTCTCGATTATGTTGAACATGCCCCTGTAATAGTTCTTTTCTGCGTACTGGAGAGCTTCGTCAAAGGTTCCAAACCCGTATACTTTTTTCATTGTACACCTGAATCTTTCAGAAGTCCCCACTCACAAAGCATAATTTCAGTTTTTAGACTATATAAATTTTTTGCTTAAATTTCCGAAAAATCTTAAAAATTTAAAAAAGTTAATAAATAGCATGCCAGAAAAAGGCACTATGGCCAGAAAAATATTTAGGATAAAATACCCTAAGCTTGTTATTCTGATATCCACTATTATTTTGGCATACGCCCTGTTTATGGGAAGGAATTTTGAGCCGATGCACGCAGTCTTTGTTTCTGCAGGATACCTTGGAGTTTTTGCAGCAGGATGCCTTTATGCATATGGGTTTACAGCAGCGCCTGCAGCAGCAATCCTGCTGATACTTGCAGAAGGCAAAAACATCCTTTTTGCTGCATTTATTGGAGGCGCAGGAGCGCTGCTTGGAGACCTTGCAATATTCTTTCTTATAAAACAGCTTTTCAGCGATGAGATAAAAAAGCTGCACAGGGAAAAGCTGATTAGATTCCTTGAGCGGGAAGAAAAACTCCTGCTCGGCAAGCTCCACAAATACTTCGTAGTTTCATTTGCAGGATTCCTTATAGCATCACCGCTGCCTACAGAAATAGGGGTTACAATGCTTGCTTCAATAAAGCATGTCTCAATACTAAAGTTTGCTTCAATAGCATACACCCTGCACTTTTTGGGCATACTGGTGATACTGGCAATAGGCAGCTCGCTTTAAACGTTTCAGGAATTTTCAGGAAATGTCGTCCTTCTCGTCAAATATCTCGCCGACAATTTCTTCAAGAATATCTTCTATGCTTACAAGGCCAATCGCCTTGCCTGAACTGCCTGCGATGATTGCAACGTGCATTTTCTTTTCCTGCATAAGCTTCAGAAGGCTGTCAATCTTTTTTGAAGGGTGAACCATTAGTATCTTCCGCTTCACAAGCCTTATTTTTGCATCCTTGCCTGACTTAAAAAAAAGGTTCTGAACATCATTCATGTTGACAAATCCGGTTATGTTGCTGAGAAACCGCTCATAAACCGGAAGCCGTGTCTTTCCAGACGCTGCAAAAACCCTCAAAGCCTGCTCTGCAGTGCTGTCTATGCCCGCGCATGCAATTTTTTTTCTCGGAACCATGATGTCCCTCGCAACAAGATCGTCAAATATGAAAATCTTGTGCATCATCTTTTTTTCCATGTTCCTTATTATCCCCTCCTCCTCACCGAAGTGGATGAAAGACTTCAGCTCGTCTTCAGTCAGAAGCGGCTTTTGCTTTGCAGGCCCCTCCACAACTGCAATTAGGTATTCGAAGAAAAAAGTCAGAGGCGAGAGCAATGTCTGGACAGCAAGCAT
Organism: uncultured Methanosarcinales archaeon; assembly: GCA_964414985.1. Classification (GTDB taxonomy): domain Archaea; phylum Nanobdellota; class Nanobdellia; order Woesearchaeales; family JAGWAF01; genus JAFGCE01. The sequence continues at coordinate 93,458 of CAYPXA010000004.1, forward strand.
CGGCCTGGCAAACATCAGGCATATCTTCTCATTGTGCTTTGCTGCAAATGCCTTGGGAGTTATCTCGCCGAAAACAAGGAGCAAAATGGTCATTAACCCTGTAACTATGCTGAGTGCGTGGCTCATCGAAAGGTCGTATGCAATTGAAGTTGCAAGTACAGTAGCCCCAACATTTGCAAGGTTGTTGCCGATAAGTATGGTTGTAAGAAGCCTGTTTGTGTTTGACTTCAGCGCCTCAATGTAAGCAGCATTCGGCACCTTTTTCCTCATGAGAAACCTTACCTTAAGCTTGCTAATTGAGAAAAATGCAATTTCTGTGCCTGAAAAAAATGCTGAAAGCAGGACAAGCGCTGCAAGAACTGCTAATTTAGTGTAAAGTATCAAAATCCACCTCTTTTTAGGTGTAATCTCATCTAAACATTTAAATACTTTTTTGTCGGACAACCTTTAATGGAAAAAATCAAGAAAATATTTGAAATTCTGCTAAGCTCATACGGCTGCCAGAAATGGTGGCCGACAACGCTTGAAGGCGGGATTCATCCTTCATACCACGGAAAAAAGCACAGCGAAAAGCAGAAGTTTGAGATTGCTGTGGGAGCAATACTGACCCAGAATACTGCCTGGAAAAATGTTGAGAAGGCAATTGAAGGCTTGAACAAAAAAGGAATGCTTGAAATTGAAAAGCTGAAGAAGGCAAAAACTGAAAATCTGGCAGAGATTATAAGGCCTTCAGGCTACTTCAACCAGAAGGCTGAAAGGCTGAAAATAATTGCAGATTTTTTCTCAAAAAACAAAAACCCTTCAAGGAATGAGCTGCTTGGCGTGAAGGGGATTGGGCCTGAAACAGCTGACTCGATACTGCTCTACGCGCTCGAAAAGCCTTTTTTTGTTGTTGATGCATACACTAAAAGGATATTCTCAAGGATAGGGCTCTGCAGGCAGGATGCAGGATATGATGAAGTGCAGGCAATGTTCCACAGCGCGCTTCCAAAAAACGTTAAGATTTACAATGAATACCATGCGCTGATTGTTGAGCTTGCAAAAATGCACTGCAGGAAAAAGCCGGAGTGCAGAGGCTGCCCTATTTCAAAATTGTGCAAATCTGCAAAAGCCTAAGGCGCATTGCTTGAGCTTAGTGAGTATTATTGCCTTGCTTAAGGCCAAAACTCAATGCACCTACTGGTTGAGCATTGCCGCGCTTCGTGTTGATTATTGCACTGCTTCTGGTAAGGAGTCACCTTTTGAACAATCTCAAACAAGGAGTACTGCGCTTGGCGGCAATGATTATGCTGGAAATGCACCTGGCGTCAACAGCCCTTGCAAAATTGTGCAAAAGGTTTATATAATAAAAAGCCAGAAATGCAGAAAAGAGGTGAATAATGGCTTTTGAAATCGGGCTGGCAATAGTGATTGCAGTTACAGTTGCAATGATTCTTCTTAGAGTTTTCTTCAAGGCAGCATTCAAGGTAATATCAATAATCTGGTTTGTGTGCTTTTTGGGAGCAATGGCATTTACAGTCCTTATTTACATGGATGCAAGCGATATCAGGAAGAACTTTGCAGAAAGCGACAACCTTTACTTGCTTGAGTCTGAAGGAGAGATACTTGCAGGGTTTGTGACAAAAGGCGCTGTTGAGCCTGAAATGCTCAGCTCGCTTGATGAAATAATCAAAAAGTACGAGTCATCTGACTTTGCAGGAATACTGGCAGGCGGCAAATACTACAAGATGATTACCATAAATGAAAAAAGCCTTGAAGGCCTCGGCGAAATCGACTTAGTCCAGCTGAAGATAAGCGCTGAAGATGCATTCAGGATAATCAAGTCTGAAGAAGCTGCTGAAGATTACAGGCAGCTGCTGGCAGAGAAGAATTTTACTGATGAAGGTGCTGAATCAAGCAATGCTGAAAAGGTAAAAGGGCTTATGTTCTATTTCCTCTACAGCCAGGCAAGCATTGAGCAGGGCCCTATGTTCCTTGTCGATAACATAAAATCAGGGCTTGTCAAGGTTTATGAAGAAACTTTGGTCTTCAAGATAATAAAGAGATTCCCCACCTCAATGGTCAAGAACATGATTAAGAACGGAGGGTCTAGTTAAGATGGGCTTTATGGACAAGATTATGTTCTGGAAAAGGGAGGAGCCTGCACTTCCTGACATGCCTAACTTCAGCATGCCTGGAATGAATGAGCCTTCAATGAGCATGCCCGGCTTGGACAGCAGCATGCCTGGAATGGGCATGAATGGTATGCCTGGCCAGCAAGAGCATCAGGCTTCAGGCTTGGGCATTCCGGAGCTTGGCAGCCAGGCTGCTGGCCAGAAATATCCTTCAGCAGATGCTGGAATGCCTGAGTTCCCGCAAAGCGCAAGGCAGTTTAATGTTCCTCATCTTGAGGAAATGCCCAATCAGGCAGCAGCTCCTGCTGCACAACAAGGTTATCCTGCACAGCAGCATGCCCCTCAGCAAGCAGTTCAGCATGGGGTTTCTGAAAGAGACATGGAAATAATCTCGCTTAAGATTGATTCAATGAAATCAACACTTGAGGCAATAAACCAGAGGCTTGCTCATCTTGAAAGGATTGCTGAAGGTGATTTTGAATCGAGAAGAAGGTATTAGGCAGGCTTGAAGGATTCTTATTTGCATCTGCGTTCATCACGCTGGTAGTTGACCAGGCGCTCAAACTTCTTATTTATGGAAGAGACGAAGTAATTATCAATGGATTTTTCTCAATAGTCACAGTCCAGAACACAGGGATAGGGTTTGGCATGCTTTCTGGAAGCAACACTTCTATAATCTTCCTTGTAGTTGCATTTATCGGGCTGATGATTTACTTTATGGATTTAATACCTGAAAGCAGGAACGCCTATATTTTTGCAGGAATGCTCCTTGGAGGAGCTGCAGGCAACCTCATTGACAGGATTTTCCTGGGATTTGTAAGGGACTTTATCGGATTTTCGTTCTGGCCTGCATTCAACATTGCTGATGCAGCAGTCACAATAGGCGGAATAGGGCTTCTTTTCTGCATGTCAAAAGCAAAGAAATAGTTATTTCCTTTTTCCGGATTTGGGCTTGCCTGATTTTCTTCCTTTTCCTGCAGGCTTGCCGGATTTTGAATTGCGCGATTCTGCCTTTTTGTTTTTTGCAGGCGCCTCATAATCAATATGGTCTATAAGGTCGCTTTCATCAAGCTTTATGACTGGCTCTGGAGGCTCTTCAGGCATTTCGCTTTCCTTCTCATCTCTTCCTGGCGCCCTGGAAAAGCAGAAAGCCATTCCAATAAGGTTTATTGCCAGCGACGAAGCCAGCATCAAAAGCATTCTCAGCTCAAAATAGACAATAATGCTGTTTGCTGCAGCTGCTGCAAACAAAATTCCCAAAAGAAGCCATGCAGAACTCCTGCCTGTATAGATTAAATAAAGGATTCCTGCTGACAAAATTATCATCAGGAATATAACAAAAAGCTCGATTACAAAAAGGCTTGAAAGCAAAATTTCGCTGTATATTGAGAGCCATATCCCAAAAAATGCAAGAACCGATGCTGCCATGAAATCTTCTGCGTCCATGATTTTTGGGAAACAAAAACACTATTTAATTATTTCTATTCTGAAGTAGTGATAACTTTTT
>CAYPXA010000004.1:97178-113928 GCA_964414985.1 uncultured Methanosarcinales archaeon
ATTAAATGAAATTAAATGAAATTGAATTAAATTAAATTGAATTAAGAATGCTAAACGATTAGAATTCGTCAGTGTCTTCAAGCCCTTTGAGGTATCCCCTCTTCTTGAGGAAGTCAACCTGTATTGGCTTGTACTTGAAAATTACATCGCCCTTTTCGTCTCCGCAAAGCTCCCACGGCTCGATAAGAAGAACATCGCCTTCCCTCACCCATAGGGACCTTTTGAGCCTTCCTGGAATCCTGCAGACCCTGCTCTTTCCGTCAAGGCACCTTACCCTCATCCTTGAGCCGCCAAGCCTCTGCTCCAGTATGCCGAATGTCTGCACTCCTCTTGGAAGCTTGACCCTTCGGAGCTCCATCTGGATTTCTTCCTGCTTTGCGATTTCATCCTTTTTCTTGCTCATTTAGTTTTAAAAACGATGTTTAGTTTATAAAGCTTGTCAAAAACAATATTGTTCCTGATGATTCCAAAGAATTTATAAAACCAAAAAGATGCAAGCATCCAATGGAAGACATAAACAAGTTCAGGATTTTCAACAGGCTGAAGACAGTCTACCGATTTAATTCTGTTGCAGCCAGGAAGGAAAGCTCTGCAGAGCACACGTGGAGCTGCCTGATGCTTGCAGACTTTTTCCTTTCAAAGGCAAGCTGCAATCTTGACAGGCTTAAAGTTTACGAGCTTCTGATGTACCATGATGTTGTTGAGATTGAGGCAGGAGATACTCCAATGGCTCCTGAAGCCAATGAATCAGGCAGGCGGGAAAAGGAAGAAAAAGAGGCAAAGGCAGCAAAAATACTGGAAAAAACCCTGCCAGCACCATTGAATTCAAAATTTGCCAGCCTGTTCAATGAGTTTGAAGCGCAAAAGACAAGGGAGGCAAAATTTGCAAAGGCAATAGACGCTTTGGACTCTGAAATCCATGAGCTCGACTACAAAAAGGACTGGAAAGGCTGGACAAAGGAATTTCTTGTAAAGAAAAAAGCACACCTTTTTGATGATTTTCCTGAATTAAAAAAAGTTTTTGGCATGCTTCTGGACTATCTTGTTGAAAACAGGTATTTTGAGCAGGATTAACCCCGCTAGCCAAATGCTCGGTTTAGAAGCAGAGGAAGCTTATCGCCTTCTCAACATCATTCCTGCCAATCACAAAGATAGTGTCCCTCCAGCACGAGAGGAACTCAAGTATATTGACTCCATTCTCTGCAAAAAGCGAAGTCAAGTATGAAACAACACCTGTAATCTTTTCTATCTCTTCCGGAGACTTGAAGTCGATGATTGCCAAATCCTTATGCACCTTCATTATGCTGCAGCCCATCTTTTTTTGAAGCTGCTGCGCATACTTTTCCTGCGTGATGACTGTATAATTGTCAGTGCCCTCAAGAAGATATATCATGCCTCCCTCTGATTTGGCAGACTTCTGGAGACCAAGAATGAAATCAAGGTCTATGGACTTGCCCAGGATAACCACGCTTATCTTGTTTTTTATGCTTATTTCAGAGCTGGCAAGCAGGCTCCTTATTTTGCGCTCATTTGATGCCTCGCTGCCCAGCTTCTGCTGAAACCTCCTTGCAGCAACAAGGATAGCCTCCTTGGATGACTTTTTCTCAATGCCCAGCTCCTTTCCAATCAGCCTTGCAAGCGCTGAATAATTGATAAGCCCTTTCTTAAGGCAGTTCTTGACATAAGGGTGCTCCTTTATGTAATCTACAGTCAGCTCTGTTGTTGATTTCTCCATAAAATCAAATAACAGGTCTGCCTTTATAAATTTTACTCATATGTTTTATTTAAAACAAAATTGTTAATATGTGTCCTGTTTTGGACGCCAAATATAAATCATTGCGGAAATTTCTAAAAAATACAAATCAAAGGAGGGCATCCTCCCAAATGCGAGAGTGAAAAAAATGGAAAATGAATTAATCCTGAAGTTCCCTGAAAATGCAAAAAATCTCAAGATTGCTGTCGAGGCAGGGCACATATACACAAATGAATCTCCAGGAATTGAGCACAAGATTAGCGCAGTATGGGGGAGCAAAATAGCCCATCTCCTGAATTTGCGGGGCGCAAAAACATCAAACTGGGTTTTCATTGACAACTACAACCCCTCATTTGAGGGAAAGCCGCAGACTCTGGATTCTGCAGGGTACCTTTGCCTGCTGGAAAGCTGGGGGTTCAAGCCAGGCATTGCAGTATATGAGGCAGACCTTGCAGGCAGCGCAAAAGAGGCTATAGCCTATCTAAAGAGCAAAAGCTATGCATCTGAAATCAGCGGCAAAACTGTGCTTTGCAAGGACAAAATCCTGCTTTACGACCACGAAAAGGAAAAATGCATGTGCTCTCTTCTGGATGCCTGCCTTTACATGGAGAAGCTCAAGCATGCAGACGCATGCGCCACAGTCCTTGATGAGCAGTACCGCTCCCAGCAGAAGGCTACAAAAACAATATTAAGCAAGCTGGGTGCAGACCCCCAAATGATTTTTCCTTTCTTTTATTCATTGCCCTGCTCCAATAAGCACAGCTCAGTTGGCATTGAGAACATTTATGCAGCAGGAAGCAAGGACGCATCTTCCATACAGCATACAATAGACCTTCTTCAGATAGTCTCAAAACTGTCGGGCTCTGTGTCTGTCATGCCTTACCCGGACATAGGCGGGGAGGCTGAAAATGGCTTTTAAGAAAATAGGCATTTTAGGAGGCATGGGTCCTGGCGCTTCAGCCAGCTTTTATTCAAAAATTGTCGGCTATTGCCAAAAAAAGCACTGCGCAGTGCAGGATACTGACTTTCCGCCAATGGTAATGTATTCCCTGCCGCTTGCAGGATTTGACGAATCAGGAATAGTTGACAAAAAAGCAGTGTTAAAACAGCTTGTCCACGGCGCATCCACCCTGAAAAATGCAGGATGCGATTTTATTGTTATGCCCTGCAACACAGTGCACTGCTTTGCTTCAGAGCTGGAAAAAAAGGCAAAAATCAAGGTGATAAGCATTGTTGAGGAGACTGTTAAAAAAATAAAAAATGACAAAATAAAAAAAGTGGGCCTTGTCGGCTCTGAAACAACACTTAAGCTGAAGCTCTACCAGGAAGCATTGAACAAAAGCCAAATCCTATGTGTTTCACCCTGCAAAAAAGACTATCCTGCTATAACCCGGCTTATCCTTGAAATAATGGCTGGAAGCGCAGGAAAAAATGCAAAAGAAGGAGTTGTGTCAATAATGAAAACTATGGAAAACAAGTCTGCAGAGGCGATTGTGCTTGGATGCACAGAAATACCTCTTGCTGTGTCGCAAAAGGACTCGGGCATTAAGGTTTATGACACTCTCCAGATTCTTGCAGAGGCTGCTGTTGATTTTGCTGCTGGAAAATGCAGGAGCAAAAATAGACTGGTCTAAGAAGAATTGCAACAAAAAGGCACAATTCCCTGTATTAATTAAGGGAAAAGATTAAATAGCCATAAATGCCTATTCTGATTTGAAATGGAAATAAGAGCATTGCAGGAAAAGGATTTTTCAAGTCTGGCTGATTTATACAGCTCTTTTTTCAGCACCCACAATATTTTCAAAATGCCAAAAAATGAGGTTGTTAAATACCTCAAAGAGCAGTCTGCTAAGCACGAATTTTTGGTTTATGAAGATAAAGGAGTGTTGAAAGGATCGATTTGCATTGTCAATTTCGGCCAGAATTATGACGGCTCCCATAAGCTGTGGAAATTCAGGCATTTTGCATTCGAGTCTGAAGAGGCTGCCTCCCATCTTCTGGATGAGGCTGAAAGCAGGGTGAAAAACCATTCAAAAACTGCGAAAATCGAGCTGACGATTGCAGAAAATGAGAAAGGAATCGAGATATACAAGTCAAAGTGGTATCAGAAGGAAGGAAAACTTTCAAACCATTACAGGTGGGGAGAAGCCTGCTATGTTTTTTCAAAATCATTTTCTGGATGAAATGATGAATTCTTAGCATTTGCATCTGCCGAATAATTTATATACCCTTCCAGCTAATAATGGATTATGAAAAGGAGAATACTGAACAAGGCTTTGCGCATACTTCTCATGACCAATGGAATGGTCCTGGTTGCAGGCGCAATGCTCGGCCCGATCTACGCTCTTTTTGTCGAGAAAATGGGGGGAAGCCTGCTTGACGCAAGCTTTGCAGGAGGCATTTTTGCATTGGCAGCAGGCCTGACAACTCTTGTTGCAGGCAAATTTGCAGACGGCTACAAAAGGGATGAGAGGATTGTTGCTGCAGGCTACAGCCTAATGGGCCTTGGATTTTTCCTTTACCTTTTTGCAGATTCAGTCTGGTTCCTTTTCGGAGTCCAGGCTCTCATTGGATTTGCAGAGGCATTTTACTCTCCTGCATTTGATGCAGTCTACACAAAGCATATAACACAGAAAAAGGCAGGCAGGGAATGGGGGGCATGGGAATCGCTGAACTATTTTTCAGTTGCAGTCGGAGCTTTGGCTGGGGGCTTGATAGCCACAAACTTCGGTTTTAAGGCAATATTTGTCATAATGTCTTCATTGTGCTTTGCAAGCGCATTGTACATTTTCAATTTGCACAAAAGGGTTCTTTGAGAAAATGGAAGGGATAAAGCCAGGCAGATACCAGCATTACAAAGGAAAATTCTATGAAGTGATAGGGACTGCAAGGCACAGCGAAACCCTTGAAGAGCTTGTTGTCTACAGGGCGCTTTATGATTCAGAAGAGTTTGGCAAAAATGCAATGTGGGCAAGGCCTAAAAAGATTTTTCTTGAAAAAGTAAAAGTTGATGGAAAGGAAGTTCCAAGGTTCAGGCATATAGAATAATAATGAGCATAAAATAATAATTCTCCTGCAAAAATAAAAAGGATTTTAAACCCAAGAGCCAAAAAAGAAGGCATGAAGCAGAAAACTGAAAATCCTAAAAGTGAAAAATGGTACTTAAGCATAAGGCCTGCAAAGGCAGTGTCTTTTGCATTCTCGCTAATCTCGCTGTTCTTTGCATTCATATTCATCAGCCTGATGCTTTCCCTGTTTTTTGGGCCTATACCCTCTGGGAATATTGCAGTAATCCCAATTGAGGGAGTCATAACAGGAAGCGGATACGGCTACAGCGTTTCTGCTTCATCACCTGACATAGTTCAGATTATCAAGGAAGCTGACCAAAACCCAAAGATAAAAGCAATAATCCTGGAAATAAATTCAGGAGGGGGAAGCCCTGTCGGCTCTGACGAAATTGCAGCTGCAGTCAAAAGCGCACAAAAGCCGACTGTTGCAGTAATCAGGGAGGTTGGCGCTTCAGGCGCATACTGGGTTGCTTCTGCAGCAGACAAAATATATGCCAACAGGATGTCATTGACAGGCTCAATAAGCGTAATAGGCGATTATCTTGAGTTTGCAGGGCTCATAAGCGACTACAACATAACATACAGGCTTTTTACTTCAGGAAAATACAAGTCAATGGGCTCTCCATTCAAGGAGCTAAGCGAAGAGGAAGCTGAAATATTCCAGAAGAATGTAGACAGGATTCACGAGTATTTTGTCGAGGCGATTGCAGAGAACAGGAATATGCCTGTTGAAAAAGTAAGGGCTGCAGCGACAGGCGAGGCTTTCCTTGGAGCAGAGGCAAAAGAGCTTGGGCTTGTTGATGAGCTTGGCTCAATGGATGATGCTGTCAGATACCTTGAAAATCAGCTGAACATAACAGCAGAGATTGCAAGATACTCCCAGAAAAAATCAATCTACAGCCTTCTTTCGGCAAAGGCAGGCTCAATTTCAGGGCTTGTTTTCGGCGAGAAAGATTTCAGCGTCAAGGCATAAACACATAAACCTTGTCGTTTTTTCTTGTTCTGCCGCTTATTTTTATGCACACTGTTCTGCCTTTTTCTGCAATCTCAACATGATTTCTCCCAGATATCATCGAGCCTGCAGACTCATTCAAAACTCCGGTCTTGTTTCCAATGAAAAGAAGCGAATCTCCTTTTGAAATATTCCCTGCCTCAAGCTTTATTTCCGCAACTCCTGGCTTTGAATAATAGTTCCTTACAAAACCAATATACTTTTTCTTTCTTTCAGCAATGCTTCCTCCGGATGAGGCAAATCCGTCTCTGCCTGGAATTCTGAGGTAAAATCCGGCTGAAAATCCCCTGTTGTAGACCTGGCCAACCTGCTGAATAAGCTCTTTAGACTTTTCAGGATTAAGCTTTCCTTCGCAGTAGAGGTCTATTGCATTCCTGTACGCTGAAACAACTGCCTTGATGTATTCAGGGCTCCTGCTCCTGCCTTCAATCTTCAGCGCATCTGCTCCTGAATCAATTATTTTTCCGATAAATGGCAGAGTGCACAAATCTTTTGGAGACATCACATAGCCTTTGCCAAGAATCAGCTCATGGCCTTCTTCAGCATCCCTGACAATGTACTCCCTCCTGCACGGCTGAATGCAGTTCCCCCTATTTGCGCTTCTCCCAAAAATCTCATGGCTCATGAAGCACCTTCCTGAAACAGAGACGCACATTGCGCCGTGCACAAAAACCTCAATTTCAGCCTTTGTTTTCTTTTTGATTTCCTTTATCTGCTTTAGGCTGCATTCCCTTGCAAGCACAATCCTTGAAACTCCCTGCTTTCTGTAGAATTCTGCTGCTTCTGAATTTGAAACTGACGCCTGAGTTGAAAGGTGAACTTCAATGCCCAGCTTTTTCGCCTCGCCAAGCACGGCCATATCCCATAGGATTACTGCATCAATGCCTGCAGACTTTGCCTTTTTCAGGATTGCACAAGCCCTGCTCAGCTCGTTCTCGTATACAATAGTATTAAGCGCAAGATAAGCCCTGACATTCCTGCTGCGGCAGAATGATGCAACCTTTTTCAGCTCTGACACAGAAAAGTTCCTTGCACTAGCACGCATATTGAGTCCCTTGACTCCAAAATAGACTGAATCAGCGCCTGCATCAACAGCAGCCCTAAGCCTTTCCCATCCTGCAACAGGAGCGAGAAGCTCAGGTTTTTTTTGTCTCATTTTTGATTCACTTTATGTCAGAAATATTCAGCATGTTTTTCCTGCAGTCTGAAATCCTCGGGCAGGCAGTGTTGACCCAGCACTGGATAAAATTAAAGTTTTCAAGGTCAGAATCATTTAAAGTATCAAACGCAAAAACATGGTATTCCTTGTCCTTTTTTGACGCAAGCTCGAGCGCTTCCTTCAGCCTGCTCTGGCCGTGCTTTGTGCTGACAAGTATGCCCACTCTTTCTGCAGAATAAAACTTAAGGAGAGACACTTTTTTGCACTTCCTTTGCTCTGCAAGGTCTTTTTCAGTTATCTTTGACATCACTTTTGAGAATGGGTTGTAGCAGAAAACATCCTTTCCTGTTTCAATAACAGCTTCAAGAGGGTGGAACTCGCCTGAGCCTATGTAGAGGAATGCATCCACCTTATCTTTAATTTTTTCAGCTGCAGACGCATTGCATCCGAGGACCTGCCCGCCAAAAACAGATTCTGGAAGCTGTGCCTTGACTTCCTCAATCCTGTGCAAATGCTGGATTGTGGTTATAATCCCCACCTTCTTTGGAAGCATTGCAAGCTGGCTTTTTGGAATCTTCAGGCTTGCATTTGACTTTGCCTCAATAAAAACTGTTTTCATAACTTGTCATAGGAGCTGCCATTTTAAAAACCTTTGCAGCAGACTGCAGAAAAATTAAAAAATCAAGATAAAAAAATTAAGAAAGAAAAAAATAAAAAAGAAAAGAATAAGAAAGAAAAAAATTACCTGAAATCAAGGCACCTTTCAGCTGCAGCATTTGCAAGAACCTCAATTGTGTCTATTTTTGGCAGCATTTCATCCTTGAGCATAACTGCAAATTCAGTGCATCCGAGTATTACTGCCTGAGCGCCTTCTGCAATGCATTTTTCTGCAGCCCGCCTTGCTTTTTCAGCCTGCCGCTCCTTTTCAAAACCCCTGTTGAAATCAAAAACAGCATTCCCCAGCTGCAAAAGCTCGTGCTCATCAGGATTGCGCTGGGCAATTCCCTCAAAGCTGTAAAGCCCCATGCCTACTGTTGAAGGAGTTCCCATAACTGCTGCGCAGGAAACATTCCTTTTTTTCAGCTCTGCAAAAACCTCCTTCTTCAAGTTGACTATCGGAGATTTTATGCAGGACTGCAGCCTTTCATAAAAAAGGTGTATTGTGTTGCACACCATCACAATAAAGTCAGGCTTCATTCTGTCAAGCTCCTTCAGCCCTTTTTCATATGCAGAAAGGTCTGCATCGCCGATGCTGCTAAAAACAAGCTCAGGCGCATTTATGCTGTTTATGAAAATCTGCGGAAAATCAGCATTCTCCTTGACAGCGCCTGAATCCTGCAGCGCCTTTACCAGCTTAAGGTAAAAAATTCCTGTTGCTTCAGGCCCTATCCCCCCAAGAACCCCTATTTTCATTTTCCAGCCTCCCTCATAGGAATTATCAGGTTTTCAAAAACAAGGCTCTGCGCCATTTTTTTAAGATGCCTTCCGCTGAGAATGCTTATCTCAAAATCGCTTGGATGCTCCCTTCCAAGAATCATTGCAGCTGCAGAAGCTGCCCTGCAAAAATACCTCAGCGACTCGTCGCAGCCCTGCTCAAGCTTTTTTGCAGCCTTCCTTTCAGGCTCTCCAATGAAAATTCTCTGCCCGTTGTTTGGGCCTCTGCAAGAAGGCACATAATGCACTACACTGTCGGCAGATTTTGTTCCAAGCGCAAATGCATCAACAACATATGCAAAAGACACTCCAAAGCCCATGCTTTCCATTATAGAGTCATATTTCTTCTCTGAAGAAGGCCCGATTTTCTGGCTAAACCCCTTGCTTTCAAGGTGCTTTACACAAGCAATCTCGTGCAGGGGGTATTCGATTGCAGATTCCAATCCTCTTTTTGATTCAGGCACAGTAGCTCTTATTTCGCTTAAGAAAGGCTTTGCCTTCTCCTTTACAGCCCTAAACAATGCATTGTAATCCTCCGAGCCCATAAAATCCGAGCAGAGCATTGTGCTTATCTCAAGATTATATGCACTGCATATTTTCCCAACCGAATCAAGAAGGCATGACCTTGACTTTGCAACTGATTCCTGCTGGACTCCATTCATTTTTTGAAACTCATCGACAACCAGCAGCGAGAAGTCATTCACAAAATGCTGCGAAAAGCAGATAGGCATTATGTCTATAGGCACGCCTTCAGGCCCGAAGCCAATGCCGAAGAAAGATTTTTTCCCTGGAAAGAAAGAAGAATCAATAACGCCAGCGGCTGCATGAAAGTTCATAGGCCTTTGCCAGGCATGAACCTGAATAATCGCTTCCAATCATTTCCATTGCTTCAGTTTTTTGCGTTTGCATTTTTAATTTCCTCCGTGTTTTTTTATTTTTCGCAGCGCACAGCAAAAGCCATGCCTGAAAAAGAATTAATTAATTATAGAAGAATCTAAGCAGAACAGCTCAGATGAGCCAATGCCAACTGCCTGCTTTTGCACTTGCCATGAATTAGCTGGATTAAAAGGCTGTATTTAAGCGTTTTGGTATTATTGCATTATTGCGCGGAAAAGCTGCGGAAAAAGCTGCAAAATGCTCAAAAACAGCAAAGATATCAAAATCCCATGGAAGAAAAAACACTGATGAAGATTGCACTTATAACGTCGATTGCAGGCCTTGCAGGGCTTGTTGCGTGCAGCCTTATTTCCTAGGCTGCCTGTATGCCATTGATGAAATGTTCATGCCTGCGCCGACTGAAACAAAGAAGACAAGGTCTCCAGGATAAATTGAATGGCCTGGTATTTTTCCTTTTGAGACAAGGTCGTAGAGTATTGGCACAGTTGCGCTTGAAGTGTTTCCAAGAGTCTGGATTGTCATTGGTGCAATTGACTCATAAGGTATCTTTGAGCCGCAAAGCTTTATCAGCCTTTTTGCAATCTCCACATTCATCTTTTCATTTGCCTGATGCAGGAAAATCTTGGACACATCTGAAATGGATGCACCTATTGACTCCATATGCTCCTTGACAAGAACAGGCACATAGCTGATTGCATACTTGTAGACATCATGCCCGTCCATCTTGATAAAAAGGTCATCCTGCGGATAAATGGGATTAAACGAAGAGCCAGTCGAAAGAAGGTCTAAATGGGTTGAGGCGTCAGACCTTGAGGAAAATGAGATTATTCCTTCAATGTTTTTTGGGCTGATAAGCTTCCCATTTTTTGCCTGGCTGTCCTCAACTTCGGAATTAATTCCCTCAAGCACAGCAGCGCCTGCGCCATCAGCATAAATCATAGAATTTATGTCATGAAAATCAGAAACCCTTGAAAGCGTGTCAGAGCCGATAACCAATCCTTTTTTTGCATATCCTGCCCTGATAAGAGCGTCTGCATGCTCAACTGCCTTCAGCCAGCCCGGGCATCCAAAGACAAGGTCTGATGCTGAATTAAAAGGGTTTTTTATCTCCAGCTTTGATTTGACCCTTGAAGCAATGGAAGGAACCATGTCAACATGAGTTGAGCCGTATTTAACATCGCCAAAGTTATGGGCTACAATTATGAAGTCAAGCGCTTCCCTGTCTGTTCCTGAAGATAAGATTGCATCCAATGCTGCAGCTGATGCAAGGTCTGAATTAACCTGGGAGTCGAGCGCATACCTCCTCTCCTTTATCCCGGTAATCTCCTCAAATTTATGTATTATCTCCTCTGAAGTCTTTAAAACAGCGCTGCCATCCTCGCATTTCCTGACAATCCTTTTCTTGTCAGCGCCATAAAATGAATTGTCCAAAAAATGAGAATTCTTTACAACCTTTTCAGGTATGCAGCTTCCAGTCCCGATTATCCTTGTTGTGACAATGTTCACATTTCCCATAAAAACAAAGGGAAAATACTGCTCTATAAATAATTTGCTAATGCTGCTTTCACTAAATTTAAATAGTGAGGCTCCCAAAGAAAAGGTATGGAATCAGGATTTTTGCTGCTTGCAGCAATGATGGTTGCAGCTTTCTGCGCATTTTTTCTAGTAAAGACTATAGTCTTAAGGATGTCAGGAAGCAGCAGAACCAGCGCGCCGATAGACCGAAAAATGATTATTGCGCCGTTTAAGGCTGTTCTGCCTGTCCTTTCCAAGGTTGTTTTTCTGTTCCTTGTTGAGATTTATTTCCTTTTTATAACAAAGACGAGCATGGATACAATAATCATTGCAATGCTTGTGCTTATCCCTGTCAACATAATCCTGGCATGGTTCATTGAAGTTTCATACTGCGCGCTGACAAAATAAGAAGCTAATGGTTCCGAACATTGCCGCCAAGCGCAGTACTCGTTTTTTGAGATTGTTTAGCCGTGACTCCTTTGAAGAAGCAGGTCAATAATAGTCACGGAGCGCGGCAATGTTTAATCAAAAGGGGTATTGAGTTTTGGCCTTAAGCAAGGCAATGCAAACTTAAAATAAAAAGCCTCAGCAGTTACATCCGCTCATCATTAGTCAGCCGGGAATAACCTCATCATAGGCATTGCTGATTATGAGGCTGTGTATATAAAAGTATTCCCAGAGTTCAGTGTTTTGTTTCTTACATATATTCATATTATTCTTACAAATGTTATAAATTGTCTTACAAATAATAAATCTTTTCTTACAAAACATAACATTTATATATGCCTATTCTTACAAATCGTAACAAAACATGCATAGAGTGATAAATTGGAAGGAATAACAAAAGAAAACCTGATAAGGTATATAACCGAAAAGGAGGGAATAAGCGAGGCAGAGCTTGCAAAAAGAATATCCTTCAAACCCTCTAAAGCTGCAGAAAGCATTCCAATTGAGGCATTCAACACAAACCTTTCTCCGCTGGAAGCTGCTTCAAGGTTCATGAAAGACAGCCTCGGAAAAAGGATAGGCCAGATTTCTGAAATTCTCGGAAAGCATCCTTCGGCAGTCTCATTTGCATACAAGTCGTCACTAAAGAAAAAATTCAGCTTAAAACATTCAGAGTATTCAATCCCTCTTGATTTCTTCAGAAAAAACAGGAAGCTGTCAGTGCTTGAAGCTGCTGCCGCATTTCTCAGGTCAAAAAGCCTGAGCATTGCAGAAATCAGCAGGATTCTCAAAAGAAGCCCAAAAACAATCTGGACTCTCAACAAAAGGGCAGAAAAAAAAGGGTGGTCACTATAGAGCCATCAATCAAGACAAAAGCGTGGGCATTCAGCCTTGCATTTGCAGCAATCATGCTTTTCTCTGCATCAGGAATTGCAGAATACTCTTCAGGAGATTCTGAAAAAAGCACAGCACAAATAATAGTTGGAGCTGCAGTTCATGCAATAAGTGAGATTCTAAGTGTAACTGAATCAGAAATTTCAAATGAACCTGAAACAAGTACAATCTATCAATCTTCAGAACAAGAAAAAGATAATACGAACTTAACAATTCAATCATTAACAGTTACTGCAGTTTGGATTCAACCTGCAAGCCCAAATACTAGCCAAGATTTATTTTGCAATTACACAACTTCAGGAACACCTGGCTTTGATTCTTTTGTTTTTAAATGGTATAAGAATAATGTTTTGACTGCAGTTCCTGGAGGCGGTTTTCCACCGCCGCCCCAGAATATTATGCCTTCCTCTGAAACAGATGGCGGGGAAAATTGGACTTGCAAATTTGAAATAAATGGTGTAGGCTTAATGAGTGATCCGGTTACAATAACCGGTAATGCCACGGGTGGCGAGGAAAATGTAACTTATAACCCCACAAATATTTCATTTTCAAAATTTAAAGTTAATGATGGCATTACTTATATTGGGGATGAAGTAAGATTTGCATTCATCTCAAATCTTTATAATGGTTCAGCAAAAAATGCAACTTTAACAGAGCATTATCCTCCTGAGCTTGAATTTGTAAGGTCTTATATCACCCCTAATGCTGGAAATGATACGTGGAGCTTAGGTGATTTATCTGGAACAAGAACGGATATTATTACTATGAAAATACCTTTAAGTGTTTCATCTGGAACAACAATTGTTAACAATGCAACACTCTCTTATTATAACTCTACAGGAGGTTATGAAGAAATAAATGCAACAACTAGTTTTGTAGTGAGTTCAATTGTGCCAAGCAATGTATCATTAATAAAAACAGCTTCAAAAATTAATGCAAGCCCCGGTGAACAAATTGATTACACAATTAACATTACTGTTTTAAAGGGTTATGCCAATAATGGAACGCTAACTGAAACTTATCCTGAAAATGTAACTTTCCATAGCGCAAGCCCCAGCCCAAGTTCTGGAAATAATATTTGGAATATTCCTAACTTAACTAAAAATGATAAATACCAAATTAATATCACAGTTAATGTATCATCTTCACTTATTTCTGATATTTTCTTAAACAACACAGTAAATTTAACTTATTATAATGCCACAGGCGGATTGAAGTTATTAAGCACAAGTGCTGGAACAAATATTTCAACAACCCCCACTGTACTGGGAATTGTTGAATGTGCAATAAATAATGATGCTAATTTCACTAATTGTTCAGAGCTGCGATTCTTAGATAATCTGACTCAAATAAGAGCATATTGCAGTGGAAATAAGTTAAATGTAAGCTTTAATTTAACAAATTTATATGATTCAGCCAACTTTATTTTAGATTCAACCATAGATAATAGTTCAGGATATTTTATTTTGAATAACAGTGATGTTCAAATTTTAGACAGTGGAAATTGGAGTTTGATAACAACTTGTGATAGTGCAAATGGTAAAAAAATTAATTCAAGTTATTTTTATATAGGTTTTGGAAATATAACAACTGCAAGCCTAACCATACCTTCTGGAAATATCAATGCAACACAAAATTCCTTATTTAATATAACCACCTCCGTGCAGTGCGAAGGAGGAGAATGCGTTGGAATAACATCTATCCTTGATCCAATCATGAACTATTCAGACGGAAGGAGCCATATAATATACTCATTTTCAGAAGCAGGAGGCGCAGGGCCTTCATACTGCAAAAACTATGTGCAGGGCACAAACTTTGAAAGCTGTACAACAGCTGCAGACTCAACAAATGCCCAGACAAGGGATGGAGTTCAGGTTCTTGACCCTGCAAGTGCATTTGTAGAAAGCCTTGCCAGCATGAATTGGGACTGGGACAATTATACATTCATGAGATTTGTATTCAACTTTTCAGGAGTAGATATTGGATACAGCCCTAATGCAACATTAAGATGGGCAGGATACACAGGAACATGCAGGCTTGGAAGCAGCGGAGGATATGAAGATTATGAACTGAATGAAGGATACTATCTTTACGGCAGGCTTTCAAACGGAACATATGCACTGATTAATTCAGAAGAGCTTGGCATAGACACAAACATTACAGATGACAATATTACAATTAATAATCTTCAGGATTACTATGACCATTCTTCAGAAACAGTTGAGTTTGTTGTTGAAGCTGTATATCCCTCTGGATGGTATGGCTCAAGCGGAAATGCCTGCGGAGGCTCTTCAGTTGAGACAGACTTCATAAGCCTTGAATATGCCGAAGCACCTCCAGACTATAAGGGAGTTGTGCCTATGAATTCAGGAACTCCTTTCTTCACAGTCTCCCAAAACCCGGTTTATCCTGAAAACCAGAGCTGCCTTGAAAGCATGCTGCCCAACGAAACGTGTGTTCAGGAGTGGGCGGTTAATGCAAGCGGGACAAACGGAACATACACCTTTTTTGTTGACTACAGAAGTCCGCAGAGCGGAAGCCTGAGAACCAATAAAATCAATGTGACAATTGAAGAATCTCATCCAGCTCAAGTTGCAATGCCAGCCAATGCCAGCATCACAAAAATTAATGAAACAGCTATTGTCATAAACTGGTCTGCATCACCCAATGCAGAAAGCTACAGAGTTTATTACTCCAGCAGCGCCTACAGCATAAAAACATTAAACCTTTCAAGCATAAGCCCTGATGTTTACAACGCATCTTCAGCAGGGCTTGGGTATATTGATTCAGACCACCTTGAAGACAGCATAAGGTATTACAGGATAAGCGCTGTGAAAGCAGGCCTTGAAAACATCAGCAGCACAATAATTGCAAAGCAGACATTCAGGCCAAAAACCTCTTCAAGCACAGGAAACTCATACCACAGGCAGACCTGGATTGGGTTTGCAATCAATGTTTCATTGTATGCTGAAGAGTTCTTAGATATGATTGGAAGCAGCGCTTTGAGGATTAGCAAGCTTGAAAGGGCCAACTCAACTGATTACAGCGTAATAATCCACAACAAAGACACATCATCAAGCAATTTCAGCCTTGAAGCCGGAAAAAGGTACATCCTTGAGACAAACGGGGCGTTTAACTATACTATTGTGGGAGAAGCGCTTGTTGAACCAGTGGAAATGCAGCTCAAAGGCTCTACAGGCTCAGGAAATTCTTACCACAGGCAGAACTGGCTGATGCTGCCATATTCAGACAAGCAGTACTACGCTGAATCACTCCTTGATGAGATAGGGGCTGCAGCACTAAGGATAAGCAAGCTGGAAAAAACAAGCCCCACATCATACAGCGTTGTTGTCCACAACAAGGATACATCCTCAAACAATTTTACAATAATACCTGGCGAGGGCTATTCAATAGAAGTAAGCCAAGATGTTAACTTCACTCCAACAGGCTAGTTTTCTATTTTTCAAATATGAAAAAGATATTTAATTAATTAAATTATTATATCAAAAAAAGAAATAATATTTCAAAAATAAAAAGATTTATAAACAGGCATTCTCAGATTGGCTGTAATGGGCTTGAATCTGCTTGAGGGCATTATAGACCGCAAAAAAATGGCAGTCTTAGCCCTGTTTCTAAAAGAGGAAGAGACGCTTTTTACCCTTACACTTGCCTCAAAAAAGGCAAAAGTGCCTGTTGCAACAGTCATGAGGCTTGTAAATGAATTTTCAAAGCAGGGAATAATAGAGACCGTTGCAGTCGGCAAGATAAGGCTGTACAGGCTAAGCCATAACAAAAAAACACAGGAACTTTCAAAGCTTTTCAAAAATGAATAGCAGAATAAGAGCAGCAGTGGCATTGATTGCATTTATGGCAATAATTCCAATAGTTCTTGCTGCAGCTCCAAACCCTCCAAACCTTGACACAATACAGGGATTCATACTCAACAGCAGCTTAGGCCCTGCAAACAACGCAACAATCATGATGATGTCAACTTCAAGGACAGTTGCGTGCAGCTTTGATGCAGACTGCTGCGCAAACTGCACAGGAACTTCATTGTACTACAGCGGCTCTGACGGCTCATACGCAATAAGCACTGCAAACCTGATTTACCCGAATGCGGTTATAAACTGCGCTTTTGGAAACAGGGCTCAGGGAGCATCATGCGAAGCAGACATAGACACAAGCGCTGAAATGCTGTGGCTGGAAGTAAACGGCTCAACAGTTGTGCCTAATGCTCTTCAAAGCAAATCCAGCAACAAAAGCGCGATATGGTCCAGCTTATGGAGCGACAGCGCAAGCGCATTCCTGATAAATATGACATTGAATGCACCATGCACACCAAACCTGACAAACACAACATGGTCAGCATGGACAAACCTAACATGCACAGCAGACCAAATGAACCAAACAAGATACCTAACAACCTACGACTCAAACAACTGCGGAGAAACAAGCAACACAACAACCACAGAATACCAACTAGTAGGACCAAACCTAATCAACACCAGCTGGACACCATGGACCAACATAACATGTTTGGCAAATGACACCATGAACCAAACCAGAAACCT
>CAYPXA010000005.1:0-100337 GCA_964414985.1 uncultured Methanosarcinales archaeon
GCTTTTCTCTGGTCTTTGAATCCTGAAGGGTCAAGGCCGTACTGCCTGATTTCCTCCTCAAATTCTGCAGCACAGCATCCCTTGTTTTCGACTTTTGCAAAGCCGTAATTCTGCGCATTTGCCTCAAACCATCCGTCGCCGGATTCCTTGAACAGTACATATGCGTCTAAAGCTCCGTGGCCGTCGCAGCTGTAGACTGTTTTATAGCAGTGCTTCCAAAGCTGCCTGACCAAGCCCCTGATGCCTTCATCAATGTCCAGCCTGTCCATGGCATTAAGCATGTTCTTTTTCATTTCAGGCAGTGGGATAAGAGCCTGCTTAAATTAGTTTTGAAGCTGAAAAAAATGAAAAAAGCCAGCCGAATAATTTAAATACAAGCCCATTTCCCAAATCCGGTTTTGTAAGTGAGGTGGGAGATTGCTTAAGGATATAATCACAAAGGAAGAAAAGGAGGAGCTTAGGGCAGGCTGCAAAGGAAAATACGCTTTCGAAAAGAGCATTCACGGAATTGATTCCATTTGCAGGTGCGCAATAAGCT
Organism: uncultured Methanosarcinales archaeon; assembly: GCA_964414985.1. GTDB lineage: Archaea > Nanobdellota > Nanobdellia > Woesearchaeales > JAGWAF01 > JAFGCE01. Next base: position 539 of record CAYPXA010000005.1, read on the forward strand.
TTTCAGGCAAGTTGAAGGATTCAGAGATTGTTTCGTGCGGCTACTGCGGAAAGGAAGAGGTTATGGGTGCAGGCACTGCTGTTAAAGTGCATTATTCTATCTGCTATTACCATCAAAAAGACTCCCTTTAATTGAATATGCTTGCTGGTTAATATACACTACTTAATAGTGGTTAAAATACAAAGATTTAAATATGAGTAATACTCCCCTTAGCACATGAGTGAAGACCTAAAGGAAAAAATATTAGGATGGCAGGACATTGCGCTTTTTGCAGTTTTGGGAGTTGCATCCATAGCAGGCGGGCTTGCATTTAGGGAATACAATCCAAATATTCGGGCAAAAACCCAGATTGAAGCCAAATCCGAGCTTGAAGGCAAATTAACAAGCGAGGCTGAAAAAAAGCAGAATTCTGATATTGCATTCATAATTGACCCTGGCCACGGCGGAGCAAAAGGAGAAAATGTTGGAACAACCATTAAAGGGTATGGCATTCCTGAAAGAGACTATGTGCTTGAAATAGGCACAATGGTTGAAAGCCAGCTCAAAAGCCAGGGGTATATCCTCACACAAAAGACCAGGGAAGGAATCAATCCAAAACTTACCCTTTCATCAAGAAGGGCAATGTTTGACTCTGACAAAAAGAATGTAGGCATAAGCATCCATGTTGACGGATGCGATAATATTAAAGCAAGAGGCGCAAAGATATTCTACAACAGCAATGCAAAGCAGCTTGCAGAAATGATGGCTGAAGAGCTTAAGTCAGTCTACGGCAGCGCAAAGGCATTGCCATCTGATAGCTATGCAGTTCTCAAAGGCAGAAACCCTGCTGTGCTTGTCGAGCTTGGCTTCGGCGGCTCAAATGCAGAAGATGCAAAGATTGCTGTTGAAAAGAAGCAGGAAATTGCATTATGCCTTGCCAGAGCAATGGCCAGCTACGCATCATTAAAATCCCCTGGGCAAGCATATAAGTAAAACCGAAGGATTTTTAAATAAACTCATTTTCCACAGAGCATAATGGCAAAAATAACATCTAACTCAAAAGCAGCCAAAAAAGGGCTTGTCAAGAAGAGATGGGTCCAGATTATTGCACCAGACCTGTTCAGCAACAGGGTATTGGGCGAAACAACAATATATGAAACCCAGGCAGGAGTTGGGAAGGACATAACAGTCAACTTAATGACTCTTACAAACAACCCAAAAATGCAGGGCATAAACGTGTCATTCTATGTCAACGGCCACAGCGAGGGCAAGCTCACATCAATCTTCACAGGATACAGGATAATGCCTTCAGTTGTCAGAAGGCTTGTAAGAAGGGGAAAAGACAAGATTGAGGATTCTTATGCATGCACTACATTAGACGGATGCAAGATAAGGATAAAGCCCCTGCTTGTGACAAGGACAAAGGCAAGCGGCTCTGCAAAAAGGGCGCTTACAGCAGAGATGAAGAAGCACGTCCTGGCAAAGGTCTCAAAGACAAACTTTGAGCAGCTTGCTGAAGATATTATCTCAAACAGGCTCCAGAAAGGAGTAAATGATTCGCTTTCAAAGATTTTTCCAATAATAAAGTGCGAAATAAGATGGCTCAAGCTTCTGACAAAGGCTGATTCTAACCCGCAGAAGCTGCAGCCAGAAAAAGTGCAGGAAGAAAAAAAGGTAGAAGTTAATGCCGAAGCCAGTAATTGACCAGAAGAAATGCACAAAGTGCAAAACCTGCATTGAGACCTGCCCTGTCAATGTTTTTGACGAGTCTGATGGAAAGATTATTGTCAAGAACCCTGATCAGTGCATAGGATGCAGGGCTTGTGAAGTGCAGTGCCCTGAAGATGCAATAAAAGTCAAGGACGACTGAATTGCCTGCAAAAAATTTCTTAGAATTCAAAAATGATGATTAATTCTTAAAGGGAAATTTGAAAGGTCAACCCCTTCCTCTGCAATAAGCTGCGCGTATTCTTCTGCAATGTCGCAATAGCCTGCCTCAAGTGCAATTTCAATGCTGTCTCTCACAAGAGGGTAAACATTTCTTTCAAGCTCCCTCTTTTTTTCGCCAGGCTCATAATTAACTATTTCATTTACAATATCAAGCATGAACTCAAGGCATTCCTTGTGAGTGCTTTCAGGATAAATTGCCATAATCCTGCAGGAAAGCCGGAGTTTTATAAAACTTTGGATTGCAATTGTTTTGTTATCTGCCTGTAACTACGAATCTTTTTAAAGACGGAGGCATTCTAAAAAACCAAGATGAAATTTGAGGTTATTGACTCCGGAGCAGAAGCTGTTGTCTACAGGGAAGACGGCTCGCTTGTCAAGGAAAGGATATCAAAGCCGTACAGGCATCCTGAAATTGACTCAAAGCTTAGGAAGCTTAGGACAAGGCGCGAGGCAAAAGTGCTCCAGAAGCTCAAGGAGATAGGATTTCCAAGCCCTGCGCTCCACTACTTTGACGACAAGAGCATGAAGGTAAACATGGAGTTTCTCGACGGCGAGAAAGTAAGGGATGTTCTCCACAAGGACCCATTGAAGATAAGCAGGCAGATAGGCGAGAAGGTTGCGCTTCTGCACAACAACGACATAATCCATTACGACTTGACAACCTCAAACATGATACTCAAGGAAGGCAAAGTGCACCTTATCGACTTCGGGCTCAGCTTTTTCTCAAAGAGGCCTGAAGACATGGCTGTTGATTTGCACCTGCTTGACAGGGCTATGGAATCAAGGCACCACAAGCACTATCCTGAATGCTTCAATGAAGCGCTCAAAGGCTACATGTCTGCTGCAAAAAAAGGCAAAGAAGTGGTTGAAAGGTTCAGGCAGGTCAAGCTTAGGGGCAGGAACAAGAACAAGCACTAAGATAAAAAAAGATTTATTAGCTGCATTGCCGCCCAGCGCAGTACTCGTTTTCTGAGATTGATTAACACGTGACTCCTTTGAAGAAGCAGTGCAATAATCCTCACGAAGCGCGGCAATAAAAAGTATGAACGCACGCCATGACCTGATTTGTGGAAACATTTTTATATTCTCATCCAAAATGAATACTCATGAAAAAAGTCTTTTTTGCCAGCAGGTGGGGCATTTCAAGGCAGATGAGGAAATACGGAGTTCCTCCTGTGCACCCATTCTATTATTTTAAGGAAAACGGAGTCATAATCTATGTCTGCCTTGAAGAGTCTATTGAGGCAATGGCTGCCAAGATAATGAAACGGGCAAGGAATCAAAAAAGCAGCATGGCTGGAATTAAGGAATATATTGAGGAAACAAAAAAAAGGCACTACGATGCAATACCTCCCTATTGCGCAAAAATATTCGAGACTCTTAAAGCAAACAACAACAAGCTGATAACCCAAGTGTTCTTAATCTTTGATTTTGAGACTCCAACTGCCTCAATCAAGTGGATTTACCCAGGAAATACTGTCATAATAAGCATAACCGAAAATGTATTTGAAAGCGAAGGGATGAAACCAGAGATGGATGCAAGGCTTCAGTCAATCAACCACACTATAAGGCATGAGCTGGAGCACATTTTTATAAACCTCAAAACAAGGTCTGAAGCGCTCAAGAAAAGTGAAGATGGGATTACAGTTTCGACCCAAAAACTGAATAATGATGAGATTAAGCTTGCCGAGGCTTTGGAATCAAACCTTTCCAAATTGGCGCGCCTGACATCTGAAATGTCAGAGTCAATACTCGGGCAGAATGTTGGCAGGTTAGGCCAAGACAGCCTAAAAAGCATGGCAGTCATCCAAAGAATAGGCGCTTTTGAAAGTGCTGTCAAAAGGATGCACCCTTTTGTGCTTAAGAACCTAATTGAAGACATAGTTATAGAGCACAACCTTTATGTTTTGAAGGAATCCAACATCCAGCCCATGCTTCTTAGCCTGCAAAAAAAGGAAGAAAAAGCAAAGGAGTTCAGCTCTGATGCAAGCGCTTTTGCCCTGCTAGCATGCTTTCCTTTCCTGGCCATCTGGTTTTATAATGAAACAAAGCTGGCAAGGATTGCTGCACTCAACTATGTCAGAATTTGCAGGAAACTGAAAGATAAAAAAATGAGGCAGATGTTTATTGACCTCTATAAAGCTCTGGGAAAAGCGAGAAATCATGCTTCCTTCGAAAAGCAGATTAGCCCTGAAATTCTTGAAAATTTCAGAAGGAAGTATATAGTGCTATCCTCTGAAATATTAACCAGCCTGGACCATCATATTGGAAAGAACTTCGAGGTTATATTAAAGTCTGCAGAGAAGTATATTCCCAATAATGTCCAGCTAATATCCTCATTAAGGCAGACAACAAACGAGTACCTTTCAAAAGGCGCGTAGAATTAATTCAATAATAAAGCTTATAAACGAGCTGATTTTCAGGGATTTAAGCTGCACTGCGGGGCTGTAGTGTAGCTTGGCTATCACTGGAGCTCGGGGAGTGCAAAAGGGTATTTCCTTTTCTCCGGATAGCTTCCAACCGGAGTTCGAATCTCCGCAGCCCCACTTTTTTTAAAAAAACAAAGGTGAGTGAATGGACAATTGCAATAGAAGCAGCTGCGCAAAGCCTGACAAAGTCAGCATTGAAGACCATATAAAATTTGAGCACGCAATCTGGGGGCTTGAGGCCAGCAAAGAGTCTGAATGGGAGCAGAAAAAGCAGGCTGCATTCCAGGCAGTTTCTGAAATAAAGGAAAAATACTGCTGCTCTGCAGCAGGATGGTATGAGCATCTTTACAATTCGCTTGCAGCAGAACCTGAAAACTGCCAGAATGAAAGCGAGCCCTCCAAAGTAATTTAAACCTGCATATTATCTTAAAGCGCATGGCTGAATTTCCCAAGCTTAAAGGAATGGCTGTGCTTGCACCTCTTTCAGGAGTAAGCGATGTTGCATTCAGGGCTCTCGCAAGAAAGTATGGAGCAGCTCTTACCTACACTGAATTTGTGAACTGCACTGCGGTTGTAAGGGGCAACACAAAGACAGATGCGATGCTGAAGAAAGACCCTTCTGAAAAGCCCTCTGCAGCGCAGGTATTCGGAGGAAAAATAGATGAGATTGTTGAAGCTGCAAGGATTCTATCAAAAAAGTTTGACATAATCGACATAAACTGCGGATGCCCTGCAGTAAAGGTTGCAAAGATAGGCGCAGGAGGACTGCTGATGAAAACCCCTGCAAAAATAGGCGAGATTATATCTGCAGTTGCTTCTGAAATAAAAAATCCTGTAACAGCCAAGATAAGGGCTGGATTTGAAAAGACTGCCAATGCTCCTGAAATAGCCAGGATTGCTGAAAAAGCAGGAGCTGCAGCTGTCGCAGTCCACGGAAGGATGTACGGCCAGGGATATGCAGGCAAGGCAGACTGGAGCATAATAAAAAAAGTCAAGGAAGCTGTGTCTATTCCAGTCATAGGCAACGGAGACATAACCTCTCCTGAAACTGCAAAAAAAAGGATTGAAGAAAGCAAAGTAGACTACATAATGGTTGCAAGGGCTGCAATGTCAAACCCTTTCATATTCTCGCAGATTAATGAATTTCTTGATTCAGGAGCTTATGGCTCAAAAAGCCAGATTCTGCAGTTCCTGGAATATGCAGGGCTTGCACAAAAGCATAAAGTGGATTTCAACATTGTAAAGACCCATGCGCTTGCATTTACGAAAGGGCTTGCAGCAGGCGCATCAATGAGGAGAAAGATAACAATGTGCAAAGACATTGATTCTGTTGTTGATGCAATCCAGTCAAAGGAATAAAAAACAAGATGCTAAAAAAAGCGCTAAAAACAAGCTAAAAAAACTGGTTAAACAACTACTTCTTCTTTGAATTTGAAGCTGCAGTCTTTGCAGCCTCCCTTTTCTTGATTTCTTCAGGGTTTGTAGTAATCATCTCGTGCGTCTTAGGGTCTACATTCACATTTACTTTGAAGTGCCTGTTCTCCCAGACAAGTATTCCCTCTCCCTGCTTTGCATTCATTATGACTTCCCTTTCCTTCTTGTTGAGCCCGAAAAGCTCGCAGGTCTCGTCAAGAACTACGTTTTCTGTCTTAAGGATGTACTTGAATGCTGTGTTTGCCAGGAATGCCTTTCCTTCAGGGCTTCCCTTTAATTCTGCAACGCTCTGCGTGATGAGGATAAGCGCTCCGTTCCTCTTCCTGAAAGTCCTTGCAAATCCTTCAACATAGTTTGCCTCCTGCCTGCTCTTGAGCATCCTCCAGGCTTCGTCCAGCACAAGCATCTTCCTGCTGTTGTCCTGGTTGAACTTTGTCTTGATGAACTCAAGCAGGACAAGCATCATGACAGGCCTTATCTCCTCTGTCATTTCCTTGAACTCAAACACTATAAAGTCAGAGTCAAGGTTTACGCCTGAGCTTTTCTGGTTTACAAACTTGAAGATTCCCCTTGTGTACCTTCCGAGCTTGCTCACAAGGATTTCATAATCAGCTTTTATGTGAGGGTCTGTCGCCTTCTGCCTGTTCTGCCTCATAACCTTTTCAAGGTCTGAAAGGATAGGCGCAATTTTCTTCCACGACTTTGGATTGCCTTCTCTTATTCCCTTCATCTCATATGTTTCTATAAGAGACTGCTCAAGCAAAGGCTTCTGCGTGTCTGTAATGCCTTCAAGAAGCACGTCAAACACCCTTGGAAGCGAAACAAGCTTGTCGCTTAGGTTGTCGCCCATTAAATCAAGGATATTTGGAATTGATTTTGACTCCCTGTTGAGAGAAACTATCTGCGAGCCTGGAATGTTTCTTGCCATCTCAATGTACTCGCCTTCAGGATCAAGTATGAACACCTTTGTGCCGTTGACAAGCTGGTCATTGAGTATGAGCGCCTTTGAAGAGTATGACTTTCCCGAGCCTGTTGAGCCGAGGACTGCGCCTATGTATTTTGGAAGCTTCCAGATTGATTTTCCAATTGGGATTCCATTGTCATTAAATCCGAGGAGGATTCCGTCCTCTTCATCAACTTCGTAGAATGACGAGCTGAAAGGGAATGATGCAGAAACTGCAGGCCCTGGTATGAAAATCTGGCTGTCCCTTAGATAGTCAAGCCCTGTGGGAATTATTGACTTGATGAGCTGCTCCTGGAAGTTCAATGCATGCTCCCCTTCTATTCCATCGGAATGGAGCGCTGAAAGTATCCTCTTGCTCATTGTCTTTGCTTCTGTAATGCTAAAGCCTTTGCTTGCAAGGTACAATGACATCCTGAAAAGCTTATAATCTCCCCTGATAAGAGAATTAAGCTGCTCAAGAAGCTCCTTCTTCCTGTTTTCAAGCGAAGGATTATGGAGGCCTCTCCTGCTGGACTTGTAAAGGTCGTTTTCAACCTGCTTCAGTTGGTTGTTCAGATAAATTTCAAGAGCCCTTAGCGAGCTTGGCTGTATGTGGACGCTGAAGTCAACATTGCCTTTTTCCTGGATAAGCTTGCCAAGCCAGTTCTCCCTAACCTGCGCAGGAAATCCTGTAGCCCTTATTCCCTGGTAAAACTGGGCTCCTATCTGGATGTGGCTTTTTTCAGTGTGGACATACTCTGGCCTTATTAGGAATGAAAGAAGGTCTTTCTCATTAATTTCATCGTCTCCCCTTACCTTGCTGCTGAAGTGCAGCATTCCGTCCTTTGACTCAATGCCTAGCCTTGCCAATTTCTTCATGACTTCAGACTTTTGAGAGGGGTTCAGGCCTGCGCATAGCTCATTCAACTCTTTAGGCACAACTATTCCTTTTGCCCTTGCCAGGTTGACTATCTTTATTGCAACCAGGTCTGATTCTGTTTTTCTTGTTCTTCCGGTTATCATTTTCTGAATGGGAATGCAAGCGATAAAGTCGTTGAATTAGCAATTATCTGCCTTCCTCCCAAAAAGTCTGTGCCCAAAGGCATGATAGAGTCAAAAATCTGCTTCTGGTAGTTTGTTGCGTATTTTCCCTCTATTCCGTCAGACCTTAGGAAGGACATTGTCTTGCTGCTTGCCAGCTTTGTCTTTTCCTCAGTTACCCCCTTGTTGAGTATGTAAAGCCCGATTTTGAAAAGTATGTATTTGCCCTTTGCAATGTTTTCCAGCTTTTCTGCAATCCTTTTCTTGCTCTTTTCCAGCTCTGAATCTGTAAGGTTTTTCTGCGTAAGCTTGTAAAGCTCACCCTCAACCTGCTTGAGCTGCTGCTGAAGATAAATTTCAAGGTTTCTTGTCGGCTCTGGAACAATGAAAAATGAGTAGTCCATGCCTTCCATTTCGCTTGAAAGCCTGTTGAGCCAGTCGTATTTTGACACTTCAGGAAAGCCTGTTGCAACTATTCCTTCATAGAACCTTGTGCCAAGCCTGAGCAGGTCTGATGTTATTTTAGGGTATTCCCTTTTTGTAAGGGAAGACTTAAGCTCGTTTTCCCTCATTTCAGCATCTCCGACAACCTTCCTGCTGTACTGTATCATTCCGTTCTGGTGGACAATCTTGAACCTTTTCAGCTTCCTTATGACCCTTGAAATCTGATTTGAAGTCATTCCGTCGCAGACAGCCCTTATCTCTGCAGGAGTCACAATGCCTCTTATCTTGACGAGGTTTGCAAGCTCTATTGCTGCAAAGTCCAGCTCGCTGGGCTTTATTCCAAGCTTAGTTCTTATCTTCCATAGCATCTTTCCACATCCCGAACCAGTCTTCAGGCCCGATATATCCCTTCTTTTGGCTGCCAACTGGCTCTGCTGAATAGTTGTGTATTGAGTAGTATGACCAGTAAAGGTTCTTGAGCTGTTCAGTGTCAAGCCTTGACGCCTTTACCCCTGTCTTTTCCAGCATTGAAATGCATTCTTCAAATCTCTTGTTCAGCGCTGAAATAGTTGAGTCGTATTTTGCCTTGAGCTTTGACTTGCTCATCTTCTCAAGGAATCTTGGCTTTTCTGCATTCATAAAAGGTATAACAAGGTAGTAGATTGTCTCATTCCTGCTGTTCTTTGGAATGTAGCTGTCAAACCAGAGCTCATACTCCTTGAAAAGGTTGAGAAGCTCCCTGAACTCTATCTTCTGCTTTATCATGTGCTCAACCTGGTTTTTCAGGATTTTTGCCTGCTCTGCAAAATCAGAGTTTTCAGTCCTTGCCACAATCTGGACAGGATAGTGCAATGACTCAACCCATGCCTTGTACTTTGCAAGCACCTCATCCTTTCTCTTGTCTGACATGCTGTCAAAGCTGATGGGAGCTATCTCTGCAACTGCAAGCATGGTGTTGTCCCTAAGGAAAACTGTGCTGTCTTTTATCTCCCTGATTATAGGGTGCCTTAGCGATAAAGCAGCTTTCTTTTTCCCTTTTTGCTTTTGTTCTTTCTTTTCCATTTTAGTCAAGCTTTGATTCTGCTGCACTGTGCGGCCACATCACAGGAGTAAGGTATGACTTTCCGCCTCCTGGCATGTTTGTGAAGTATGAAGAGTAAAGCCCGAGCAGCTCGTTGTTGTCAAGCCTTTCAACCTTGACTCCTGCAGGAGCAAGCGCCTCTATGCAGTTGGCAGCCCTGTCGCTCAGGTCTCTTATTGCTTTCTGGTATGACGCATCATTCCTGTCAAGCGCTGCAGAGCTCTTTCCGATGATTACAGACTTCATGCTGTTCCAGAAAGACTTTTCAGTCTTGATTGATGCTGTAAGAGGAATTGTGATATAAAACACCCTGTTCCTGACTTTCTTCTTTGCAACAAACTCATTTATCCATGACTTGAAGGCAGTGTACCTTTCCTTGTCCTTCTTTATGTACTCCTTCTTTCCGAGCGCCTTGAGCCAGTCGTCCATGTCAAGCTCGACAGACCTGCATGTTATCTGGGCTTCATAGTCAAGGCTTCTTAGCCAGTTGCTGTATACATTAAGGACATAGTCCTGCTCTGCATCTCCAAGTATTGAAAAGTCAATAGGCTGCGCCTTGAGGATTGCAAGCATCTTGCCTGTCTTCAGGAAAACAGTGTTGTCGCTGATTTCCTTGATTGCAATAAACGAATCTATCTTGGGGTCATAGTATCCTGTGTTCTTCAGCGAATTACGAAGGTTGCGCTCGCTTGCCCATTTCTCATCAATCTTTCCGTATGCAAAGAGAAGGCCGAGGCACAGCACAGGCACTGCCATCACTATCTTGACCCAGATGAGCATGTTCAGCTTCATGAAAATCATGAGTATTGCGACTGCTGTTCCTGCAAGATAGCCGAACTGCTTGAAAGTAAGCCCCCACAGGAAAAGCTCTGAATACTTTGTGAGGTTTTTTGGAATCTGGTATGCCATCAGTCATCATCCTCCTGAGGCCTTAGGCTTCCTGCAGACTTGACTACAATAAGCCCGATTACTGCAATGTGAAGCAGGAATGCAACAACCAGTGTTGAGGCCATAATCATTATGTTTATGTTTGCATCTCCTGTGAAAAGGAATGTTGACACCTTGAAAAGAGGGAAAAACAGGACAGGAAGGAAAAGCTCCACTACAAATATGAGGGCAAGCATGCTTCCAAAAGGCTTTGTCTGCTCGAAAAAGAAAAGCACTACAAGAAGAGGTGCAAGCACAAGCAGCAGGACTACTAGAATATTCCTCAAGAACATTAGGGTTATGTAAGCCCATCCGCTTAGTATCAAAAGAGGCGATGATGCCGCAAGCGAGCTGAATTTTGCGTATGTTCCCTCAAGGTCGTTTCCTGTGTTTTCATTTTTCAGCTCTTCCCAGGGAGTTTTTGTAAAGAACTCCTGAGTGTCTGCCTCAAGGTATGAAGCTGTTTTTATTCCTAAATCATATCCCAGGTTTGCTATGAAGAATCCTGCATTGAGGAAGATAAGCATGTAAATTGCATTTGTCAGCTGCCTCTTTGCCTTTGCCCTTGCTTTAGGGTTTGAAGGAGAAACTATCCACACATATCCTGAATAGGTTATTGCAAGCACTCCGAGAAGCTCTGCAACAAGCAGTATCTTATTTTTAAGATCCACTACCCCTGTGTGGGTCACCTGGTTGGTTCCTGGGTCTGTGTTTATAGTTTTGTATCCCACAGTGCTTTTCTTGACTCCATCCATAACATTCTGGTTTGAGTCAATAAGAAGCTGCGACCACATGTTGAATTCTGTTTCCTTCTCGCACTTGACCTGGCTTCCTGGCTCAAACAGGTATGCTTCTGCGCAGTCTTTTCCGAGTATGTCTGCTGCGTTTACAGGTATGGCTATGGCTAAAACTAGCAGGATTGCTGCAACAGCCCACCACACTATTGATTTTCTGCTCATTTTAAAATGACATTGACCTCCTCATGAAATAGCCGAAGCCGTAAATGACAAAAAGGCCGAGTGAAACTCCCAGGTATGTTGTGAAAGTGTCATTTGATGCGTAAGCCTCTTCAGGAAACGCTTCTGCAGGGCTTCTTGAAGAGTCTCCCTCAAAGCTTGCCTTTATTGAGTGATATCCTTCCTGCGGCTTAAGCGAAACTGTCTTTGCTCCGTTTACACTCACAGACTGCTTTGAATTGCCATACTCAATATTGATTTTGGCAGAATCATCTCCGTTGTCAGAGTCAAAGCTTACCTTCAGGTTTATTGGGTCATCAAGCCTGAAATGCCTTTTGTCCATCTCAAGGTCCAGCTCTGTAGTTGCCTTCTTGAGCATAGTGCATCCGCCTTCATCATAGCTGAAAGGCCAGAGTGCAACAAATTTGCATTCCTCTATGTTGTAGGGGAATGTCTCAAAATGCACTGTGCTGTTTGCAGTCTTTGTAACATAAAGGTCCTCTGAAAAATACTGAAGGTCGTCTATCCTTTTGAGGAACAGGATGTTGTAAGGAGCATACGAATATTCCATAGGGTATTTTGAGCCTGCCTTGTGGAGCAGTGCGTTGTTCATTATGAGCTTGTAGTCCTTTGCATTTGAGTCAATATACCCTTCAGGAGTTGACTCAATGTTCTGCACTACAATGTTATGGCTCACTGAAGGCTTCTGGTAAAGCTTGACTGCTCCCTGGAATGTGTGCGATATCTGCTTTGTTGCATAATTTATGTCTATTCCTTTGACTGTTATGCAGCTGTATTTAATATAAGTGTAGCATCTTTCGTTCTCGCCGCTGCCGAAACATTTTTCTTCTCTGCTAATTTCTTCCCAGTCAAAGCTTTTCTTGAAAACCTTGTTTTTTATGTAAAGCGTAGATTCGAACTTCGGCTGCTGTGATGCGTATGAAAACTGCGCAACAACACCTTTTTGGGAGCCCATGTTAACCCTTACAGGCTCTGAAAAAAGCGATGTTCCGTCCATCTTTATGTCCATAGTGCTCTCATCCTCAAACCAGAACGCAGTCCTGCAGTCATCGTAGATGTTGTTGTAATCGTCAATTTTCTTCCTTGAATCTGACCTTAGGGTCTTTGTAGCGCCTTCGCTGTAACCAACGTTTCTCGGAGCTTTAAGATTGTAAAAATAGCCTGCCATTGCTTTTCCTGAAGGAGTAATCCAGTATGTGCTGTTCTCAAAAAATGCTGGCATTATGCTGAAAGTCTTGGACCATGCTTCAGTTATGCAGTTCTGAGGAGAATTTTCAGAAATAAGGAAAGGGCAGCTCTGCGACTGGACAGCGCCCTTGTTGGGTGATTCGTTCCCGTAGACAATGTTCCTGTTCCAGTTTTCTATGAAATCGTGCTTTGGCATTACTCCTCCTTCTGCAAATATTGTCAGCAAGTGCCTCTTTTCTTCTTCTATGTCCCAACCTGCGCTTTTTGAGTACTGGTGCAGAGTGCCGCAAAGCGAGGGCACCAGCCCGACTGCCGTGCAGTCTGTCAGGTTCATTGTGTCGATGACAGCTGAAGCTGCGGAAGGCAGCTCAATCGCTGCCGAAATCAAAACAAACAAAAACAAAAAAAATATTTTCATTGTTCATATTGCTTATGCGTTTGAGGTCATAATAACTCTAACAATCTGAGGAGCTACGACAATCAGCACAAGCCCGATTATTATGTACTTGAGCCTTTCCTTAAGCTGGTCCTTCTCTGAAGGGTCCTTTGCCTGAAACATCATTACTCCTACAACAGTCATTGCGAGTATTGCGATTGCGCCCCCAATTGTTGAGACGAGAGTTGTTACCCTGCCGACTGCATCCTTTATGTCCTGCATGTCGTCAGCAAGAACTGCCGGCGCTGCAAGCAATGCAAACAATGCAAATGCAACCAATATTTTTGCGTTCATTTTGGAAACCTCCTCCGGTTTTATTTGATTATTCTGTGGTGCCTTATGCCCTTCTCAACTCTTATAAGAGGGGTATAAGCATCTTCATTCACCCATTCCTCAAGCTCCTTGAGGATTTTTGCCCTGTCTGCGTCAACTTCCTGCCTGAAAAGCTCTATCAATGCTTCCATTATCCTGGAGATTGTAAACGAGCCGCCTGTGCTTTGCACGCTTCTTGCGATGCTCCTGTACAGTGCAATCCTCTCGCCCTGCTCCTTAGGAAGCCTTTTCAGCTTTCCTGACAGCTTCTCAAGCCCTGCAGACTTCTGGGCTTTTGGCCTTTCTCTATTCACCTCTTTTTCTTCCGATACCACCTCCTTTTTGCCCAGCCTGAAACCAAAAATGCTGCTGGAATCCTTTTTCGCCGATGATTTTGAATTGTTTTCAAGCTCCTTGTTCTTCTTGGCAAGGTCTGAATTCTGCGACTCGAGCTTTGCGCACTTAACCTTGAGCTCGCTAAGCGCCTTTGATGCTGCTGCGTGCTCCTTTGAGAGCTTCATTGTGTTTTTCCTCTCGTTCTTAAGCATTGCCTCAACCTCCGATTCCTTTCCGCCTTTTGAGCCGAGCTTCCTCATTGAAGGCATGCTGAAGCTGAATGAGGATTCAGAATACCTTATTGGAAAATAAACAGACATGATAAGGCCCATCGCAACAAGCGAGAAGAATGAGAAGTATGCAATGAATGATGCAAACGACTCTCCTGCAAGATATCTGCCTGCAATGAATGCAACTGCCTTGAAAACGACAAGGACTGCAAGGAATATGATAAGCGCATTCCTCATCTTTGAGATAAAAGGCCTGCTTGCAATTGTTGACTTAAACGACTGGAGAAAGCTCTTCCTATGAACCCTCTCAGAATTCTTTATGTGGACTTTGTTAAGCTCTTTAGTGATGCTTTTTGCCACTGAATCAACCCCCATTAACCCCTTTGTCATAGTAAATGTCTGTTCGTATATAAAGCTTATGATAAATCAATACTCCCCCCTCCTGCCGAAATGCTTGAAAACAATCACGCCGATTATTACGAAAAGGAGCAATGCTGAAATTATGCCCATCCACGATGCAAATCCCATTCCGTTTCCGGCCTGCACGCCAAGAGATTCAGGAGTCTTGATTTCAAAAGGAAGGCTTTTTTGCACTGCAGAATTCCCGTCAGAGAGCACAAATACTAGGTTGTAGTCTCCCTCTTTTAGCCCTGTTGTTTTCTGGTATAATGTTTCACCGTATTCTCCAACAGTAAAATTGCCGGAACTCTTTGCATACACCATCAGCCCCTGGAGAATCTCAATGTAGTATGAGTACTCCTGCCCGCTTTTGCCGGGAATGCCGACGCTGATGGTTACAGGCTGGTTAGGCCTTACTCTTTCCGGTATGCTAAAATCCATTTTGAATGGCACTACTTCTACCCAAAATATTTTTTCTTGAGGATTTGGCCAATGGTCATCCAAATAGCTTAGAGTAAGCTCATGCAGGCCTGCATCAAGTGAAACCGGAAAAAATAGATCCAGTGTGCTTAGCTGCTCACTGACCTCTGCTTTTGTTTCTGAGATGACATCTCCAGATTCATCTTTGAGCTCAAATTTTGCTGTGGTGTTTCCAAATACCATTTTTTTCACATCAAGGCTTAGGCTTATTCCAGACCCATAAGGAACTTCGTCTGGTGCTTCTATTGCCAAAAGGTGGACTGAAATCAGAGGTATATACTCAAAATGGTATTTGATCTTCTTGTAAAGCCTGAATATTCCATTCTCGCAGTCAACAACCTCAACTGGCACAATGAGCATGGTATAAAAAACTCCGCCTTCAGGGTTGGGTGTTGGCTCAAATTCAAAAAATGATTCCTGCTCATTTGTGCATGCCCTTTCCACAACTTCCCTAAAATTGAAATCAGGCAGGTTTGCCTTAATGGTTACAGGGTCTTCCATTGAATCAAGCTTCACACCAGTTATTGAAATGCCTTCTGGGTAAGAATGCATCTGAATGATTGCCGGAACTACAGTATTAAACCCATATTTGTACTGTTCAAAAGGTATGTCCAGCTCGAGGTAATCAAAGCTGTCATCAGCCTTAATAATATTATAATCCCCTATTTCCACTTCAAACGTTTCAGTTACAGCAGGGTAGTCCTCATAAGCATAAGCGCTGCAGGCCAGCAAAAGCGATGCCAGGATTCCAAATATTAAAAATTTCATTTTCCCACCTTGTTATTCACTGATTATAAGCTCACCAGTATTATATATATCTACCGTGTAAGAGTTGCACTCTTTGGCTTTTTTAAACTCATCAAACTTTAAAGGAATTGATATTGAGGATGTTGGCAGGCCGTAAAAATTATATGAGGCCAGCATAGTCTCAATGTTTTCTAGATTCTTATTCCAGCTAAAAGGCAGGCTGGTATCAGACTTTGCGAGAAGGGCATAGGCGTTTCTTGCAATTCTGTAGGCAGTGCCTGCATCTGAATGCTTCACGAGATTGCAGGATATAAAATTAGCAAACTGGCTGCTTTGCGAAGCTGCCGGCGCTATGAACACCGCGGAGTCCTTGCCCAGATTTTCATAAAACAGCTCTTTCCGCTGCGGGTGAGTAAGAGCATAAGGCACATCTGCCACAATCAGCTTGAAAAAATTTGATTTTCTAAGCCATGGGTTCAGGTTTAATTCAAGAATCGATTTTTTCCTTAACCCAATCGGGTCTTTCATTGACTCATCAAGCTGCAAAACAAGCAGGGAATTTGCATTCAGCTTGTTTATTGTTTGGGTCAAATCAGACCAGGACCATGCTCCTGCAACAGAATCGTCATGGCACTGGGTTCTTGAGCATGATTTAAAGCCCGGGCTTTTCGCAAACCCTTCATAAAGCGAAAAAACCTCAAAATCATCTGAAGATGAGTATGCCAGCGCAGTGCCCAGGCTTATATCACCTGCGTTAAGCTTCTTAATTACACTGCCAGCATCGCCTTCAACTCTTCCGACTGCGCCAGTCTCAAAAGTTGTTTGGAGAGGTATTGCAGCAGCTGCGAAAGACATTATGATAAACATGAACACCCATGCTGTTTTTTTCATTTTAATCCTGCATTTTCCCCTTTGTTTCAGCATACTCTATTGTTGTTAGCACAATAAAACCCTCTTTTTCAAGTTTGTTGACAAAAGTGGCATGCACCCCTGGATAAGCACTCTTGCTCAGGACAAGGGCAATCGCTTCACGGCAGTCCCTGCCGAATTTTTCTATAAAATAATCCATCCCTTTGAAAGTATCCAGTTCAATAGAATCATGCCCGATAAACCCTCTTAAGATACCTAATGCCTTGCACAGATCTATACAGGCATCTATCATCCTGCCCGGGTCATGGTTCCTGTAAGGCTCCAGAAAATTGAAGCTGCACATGCTCTTGTTAAAAGAGATTGAAACTGGAAAATTCTCCAGCTTTGTTTTATTAAACCCTATACGCGCCTCTTCATGCTCCTCGCTCTCAAGGAGGGATATTATCTCCTCAACATCTCCTGCTTCAAAAGATTCTCCTGGAAATACTTTCTGGCCTTTTTTGGTTAGAGTAACACTCTCAAATGAGGAGTTGTGGGCCTTGAGGAATCCATCTAGCTTTGACAAAAATTCCCTGTCCACCTTTGCTTCAGCAAAAAACGACACGTCAAGCCCCATTTTTTGCCTCCGAACACATGCTTTTGGATTTCATGACAGATGCTTCAAGCTCTTTTTTGTATTTCAGGTTTATTTTTTCAAGCGCCTTTTTCATTTTATCATAATATTCTTTCTTCTTCTCAGGCCAATACCATTTTTCTTCTTTTCCTGAACGATTTTTTGTATTCTGCAGGTATTTTCCAGGTTCATCCACTTCAGTTATTTTATTCTCCTGGCTGCAGTATTCAAAATTATTACATGATTCAGTGCCGAACATGAACTTTTTTACCCTTTCCCCGTTTCCACCCCATACCATTCGCCTTCTTAATTCAAAATATTCAAGATATTCTGAATCATATTTCAGTCCTGCTTCTTCCATGAATGCATTTTTTTCCTTTTCTATTTTGTTTGATGCATGAAGTCTGGGCATGCAGTAGCTCTTTGAGCCGTACATTTTGCAGTCTTTGCAAAAGTAATGAAAGAAAAAGCAGTTGATGCAGGCCTTGAACTTGAATCCGTCCATCTGCTCTTCAAGCTTGAGCATATTGCAAAAATCCTGCACTTCGCCTCCAGTTGTGATTAATGCCTTTTTAAACTTACATTCGTTTAGGCCTGAACTTACCCAAACATCAATTTCCTCATTGCCTTTGAATGCTTTTACTTTCTTGAACATTTACCATCCTCCAAAGTTTGGGTTGGGCATATAACCCATAATTTTGCCGCCTTTCATATGTATTGCACCTACAAACTCATCCTGAATTATATCGCCTACAATTGTTAGTTCAAACTCGTGAGCATACCCTGCAAGCTTCTGGTTCTTGCTTATTACATCTTTCACATCTATTAGCTTGCCTTTAGGCTTTATGACAAATATGAATCCATCACCACTTCTCCCAGCAGCCCATTCTGCAGTGTCAACATCCAAAGTAGCTGAATGATAAATAGTATTACGCGTGCTGATATCAAGATGCTCAATAATGTCTGTTGACGTTCCCTGCTTCTTCATCCCATGATCAAAAATGAATTGTGCAAAATCATCCTTTGCCCCCTCAATAGCAGAGCTGGAAATGTGAGGGTAGTTGTTTTTTACCATTTCTCTGTCAAATGAAGCGCCCCTCAGAACAATATCACCATCAGCAGCCCCTACAGGCGCCAGTTGTGAGTTCTGGATAAAGCTTGAAGACGAATACTTGCTTAGTTTTGACTCAATTTTTTCAGCGTCTCCATAAATATCCTCCAGAATTATTGCAAGCGCTTTCCTTCCATCCTCATCTGCTTTTTCAAAAAGGTCAAGATACGGCTTGATTCCTTTTGAACCGCCATAAGTTTGTATGTTCTTAATAACACTTTCGCCTGTTTCTGAATCAAGGTATTTTAAAGTGGTTTTTAAAGTGGTTTTTTGTGCTTGAGCCAAATCTCCAAATTTTTTGACTGCAGCGTCAATCTGCTTAGATGTCATAAGATCCAGAATCTCCTCCTCTTCCTCCTCCAACACATCATCAAAATCATCAAGATAATCTGATTTTTTTGAAGAAGGCTCAAGGGCATCATCAACATAGCCTAATTTTCCAGATTTGTAAGAGGGTATATTCTTAAGCAGGCCTGCATCATCTGCCTTCTTAAGCTGCCCTGTCGCTTCTGCAAGCTCGTCAGCAGTAAACTGCATGTCAATGTGATTAAACTTGCCGGCAACCCCTCCTTTTGAAGTGATTGTCCTTGAGTTCTTTCTAAGGCTGGAGTCATCCAATGCTCCTTTTATCAGCCCAAGCCCTTCATCAGCTGCTCCGCCTGATGCCTGCCCTGCTTTTGCAATCCTGTAAGGCACTTTTGGGCTGTTCAGCAATTCGCTAATTCTGGAAATATCCTTGTTAACCTGGTCTGCTGCGCTGCTCAACTCTTTTGGGTTCAGCTTAGTCTCCCCAAATCCCTGTATGGTTAATTTGCCGTCAGCTCCTCTTTTAACTCCGACAAGGTCCATCTCATGGGAGCTGGAGAATATTTTCCATTTTCCTTTTGCCGAGTCCCAAACCTGTATTTCAACACCCCTCAAGACCTCAAGCCCGCCATCACCAACTGAAGAAGCCATTGATTCAAAGAACCTCTTTTCAGAAATCATTTCGAGGATTGGGCCTGACTCTCTTCTTGCATCATCCATGATGCTGGCAAGCCTTATTTTTGAAAGAACTGAAGAGGATATCTCATCAGAATGCATGATTAAAATCCGGGAAATTCCCTCAACCATCTCGTCATTAGCCCTGTGAGGTATTCCCTCAAGCATCTTGAAAACCGCCCTGGCAGCATCCGGACTTCTCTTAACAACCTTTTCAGCAACCTCGAGCGAAACTTTTGATGAGGCCTCAACTGAAATTCCAAGCTGCTTCATGAGCGGCCTAAGCTCAAAGAATTTCTCAATTTTGCCTGCATCCAAATCATCAAACCTTTTTCCTGCAAACTCTACGAAGTCATCCACCAGGTCTAGATTGTTTCCTTTTTGAGCAGCTTCAAGCCCTTTGCCGATATTGCTCAAAAACTCTGCATAAGCCTCAGCGCCTTTAGCAAGCCTTTCCTGCTTGTTGAGATGTGCCAGGCTTTCCAAATTCTGGAAGTATTTTAGCGTAGGAACCTCCTTTCCTTTTTGCAGAGCATCTGCAAGCCTGAACTGCCCTTCCATTACCCTATTCATCTCTGCTGCTGGCTTGGAGCTTCCGCCCATATTGCTTATTCTCCTGTAAATTGCCTTCAGGAAGTTCTCATCGCTAAACTCTAATGCAAGATGGTCAATTGAGCCTGTATTGCCCCCGGTTTTGCCATATTTGGAAACTGTCCTGGAAAAAGAGTGGAGAATTGCATTGACATTGTCTGAATGCTTTGCAGCGCCCTCAACTTGTTTCATCCCATCAAGGATGTTTGCCGCCTTGTCTGCTGATTTTATAAGCCGTGCATTTAGGTATGGGATGAAGAAAAGCACCAGGGAAATTACACTTAATGCACAGTACCCATATTCTGCTTCAGAGGCAATACCTTGAGAATAGCCGTCAGGAGTCCACGCCTGATGGTCCTGGCATGATTCCCATATGTCGCTAAGGTCTACAAGGTTTTCTGCAACAGGAACAAATGAAAGCCCCAGCTTGGCAATGTCAATTGCAGTGAAGAATCCGATTTTTCCGGGGACCGGCCTCCACTGATCATAAGACTTCATAAGTATATAGAAAAGGGCCAGCATCCTGCCTGAAGACTCTTTGTCTGAATAGAGGATAATAGCCTCCCCTTCATTTGTCCAGGGGTTTCTTTGAAGCGAAAAAACAGGGTTGCCCAAAGGTGAGATTGAATCTGAATGTGTTATGCACTTAATCGCAGAGTTTGTCTTCACATCTCCAAGGAGTATAGGCACAATGTTGTCATCAAAAAAGCCGCTGCTATAACTTCCGCAGCCTGTTTTTCTGGACTCAATAACATCAACTGAATCCGGGCTGGTAAGCCTCTTGTTGCCTGCTGCAAAGTAGTTCTCGCCAACTAAGGGGTTTGTGCATTTTATCCTATCATTTATGTTGCTGGCGTTTATCTGGGCAATCCTCTGCCTGCACCTTTCGCTGTAAGAAGAGACATCAACCAACTGGCCTGTGGGCTCATAATAGAAAAATTCATCAAACCCATATTTTTTTTCTAAATCTGAAACGCACTTCTCTTTTTCTTTTTGGGTTATGACACTGAGGAGTATACCGCAATGTGCACTTTTGCTTTGGGCCTTAACCGCTTTTAATTTAACTGCATTCCCATCCGCAGCATAAACCGGCTCCATATACTCACCATAGCAGGCGCACTCCTCATAGCTGAATGTTTCATAAATCAGCTTTTGAAGCTCTTTTATGTCAGGGTCATTTTTAGACATGTAGTCAGGGATGACTAATGCTGGAATAACATTTGCACTTAAGATTGAGGCAGTATCTGCAATGACTGAAGCATAAGTTGATGCAGTTGGAATGAACTGCTGGTCTGTTTCAAAAGAAGAATGGGCTTTAATCCATTCATCTCCGGATTTGCGCATTTCGTTAAATGATTTAATCTTGCCAGGAACAACTGAGCTGCTGCCTATGATTATTATGCTGTCGCAGCTGCCAGTGCATTTTTTCCTTATAAAATCAGAGACTTGAGATGCATAACCATTTATTTCCTTCGCACTTGCAGAAGGATTATGGCGCGGGTTTTTCGGGATATCCTCCTGCTCGTCAAGGTAGTAGACTGCTCCGTTGTCAGTATATGCCCTTTTGAATACGGAAGCAAGCACCTTGTAGGCATCAGAATTAAGGTTTTGCTCTTTGGATTTATATTCCTTGAAAAGCAGCTCCCTGTCTGTGATGAAGATTGCACTGGGATTTTTTACAACATTAAAAAAGAGGTATGTTCCTTCAACTCCCACGCTTTGCAATCCTTCTGCTTTAATGCTTATCTGGAACCTAAACTTGTTCAGCCCTTTTTTGACTGAAAGAGTCTTGCTTTTGAAGCCTATGGGTGATAACAAATCTGAATAGTCAACAGTTATTTTTCCCGCATCGAGAGAATACACTGCAAGAGTCAGCGTATCGCCGGGCATTTTGATTATCCCTTCTAAAGAGCAGGTCCCTTCAATAGGCTTATTAGGGATGTTTGAAACAGAATCTTCTAAAAATATGTATATGCCTTTATCGCATGGCTTGCATTTCCCTCCGCAGTCAACAAAAGCCTCATCCCCGTTAAGCATGCTGTCAAAACAGCTTTCAGGCAGATTAGAATCTTCAGGCTCGCATGGCAGAGAGTGGCATACTCCGCTTTGGTAGCAGCAGTTGCCCAGGCCCACACACTTTTTTTCACTGCAACCCATAATCCCGCCTGCACAGCTCACGCACGCAGCTTCCTGGTTGAAAACAGGCATTTTATCAGGCGAGCATTTTAGCCCGTCCCATTCCTTGCCTGCTCCGCAGCAGTAGTCCATTCCATTAAAGTTCTTAATCCAAATATAGTTTAAGTCATCTTCATTTCCGCCCTGCGTAAAAGAGCAGTGAAGGCCTCGTTTGCAGTCTTTGTCAGAATCACAATCAGGGTAGCCTTCGCCAAGCCCAATGTCTTCAGAGGAAATGTTTGCTTTTTTCAGGTAGTCTAGATACTGCTTGTTAAGCTCCTTATCGCAGCCCTCATCAGTCCGGTTGTTATGATTGTCATCTACATTGTTGCCGCAGACTTCATCTATCTTATAAGCCACAGGATTTAATGGAACGCAGCTGCCCCAAATCCAGTTTCCCGTAAACCTGCATCCGCCAAGGATTTCACATTCTGATTGGCTGCAGGAGAATCCACCTAACCTTCCTCCGCAGGATTTGCACTCCTTGCTGCACACCCCATCATCAATAACTCCATCTTTGTCATCGTCAATATTGTTGCACACTTCCGGCTTTGCATAGCATATTGCATCAGCAATCCCGTCGCAGTTATAGTCTCCGCTTTCGCATGAGTTCGGAGTGCACATTATGGGCTGTGGAAAACCGCTGCCAGTGTTCTGAAGGGATGGATCTGAATGAGTCATAAGCTCATCTTCAGCAGGAAATTCCTCCGGGTTTTTGCGGCCTGCATCTAATTTATTAGTATTCCATAGTTGTGTTAATGCTTCTTCAGGGCCGAGGCATATCCTATCTTGAGCATACCACTCTTCCCCCTTATAGCAGCAGGCCTGCTCATAAATCATCCCGCCTTTCTTTCCAGAGCAATGAAGCCCTGAAGCGCACTGGCTGTCATACTGGCAGAATACTCCTTCAGTGTGGCCTGTGCATCCCTGAGACTTTGGAACGCACGGGCACATTTCACAGTCTGAATCACCGCACCACAGGCACCCAAGCTCTCCCTCGCACTCGGAAGCAGAGCAGATGCCATCATTAAGATAACATTTATCACAGGCATTCGCAGCAAAAACATCAGCAGCCTGCAAAGGAAACAAGGAGAAAATAAAAACCGCTATAAGAATGATTGAAAACAGCTTTGCATTTGAGTTAGATTTCAATGCTCCCCCAACAACTAACTCCCTCTTTTGAAGCTATAAATATCCTATATGCTCTGGAATATATAAAGCTTATGATAAATCAAACTTGCCCGGAGCATCAGCCTTAAGGTTCTCACTTAAAACTTTCTCAGAAATTATGCTGCTGCGCTTAACTCTAACCCATTTTCCCAGCTCATCTAAAACCAGCTTTAATTGGGCAGGAAAATCTGGAAGCTCAGTAATGTACGAATCAGCCTCAATACTTTTGGAAACGCCTCCTTCATTAAAAATCAAGGTAAAGATATCATCATCCCTTGAATCAACCTCCCATTTATTCTTCAAAGACAAAAAGCCTATATCCTTCAAGGACTTGACAATCCTTTCAATGTTTTCCCTTCCGAAAAAAAACTCGTGCCTCCTGAAACTTAAAAAAGTATAATGGTAAAAAACAACCTTTCCATCACAATAAAACTGGGCATAAACAGTGTCAAGAGTCCAGCCATACTCCACCTTAAGCTCAAAAACAGGGCTGCCTTCCCTGAAATAAAATCCTTTTGAATTGCTAAAAGCATTAATGTTAAACTTTAGGCTAAGCATCTCCTTGTTGGATTCCAAAAAGCCCAATAATCTTTGAAAATCCTCTTCAGAATAGCCTAAGGACGAAAGAACTTCTTTCTCAGAAACTCCATTAAGATATCCATGCCTGGTGGCATAAGCCAAGATTGCAGCCACCCCTGACTCCAGGCATGAAGCGCTTAGCTTAAAATCCCGAAAAAGGTCGCACGCTGCCTCCACCAATGTATGCAGCTCAAAGCTTTCATGCATGTTCCTGGGAGAGTAAGCTTTTTTCACAATTGGCTCTAAATCTTTGGGCATAAAATAGGGAATATCTAATAATTTTTTCATTTTCTGCTTTTCACTTCCAGGCTGTCTAGAGCCTTGTTGTCAGATTCTGAAAAATTAGAGATATTTCTTTCTCTAACTATTTTTTTTGCCTCAGCGCTTATGTCCGCCGGAACATCATCAATACTATAAAGCCGGTACAGAATCTCAAAAACAAAATTCCTTCTTGCATATGGGGATTTTCCTTTGTCCACCTTGAGGAATTCAATACATCCCCTAAAAAGCATCAAAAATAGCTCTTTAGGATTTTCAAAGTTGTCACCTATGAACTTGCCTAAGTATAAAACTGCACTGTCGCCATTGGATTCTGGTGCATAAATAGCGCTAAGGAAATAAACAGATTCATAGCTTTCAAGAGCGATGAGCTTCCTGAAAAAATCTAAATCATAGTTAAGCTTGATAAGAATCTTCTCATGAATAAGCTTGCTATCTTCCATTTTAGAATACTCTTCCAGGAATGCAGCATCTCCCTTCTTGAGTTTGTCAAGCACCTCTTCTGAACTCAAAAGATATTTTCTGCCAAAATCAATTCTTTCCAGCTCACTCTTAACAATCGGCAATAATGGCAAAACTTTTTGGGCTATGCCTGCAGACCCATAACACCACAATTCAAAAACTAGATTTGAATTCTTCTTTTGAATCTTTTTTTCATAAACCTCTATAATTTTTTTAATAAACAAGGGGTCTCTAAACCTCATGCTGAATTCACAAAGCCTCAAATAGTCTGAAAACACCAAATCGTCTATTTTGTCACAACCGCTTAAAACCTTGACAAAACAATTTTTAATCTGCTCCTCAAATGGGGAGTATTCCTCCTCCTCGAGAAGAGTATAAAGCCTTGAAGCTTCTAAAAAATTATTATCAGAAATGGACTTCTCAAGTTTCTTTTTAACATACTCTTGATTGTATTGCTCAAGATAGGCATTACACTTAATTTCTGAAATGTCAGCACCATGCATTTCAGGATTTTTTTGAAGGAGGGCATTATCTAACTTAAGCCCCCTTAATGATGCAAACCATATTATTTGATCGATCGATTTTTTATTTTTTTCAGAAATTGCTTTTTCAAATAATTCTTCCAGTTTGTAGAAGGGATAGTAAAAATGTTCCATACCTGCTTTTCTGATTCTGCCTATTGAAGAGTTATAGCTTGCAGGAATCACCGATTCAATATACCTTATAAAATCGATTTTAAACTCATCCCAGATAATCATCCAATCTTCAAAATTAGATAAATCAATTTTAGGCCCAGTTTTAGGCTGATGGATATGCTCCAAAACATGCAATGCCTTGGTTGTTTCCCCTGATCCTATCTTCATCATGATTATTCCCTCAACAGGTTTGCCTGCAAAATCATAGATTGCATCAATACTCTTCTTTCTTCCCGAGGTACTTGAAAGCGATGTAAACCACAACTCCAAAGATTGCAAGCGCAGCAGCAATGCCAACAAAAGTCGAGCCCTTCCACGATGATGAAGTTTCACTGCCTTCTGCAGCTTTTGAATCGCCTTCGCTCTCAACTTCTGTGAACAATGAAATTCCAGGCGCCTGCGGAAGCCCGTTCCTCACTTCCTCCAAAGTAAACCTAACAAGGCTGTTGTGCTCTGCAAATTCAGTAACACCATTGTAGGCAGCCCTTACAGAAACATCATTCCCTGCTTCATCTTCTGTTATGTTCAGCTGAACATAATTGATGGAAACTCCGCTTGGAACTGAAACAACCCTCTCAACTTTGCTGACTTCATTATAATAATCATCCAAAGAAGCTATCTCCAAAAATACAGGGATTTCCTTGCCAAGCAGATTTTCAACCTGCACTGCAATAGGCAAAACAAGCCTGTCATCAGAAACAAGCACCCTGAAATCAACACTGCCCCACTTAAAGCTCTGGCTGATTATCTGCCTGTCAACAACATCTCCATCTTCATAGTATTCTGCAGCAAAATAAAAGTCAGCAATATCTTCAGGAACAAACATTGAAATCTCGATAGTTTCAGAGTCCACACTCTCCGATATTTTGTCTACGCCGTTAGAAACAACAAGCTGGCCATTGCCTTCAAGATTCTCAAACTCAAAGGTTAGCGTTGCCTCTTTTCCAGGAACAAATTCACTATGCTCAAAAGACTTAATCTTGTTTTCCTCATAGTATTCAACCTCAATATCCAACTCTTGATAAAGAGTAAATTTCTGATTTTTGCAGTCAGTTATCTCCAAAGGATGAATTTCAACAAGTATAGTAGGGCTTGATGAAAAAGTATCAAACCACATAAGAGCATAAGCATCCCTGAAGTTTTCCTCACAATCGCTGTCCAGATATTCAAAGCTCTCATCAGTAGTGTAATAAATAAGAGGAATGTTAAGGGTCAGCTCCTTAGGAAGCCTCTTTTCCTTCAGTGTTACTGATTTTATAGCCTTGTCTGAAGCAACTGAAAAGGTTGACATTGAAACAGGCTCATTAAACTGGCTTTCCATCTCCCACTGCTCTCCATTCTCTATAACAAGCAGTTCATAGCCATCTCCATCATCATAAATGTCATAAGCTCCTGTTTTATAGGTCAAAACCTCAGCTGATGCAAACGATGACATTACCATAACCGCCAAAATGTAAAATACTGCCTTGCTCATTCCAACCAACCCTCCATAGTGTAGCCTCTCTTCTCAAACTCTTCCTTCAGCTTTTTTTCAATATCGCCCATACTTGCATTCTTCATGTTGAACTTAAAATCCCTAAGCAAACCAAAAGAATAGCCTATTCTAAAATAATTAGAGCCTGAAATAACCCTCGCAAAATCACCATCCCACTCTATTGTAACCTGAGTTTCAGTATAATAAGGAGGCACAGGATAAGGCTTAACTTTTGCATACCTTCTTTCACCTTTTCCAAGTTCAGAAAAGTTATGAAACTCATATGAATCCCTAAAAACAAGAAACTTGCTGAATGACTTATAAGGATTGTACTTCCTCCCTTTATCTGGACAAGCAATATAATAATCTGTTTCAACACCCCCTTTAAGAGTTCTCAGAAAAGCCCTCAAATCGAAAGAAACACTAAGCTTAGAAACCTCATCGCACGCACTCAAAATTTCAGAAACCTGCTCTTCAGAATAAAAAACCTCTGGACTGTCAATTTTTTCAAAAGAGTTTGAACTGCAGCAGGAAAAATAAATGATATTTTCCTCAACCGCAAAGTGCCACCTAAAAGGGATCTTCCAAATAATTTCCTTAATTCTCGCCAAATCCCCCTCCTTAAAACTCACTTTAAGATAAATCCCATCTTTGCCAAAAGGCCAGCCTATTTCTTCCATGCTAATACGTGACCTCCAACGCTTTTTTGTGTTTTAT
This sequence comes from uncultured Methanosarcinales archaeon, assembly GCA_964414985.1. Taxonomy (GTDB): domain Archaea; phylum Nanobdellota; class Nanobdellia; order Woesearchaeales; family JAGWAF01; genus JAFGCE01. The sequence continues at coordinate 27,589 of CAYPXA010000005.1, forward strand.
GCAGTTTAATGAGTTAAAATCTTCAGCTCCATGGCTTTTCAAAGTTGGCTGGCTCATGTGCCTCTTCCAGTAATCCAAAATAATTTTAGTACTATTCAAATTTTTCACTTCTCAAGTTTATCTGCTATCAGGTTTTTAGCCTGCTCATTAAAATTATCTAATTTGATGAAATACCTTTTCTTGCCTGCATCTATTTTCCCAAGTATATTCAGATTGAGGCTGCCTTTCTCACTGGAGCCAAAGATATGCAGGAGAATCCCTTCTTCAGCATGCAGGACAATGCCCTTGCCGCCCTTCCGAAGCTCGGCCATCTGCCCCTCAATATTTTGATGCTTCAAAAGCCTGAAGCACAAATCATTTATGCAAATCTTTGAACTGCTAATTCTTAATTCTGCAGGAATAGGATTTGAAAACCTGCCTTCCTTTACTTTGACATGCTCAAGATTAAACTTTTTTTCTAAAGATTCTATCAAGAATCCTGCATTTTTCTCAGAGTCTGCAGAAGGAATAAACCTTAACGAGATAATCGTTGAGTCTTCTTTGCCCAAAACTCCACCTGAATTAAGTTCACCGTCCACTACGCATGAATTTGAATTGGATCCCTCTTTTCCAAAAGAAAAATAAAAAGGAGAAAGTATTTTAACCCCTGCCAAAGAAGCAAGGTAATTCATTATTTCAGAAGGTTCAATCCTATATTCCTTTCCGAGAACTGATATCCCTTCTAGAGTCTGAATAAATCTCGCTCCTTTCATAAACAATAAAAATTGAGTTTCACCTATTGCCATTTTAACCTTTTTTATAATATCCTATATTGTTTAAATTCCCCATATCCCTCTTGAGAAATGGATTTACAAATTCTATGTTAGTAAGGTATCTGTTTTTCATCTTCAAATACCCCCCTCATTATTATTTAATTCAGAATATAATGAAACTTTGCACTCCAAAAAATATTTTTTAAATTCATTAAAATCAACAATTTCAAATCCCCTATTTGATAAAATTGAGATTAAATCCTTCCAAAAACTGCCAATGCTTTCAGACTCAAAAATAAATGAAACCCTGCTGCTGCCCAACTTAAGCCTTGAAATGTCGCTTGTGTCTGAAGCAAGCACCCTGAAAAATTCCGAGCCCTTGCATGCTCTGAAAAGCACATAGAGATTGAGCCGGCAATGTCCTGAAATCCCTTTTAGATTAATCTCAAAATGCCTATGCCCTCCAGTCAAAGGAACCAGCCATTGAGAGGGTTTGCATTCAGGGTTATCATTCAGTTCATAAACAAAAGAAACAAGAATCCCCCCATTTTTCAGCCTTAGCTTGCTAAAACACTCCAGGTTTTCAAAAGAAGAATCATACTCTTTATAGAGCTCATTTTCTGGCTGGATAAGGACTGTGTTAAAAATAACTTGCCCATTTTTAATGCTGCACCTAAGAGACCCCAAAACATTGTCTAAGATGCCCTTCTCTGCAAATACTGAAAGAACATTAAATATATTTTTGAATGCGGTTGCAGGCTTTGCTGCACTTGTAAGAATTACTGAAGATCTCACACCATTATGCCAAAGATTCCTGAACATGGGGACTTTGCCCATGTCATCGCTGAAAAAAAAGCCCATGACAAAATCATTATCATAAACAGCAAAAAAATCATCAGACTCACTTTCGCATTTTTCATATTCAAAATTATCCTGTAGAATATCAAAAAAACTTTCTTTGGAAATGCCCTCTGAAAAAACAGGCATTATGTATTCTGGCTTTGTCGGATGGCCTATTCCTCCAGGGTACTGGTATTCCAAAGCCCTGGAAACTTTTCTCGAATCATCAAAATTCTTAAGCCTGAATTTTACTGCCATTTTTTTCCTCTCATAAAGTTTCTGCGATTAAGCAAAAGAACGAGCCGCTCAACGCCCTCCCTGCTAAGTGCGCATTTGCCTGCAAATGATTTGCCGGATAAATAGATTTCATTGAAAATTTCTGCAGTCCCATCTCCTTTCATCTTAAGTATACTTCCCAAAAATGGAGATATTGCTGCCTTAAAGAAATCATCCCGCCTGATTTTTTCAAGCAAACTTCCTGAAAATTCAGAAGAATGTGCATCAAAATTAACCGGCTCATTTATAGATGCACCATAATCGCCTTCGGAAATGCATAAAACTGCCTGCATTGAGACTACTAAATCCTGATTAGCCTCCAAAAATTTGCTGATAGCTGCATCCGAAAGAGGTAATGATTCCTTGCTGAACTTTTCTGAAAGGTAATTATTTGCTAAAGCTAAAGCCATCATTTGCAATATATCCTCTTCCGAAACAACCTGCAGGCATTTTTCACCAGCCGGATGCAGGCTTATGAATCCTTTCAAAATGGGGCTAACCTTTTTTTTGTCTATTAAACTCATAAAATCAAAAACACTTGAAGGATTCATGCCTTCTATATTACCATAAGACGAATACTGCACCTTGGAAAGCACATAATTATACAACTCCATTTTAAGGCATGCAATGTTCTCCTGAATATGATGCTCCAGCCAGATTGAGTCTGCAATCTTCTTCAGGTGAAAATAGGCTTTTGCATTTCTTATTATCTCCTTTGAATTCTTTGCAGAGTCCTGCGCCTCAAGATAATTATCCTTCATCCAGGATGATGAATCGCCCCATCTCCTTTTTGCAAACACCCAGTTTTTCCTGAAAAAGCTGTATCTGCCCTCAAGATTTTTTGTTTCTTCTATGCATACCGGCTTCGCATCAACAAAATCCGCCTTGCACGAATAATAATTAAAAATGCTGATGCTCAACTCATTCTTAAGATTCTTTGCCTTTAATTTTAATTCCTCACTAACATTTCGTTCTGACAAAGTCCATTCCAGATAATTAGTTATTTCCCTTGTAACAAACCAGAGAAGGCCTGTCAGATATCCAATTCTGAAATCATAGCTGTATAGCTCTTCCGGCAGGCGCTCAAGAGCAAGAATCTCCCATTTCAAATCAAGCTTTGAGATAAGCTCCTTGTTTTTTTCAAGGAAATCCAAAAAAAGCCTGCCATCAGAACTAGACTCACCATGAGCAACAGCGTTCATCTCAGAGTTAAAAACTCCATTAACCTGCTCAATATCCTTCAAACGTTCATTAACCCAGCTGTCCAATTGATTCAAAACCTTCTTTAGATCATCAGGGAAATCAGGAAGCTCAAAAATACCGGAATCTGCACTAATCCGGTTAGACATTCCTCCCTGATTCAAAATAAGTGTAAAAACATTATCATCCCTCACTTGAGGGCTCCAGTCTTTTTTCAAAGACAAAAAGCCCATATCAATCAAAACCTTAACCATTTTATTTAGCACAACATTGTCAAAACTAAACTCGTGTCGTTGGACACTATCAAAATTGTAATAATAAAAAACAACTTTGCCATCCAAATAAAATTGGGCATAAACATCAATAGGAGACCACCCATAGTCTATTGCAAGCTCCAAAACAGGGCTGCCCTCCCTAAAATACTCAAAACTAAATAAGCGCCAGGCGCTTAAAAGCACATCAATATCCAGCCTTGCAATATTTCTCTCCAGAAAATCAATTAATGGTTTAACATCCTTATTAGTATAATTAAAAATATGGGCTACACTCTGGGGGGTAGCATGCTTTAAATAGCCCTTATTAATCCCAAAAAAACAAATTGCAGCTGCAGCAGATTCAATATCCTTAATCTCTTCACCACATTTCTGCAAAAGGTCAAAAGATGCATACGTAAAAGCGCAGAAATGCTTTTCCTTGGTTCTGTTAGGGCATCCAGGGATAAGCCTATCCAAAACTCGAAATATCTCATAAACACCAAAAACTTTTTTTGCTGCTGTCATTTTGAAATTGGGTACTTAGCAAGGATATTTGCAGCACCTTCCAAATTTTTTAATTGTTGGGTGCTATATGCAGATGGTACATCCGCTCCCAAAGACCTCATAAAGTCTCGGGTGTAATCATACGCATCAACCTCATCAAGGTATTTGAGGATTGCCTCTTTTTCTTCTTTAGAAGCTTTAATTTTAAAAGTTTCTATCTGCTTTAGAAGCATTTGTTCATCAGAGCCTAAAAGGCTTGGGAATGATTTTCTCATTTTAATCAAAATTTCAGTATAAATACCTGCAAAATTATCAGACACAAACCCTCTTGCACGGTCCTGCGAGAAATGCCTCAGCTCATGCATCAGCCCGGAAACAGTTGTCTTGTCGTCAAAAATTATCTTTTTTGTTGAGGGATTGTAAACAGCCTCAAGGCCTGGTCTCACATAGCCTTCCTCAAGCGTAACTCCAAACTTCTCAAGATTCTTCTTGATGTTGCTCAAGTAAGGATAATCCTTTGCAAGGCCTTTCAGGATTGAGTCCCCTCCAGCCTTGGAGATTACATTGTCAACATAGGTTATGCCTCTGAAGGAGTTATCAAATTCTTTAAGGCTTTTTGTTGCGGCAGGGTCAGCAACATCATCCGCAACCTTTTCTGCAGATGAAAAAGCGCCAGTCACGTGCTTCCACTCAGATGCGTCTCCTGCATATTTAGGGTTCGAGATGAAAGTGTCAATATACTTTGTAAAATCCTTAAATTTAGCTGTCTTTCCTGAGTATTCAAACAGCTCTTTTTCAACAGATTTTGGAATTTTTATTTTGTACCAACCAACAATATCTGAGATTACATTTCCGTTGTAAATTAAGCGCTCATCCCAGATTTTTGCAAAATCCATAGCAGCCTTTACTTCACTATCAACTAGGTTAGAAGGTATTTTTTTGATGCTTGCAAGACCGTCAATGACCACTGAATATCTTTTGTCAATAACTGCGACTGCAATCTCATACCCTCCATCCCCTAACCTTGCATGATGAAAACCTGCAGCTATCCCCTTGTTCAGGTCAGAAGTTGCACTGGTAAATTTAGTCACTTTAGAAAATCCTCCTGAGTTGATATGGTCAACAATATCGGTAGATTTTGCAAATTCATTGTGTGGCTTCAAGCTGGCTCCACTGGTTATTTGGCTCCATGAAAAAGAGTCAAAAACATTCGGACTAGCTTCACTCTTAAGCGCAATTCCCCTAAATAGGGGTATCCTCTTTCCGTCAGCTGCCTTAAGCGCAGCGTCCTGCACATATTCAATGCCCCACTTGTTATTCTTGATGAAATAATCTGCTGAATCTGAAAGTGAAGCGAGAATCGTTGAAAGCTTTGCACCTGAATTGAACTGCTTAAGAACATCAGCAAGGCTGCTTTTCTTGAACATGCTGTTAATCATCTCTTTTGAAGCAGCCTGTTCTAATTCAGAAAGCTCTTTGCCGAATCTTGCTACAGCTTCTGAATCAAGAACACCAAAAGCCTCATCAACCTGCTTGAAGCTTTGCCTGTGCATCTGCTGTAGCAGCTCATATACTGATGAAGCAGACCACTTTCCTTTTCCGACGCCCTGCATAACTATCTTCTGCCCTAGGCTTGTTTTAATAAGGTCGTTTGCAGCTAATATTGCACTGGAGTCATCCCCTACAACCTTTGCAAGCTGATTTTTGAGATCAATAAAATTGTCAAGCAGGGTCTTGAACTGGTTTGCGTCAATTGTTTTCCATAAAGGAGTTTTGGAAATTATTTTAGAAAGTTCAAGAGCATTGGCAGCTTCCTTTTCACCGCCCTTGAATATTATTTTGGTTCCTTCTTCCCCAAACTTGTTAAATAATTTCTGGTGCTGAATGAGCTCGCCAATAGGGTCAAAAACCATGTATTTCAGGGGATTGTCTATGAACTGGAAGGTCTTCCCAGCAATTCTTAATGTTTTTGCTGCAGCGCTTGCACCTGTTCCTGCTGCCTTAATAAGGAAACCCCCTATTTTTCCAAGAAGCAAAGCCTGCTCGATTACATATCCGCCCATAAATCCGGAAGTAAAAGATTTAGTGTAAACCATTTTATAGCAGTTCCCCGCTGCCTCGCACTCCTCCGGCTTGAAAATACGGAAAATTTTAGACATCACGCTTTTCTTGAACATATCATCATAAGACTCGTAGGCCATATTTGATATCCCTGAAAATATGCTGTTTCTAATACTTGAATCAATCTCATAAGATTCGGGTTCAATCTGCTTCTCAAACTCAGGGTTCCTTGACTTTACTTCATTCTGCTTCCTAGAAAGTTCAAGTATTCTCTCAGAAATGCCCATGGGGCTTGCGGTGTAGGCAATACTTCCTGCAAAGTTGATATCATCCATCAGCCCATAAATAGCTCCCGAGTAAACACCTACAAAGATACCTGCATCTTGGAACAATGTTTTTTGGACTTCACTCCCTTTGATAAGTTTGTAAAGTCTGTCAACAGCTAACCCTGGCACCCCAAAGACAAAAGGAAGTGTTTGTTCAAAAATGGATTTAAGCAAAAAGCCAGGATTAGAATATTTCAAATAATCAAAAGGAGAATCACATTCAAATATAATGAACCTTCTTAATGGAGTGTCTTCCTTAATTGAGGGATTTGCCCCATATCTCATCTCAATTTCCGAGCTGAAATAATCACTATCCAAATCGCAGAATTCAGAAGCACACTTGGTTTGACATCTTCTTGTTTTAGAGTTCTGCTGCTCCCATGGATAACAGCAAACCCCATAATTAAGATAAACTGAACACTCAAGAACTTCACCTGCAGCAGAGCATGCCAGCCCTGTGTTGCAGTCGCCTTCATCATGCGCCAATGAAGATTTTTCATAGCATTTACTTAGACTTGCATCAAAAGTGCATTTTGCAGAAATACCTACACATTCTGTTTCTGTGCACCTTCCGTCATTTTGGCATTCTGCGCATTCTTTAGCTGGATTTTCAACGCATTTTCCGCCCTTGAGGATTGTGCCTTTTTGGCAGCAGATGCTCCCCCAGAATGAATCTGCACAATAGGACCCTTCCCTGCACTCAGTATCATAGTTGCAATTGCCTTCACCATCTTCGCAGGCATACCCTTTCATCTGCTTTTCTTTGCAATAATCAGAATCTCCCTTTTTTGTGAACGTGCCCCCTTCAATGCACTCTTTTTCCGCAGAATCATAATCTGTGCCAGGAGGGCAGCACTTGCCTGCCTTAAAGTTAGAATCATCAGGAGTAAGTACTCCAATAAAATTGTTGATTGGCTTAAGCATTGAGGCATCATAGCTCTGCACTCCTTTTGAGCAGTAACCGCTTCGGCACTCGCTATTTTCATTGCAGCCCCCTTTGTCAGCCTTAAGCGTTTCAAAGCACCTGCCTGCAATGCCTGTCTCTTTAGGCAAGCAGCAAACATTCTTGTAGCCTGCTTGAGTGCATATTAAAATTCCGCCGCAGTCAGAAGTATCCTTGCATTCCTTATTGCGCAAATTGTTGACAATCTCTTCAAACGTGGGTTTTGAGTTAATCTCATTGTAAGGCTCTGGATAGCAGTTCTCGTCAACAGCCTTGTCTCCGTCATCATCAATTCCGTTGCATACTTCTTCCACAAAGTTAGCAGGCATGCCTGAAATCGATTCTGTGCATGAATTGTAAAAGAATCCAAGATGAAATACACACCCAGGACCTAAAGACTCGCATTCTTTCTTATCACAAATATTGATTGTTCCTTTGCCGCACATATTGCATGAGCCGCAATCGTCATCAATAACTCCGTCGCAGTCATTGTCCTTTCTGTCGCATATTTCCTTCGATGCAACAAGGCATGCAGGGCTCTGACACCCAATATCTGGGATTCCATCGCAGTCATTGTCACCATTCCAACATCGGTCTTTGATACATAAGGCATCCTGGCTGCCGTCAATAAAAGACTCAGAAGGAATATTCAGTCCTTCATCAACAAGCCCGTCGCAGTCATCATCAACCCCATTCAAAACCTCGGGGATGCAGACAGGAGGGTTGGGCGCGGGCTTGCAATCACCACCAACCCAGTTTTTTGAAAAACTGCATTTCCCAAGGCCTTCGCATTCAGCCTTGTCGCAGACGTTCCATACCCCCTTCCCACATGAATAGCAGTCCTGGCTGCAGACTCCGTCATCAACAACTCCATCCTTGTCATTGTCAATCCCGTCGCATACCTCCGGCTGGGCAGAGCATATTGCATCAGGCTTTCCGTCGCAGTTTGAGTCTTTGCCAACACATGAGCCTGGCCTGCATATATACTGAACTGGAGACGGATTATTATTAGGAGAAGGATTAACCGGGTTTATCGGAAAAGTTGAAAAATAAGGAGCATCTGCATAGCTCGGATATTCCAAATCCCCAGGCTCGCCGCACGACCTTGTCTGGATGTTCCACTCTTTTCCGTCAGGGCAGCACGCCTGCTCAAAAACAGAGCCGCCTTTCCTTCCAGAGCAATGAAGGTTTGAAGCGCACTGCTCATCATACTGGCAGTTGACACCCACGCCATAACCAGTGCATCCCTGTGATTTTGGAACACAAGGGCACATCTGATCGCACGACGAAGACTCGCACCACAGGCACCCAAGCTCGCCCTCGCACTCAGAAGCAGAGCAGATGCCATCATTAGTGTAGCAAGTATCGCAAACATTTGCAGCAAAAACATCAGCAGCCTGCAAAGGAAACAAGGAGAAGATAAAAACAGCTATAAGAACGACTGAAAACAGCTTTGCATTCGAGTTAGATTTCAATGCTCCCCCAACGACTAACTCCCTCTTTTGAAGCTATACCCAGTTATATATTCCGAGGTATATAAAGCTTATTGAAAGGCTGCTGCAATAATTGCAAGCAAATTTCACCATTTAGTGATAACAAAACCGAAAGCCTTATATACCTGGAGAGCTTACCATCCTTAGTGATTTGAAATGAATGCAAAATTATCATTCGAGGATAAAGGCACATTGAGTGCTGGTTATGTTCATTATTGATAGTTCTAATTCTCTTATTGTGGAAGATTTAAGCCAAAAAAATATTCTTAAATTAAGTCTTTATATCATTTCAAATCCTGTTTTAGATTCAGATAGATTCTTCTATGGCGGCAGTAGTTTAACGGCAGAATACGGGACTGTGGATGCTTATAACAGCAGCAATCCTGAGGAGGGAGTTCGATTCTCCCTTGCCGCCCTTAATGTTAAAGGCTGGAAAAAGGCTATTGCCTCCCAGCGCAGTACTCTCAACAGCACCCGCTTAACACGTGACTCCTTGCAGGAAGCGTTAGAATGTTCGGCACGAAGCGAGGCAATAGCCAATGTTCTTTATTTCCAAAACAATAAATTTTTAAACAATAAAACAGGAGGCAATTAGCATGTTCCAGAAACCAAAAGGCACAGAGGATTTTTATCCTGAAGAGCAGGCAGTCAAGAACTTCATATTCGGCAAGTTCAAGGAAATCTGCAGAAAGTATGGTGTTAATGAGATTGAGACTCCTGCATTTGAAAATGTCGGCCTTCTTGCAAAGAAGTCGGGCGAGGAGATAAAGAGCCAGATATTCATGCTTGCAAAAAGGGAAAATGAAGAGTTTGGATTGAGGTTTGACCTTACAGTGCCTGCAACAAGGCTGTTTATGCAGAAGCAGAAGGAGCTCTTAAGGCCTGCAAAATGGTCTTATGCCACAAAAATGTGGAGGTATGAAAGGCCCCAGGCTGGAAGGTTAAGGGAGTTCTACCAGATGGGAGTTGAGATATTCGGCTCAAAATATCCTGAAGCTGATGCAGAGGTCATATCAATAGCAGTTGAGCTTCTCAAGTCAGTCGGGCTTGGAGAAAATGACTTTTTCGTCAAGCTGAACAACAGGAAGCTGCTCGAAGGCATAATTCTTGATTTTGCTGAAAAAGAAAAAATAGAGGCAGTCATAAGGGTTATTGACAAGAGGCAGAAGCTTGCATCTGAAAAAGATTTTGACGAGATGCTTGAAGAGGCTGGAGTAAAGAAGGCAGACCTGAAAAAGCTGAAGGAAATACTAAGTGCAGACACTCTTGAAAAATTGGAGATTATTGAGAAGAATGAGCTTGCTTCAGAAGGATTCAGCGAGCTGAAAGAGGTCTACAGCTTCCTTGACTCTAAGTTTGTCAAAATAGACCTGTCAACAGCAAGAGGGCTGGCATACTACACAGGGACAGTCTTTGAAATCTGCGACAAAAAAGGCGAGCTAAGGAGCATCTGCGGCGGAGGAAGGTATGACAACCTTGTCGAGCTGTTCGGAGGCCAGCCAGAGCCTGCAACAGGATTTGCAATGGGGCTTACAACAATGCTTTTGCTTTTGAAGCAGAAGAAGATGATGCCCAAAGTTTCTTTGGGGCCTGACTATTATGCTGCAGTAATGGGCGAAGAGTGCAGGAAGGAAGCGCTTAAGATTGTTTCAAAGCTAAGAGGAAAGTATTCTGTTGAAACTGATTTTATGAGAAGGGCGCTCGGAAAGCAGATAGCTTATGCAAACACGATTGGCGCAAAATACCTCATAGTAATAGGCGGAAACGAGCTGAAGTCAGGAAAAGTGAAAGTGAAGGAGCTTGCAACAGGCAGTGAAGAGGAAAAGCTGATTAAAGATATTTAGTTTTTTATTTTCAGGATTATTCTTAATTTTAAGCATTATTTAATCATTTGCTTGACTTTAAAATTTCAAGAAAAAGAAAAAAAAAAGAAAAAAACCCGTCTACAAAAAGATAGCCGCTTTTTGTTTTATCTGAGCGTTTCTATGCCCAAATCATCGTTAAATGCCACTGCCTGAGAGCTTGGCTTCCTTGGGTCTGCCTTGCCGAGTATCCAAGGGGAATTAACGCCTGTAATGATTGTCATCACAGTGATTTTGCCCTTCAATTCCTCGTCAACCCTTGCTCCCCAGATGACGTTTGCATCTGCATCCATGTTCTCAGTGACAATTTCTCCAATCCTGTTGATTTCGTCAAGAGTCATGTCAGGCCCGCCTGAGACGTGGAGTATTGCGCCTGTTGCGCCTGCATAGTTTATGTCAAGCAGGGGGTTTGCGAGAGCGCCTTTGACAGCCTCCTCAACCCTGTTGTTTGTGTCTGATGAGCCGATTCCGATTGCTGCAACTCCTCCGTTTGTCATGATTGCCCTTACGTCTGCAAAGTCAAGGTTGACAAGCGATGGGACTGAAATTGTCTCGACTATTCCCTTAATCATTGTTGAGATAAGCTCGTTTGCGACTGCAAATGCCTGCTGGACTGGAAGGTTTCCTGCAATCTGCACAAGCCTGTTGTTGTCAATGACAATTACTGTGTCAGAAACATTCCTCAGCTGCTTGAGGCCGAACTCTGCCTTGTCGACCCTTGCCCTTTCAATCTTGAAAGGCATTGTGACTGTGCCTATGACAATTGCTCCTGAGTCTTTTGCGACTGATGCTATGACTGGAGATGCGCCTGTTCCTGTGCCTCCGCCCATTCCTGCGCAGACAAATACCATGTCAGCTCCTTTAAGGGTCTCCTTGAGCCTCATCATGCTTTCCTGGGCTGCCTCTGCTCCCTTCTGCGGGAATCCTCCGCACCCAAGTCCCCTTGTAACTTCCCTGCCAATCAGAAATTTCCTGTCAGCTTCAGAAACGTCAATATGCTGCTGGTCTGTGTTGCATGCAATTATTTCAGCGCCCCTGATTCCTTTCTTATAGAGCCAGCTGACCATGTTGTTGCCTGCTCCGCCGACGCCGATAACCTTGATGTTTGCCTGCGGCACTGATATTTCCTCTTTTCGCTCATCCATTGCCCTGGTAGCGTTCTCCACGATAAAGTCCATTTTTCCAACCTCCTTTTAGTCCCTTTGTTTGTGCATTGCGCGTTTTTTTTGCCTCAAAAAACCGTGATTATGATGGTTGGGCCCCCTTGAACGAGAGGGTTTGTGGGGGTGGTTTCTTGAGAAAGCCTCAGAGAGAGCCCAACCGATGAGTATATGCTTTCGTATACTATTATATCTAGAGTAGAACTAGTATTTAAATATTTCTATTTGGTATACTTGGGTTGTATATATGCTCTTAAAATACGGATAGCAACATTTATATACTACTATGTGTTTTAATGCTTTGATGTGTTTGGGGCAAGAGAGGATAGGCTGAAAAAATGGTAATTTTATTTGACAGGTTCAATTTTCCGCAGGACGTGTTTGAGGTAATTTTTGCAACAAAACAGCAGAAGATAGTTGCAAAAGAGCTAATCAAATACATGATAGACAACAAGGGAGAAATAACAAAGACAGAAATGTCAATGTTTGCAACACTCCTGCACGACGGAAAGTATGAGGCGGTTCTCGACGAAGAGCCCTACAAGAACAAAAAGGTAAGGCTTGCATACAACAAAAGGCAGTTTTACGACAGGATTCTGACGCCGATGAAGGCAATGGGGCTTATCGACTATGACCTTTACAAGAAAACCTACAAGGTGTCAAACAAGTTCAAGACAGACATGATGAAGGTAGGCATGATGTGGGATAAAGCGCTTGCCAAGATGGGCATCACTTTGTAAGGATTTCCACTTTATCGCCTATAAGAATTGTTTTTTCTGCCTGGGTTACAATGCCCTTGGTCTTTTCCCTTAGAGGAGGAAAGCACCTAAGCACATCCTCCCTTAGAAGCTCCCTAAGCCCAAAGCTTGCTTTTGGAAGAGAAATATTTTTTGTAAGCCACCTTGTTGTAAAAGGAAGGGTTTTGTACTTCTCTATTTCCTTCATTACCTCCCTTGCAAACTGGCCCCTGACCTGCTTTTTCTGAATCAGCGAGAATATGTTGCCCTGCTCTGCCTCGACAACTATGCCGCTGCCGTCTGTTGCAAAAGGCTCTATCGCAACAACCATCCCCTCTTCGAGAACTGTTTTGTCGCCTGTGTCAAAATTTGGGATTGTGGGCTTGTCGTGGATATTATACTGCGAAAGCCCGTGGCCTGTAAGGTTCCTGATAGGCACAAACCCGAATGATGAGATTGCCTCCTGTATAACCCTGCCTATCTCGCAGACTTTTACTCCTGCTGCTGCTGTTTTTATTGCAGCCTTGAGCGCCTCTTCAGAAGCCCTGACAAGGTCAGAATATTTTCCTGAAAGGTCGACAGTTGCTGCAGTGTCTCCTATGAATCCGTCAACATGGACGCCTACATCAATCGAGCAGACCTGGCTTTCAAACAATATCTTGTCATCCGGGTCTGCGCAGTAGTGCGCTGCAATCGAGTCGCAGCTTATCTGCGTCGGAAAAGCAGGCTCTCCCCCAAGCTCATAAATCTTTTTGTCTGCAAGGTCTGAAACCTCAAGAATGCCTGCGCCAGGCTTTACCAGGGATTTGCAGTACTCGCGCACTTCTGCAGCTATCCTGCCTGCCTTTCTCCACTTCTCGATGTTTTCCATGCTGCTGGAGAAGCTCAAAGCATATAAAAACTTAATTGTTTAGAAGAAAAAAATCACTTGTTGTAGAACGGCTTTATCCGGCTTATCTTTTCGTCAACAGACTTCTTGTAGTCATCGCCTATCTGCTTAATCTTTGCAGACGCAGACTGGTTTGCTTCAAGAAGAGAATAGTGCTGGTAGCCTTTTATTCCGCCGAAAACCGCAGCGCCCAATGCAATCAGGCCGAGCACTGCTGCAGCCCTCTTGTACTTCCTCATGTATTTGTGCTTTTCAGCAGACTCCAATGCTGCGCGCTCCTGCGCATTCTTCTTTTCAATTCTTTCTGTCTCAAGGTTTGTTGAAAGCTTCTCGACGCTTTCTTCAAGGTTTTGTTTTGCTCCTGCAAGCTGCTTATTTTCAGACTCAACCTTCTGCCTTTCAGCCTTCTCTTTTCTCAGCTTTTTGAGTATTTCCTGGTTGCTGTTAAGGACATCTGCTATGTGCTTGTCCCTTGTACTAATCTCTTCCTGATACCTGACTCTGTCTTCTGAATATTTATTTAGAAGGCTGCCTGCATATTCTTCAGCAGCTTTCAGCTTGGAATATGTTTCAGAGCCTTTCTGGCTCATTTCCTCAACCTTTTTGGACAGCTCATTTATTTTTTTCTGGCTTCCAAGTATCTGCTCGTCAATAACCCTTGCATTTTCAAGGTTTTCTGCCTGATTAAGCTGGGCTTCAAGATACTCCCTTGTGAGATAAGCTCCTGCGACCTCCAGCTTGTGCAGATGCATCAAATCCTCGCTTACGCTGTCTGTTTTGCGAATCAAGTCCTGAAGATGCTGGTTGGCTTCAATTCTCTGCCTTTCTGCATCGCTGGGCTTTTCAGGCATTACTGTGTTTTTGAATGAAAAATTAAGCTTTGCCGCAACATAAATCTCATTAACATTGATGTTTTTTCCGAGCTCTTTTATCTGCTTCTCAAGCTTTTCTGACTTCTGCTTTGCCAGATCCCTTTCAAGAATAAGCCTTTCTCTCTTCCTGACAGCAGTATCTGTTTTTGTCTGCTCACTTTCCAGCTCTGCAAGGTAGCCTGGAATGACAGAAAGGTCAATCGCTTCAGGCACAGGCCCGTTCTCTGCCTTCTCTTCGAGTGATTCGCTGCTTCCGCCATCTATCATCCTGTCTTCAGGCATTTCAGAAATGTCATCTGCATCACTGCTGTTTCCATCCTTTTCAGATGCTTTGCCCTGTTTATAGTCTTTAAGATAGTCCTGCAGGTACTCAACCAAGGACTCAAATGATTCGGATTCCTCCAGCTCAACATTGAAATCTATGAACTTAAGCTCGCCCTGCACATTTTCAACCTCGACAACGCTGTAGCCGCCTTCATTTATCCCTTTGACCACTGCCTCATAAAACTCATTCCTGCTCTCTTCACCAAGGTTGAACAGCCCAAACATGTAGCTCTGCACTTCTTCAAGCCTGTAGGCTTCCAAAACCTCTGCTTCAAGCCCTCCCTGTTCAGGCTCATCATTTTCATTCTGGAGGTTATTCTCCTCTGGAGATTCATGCAGAAAACTAAAATCAATTTCCGCTTCATTCAACTGGTCAGGCGCAGTATTGCTGCTGCCCCTGGTTTTAGCATTCTTATAACTGCCTGCGCCCAGCTTCTGCCCAGGCTCAGCACCCTCTTCATCTTCCTCCTTTTCAGACAAGAATTCAGAGAGCTTATCAAAACTAATCGCTTCCTCGTTTTCTTCAGCGCCTTCTGCATAGCTGCCATCGTTTTCATCAGCTGAATCTTTGGAAACTGCCTGTGAAATTTCATTAAGCTTCTGCTCGAGCGAGCTGTATCTGCTCTTGAATATCTCAAGCAGGCTGTCACACTGGCTGTTATAATTTTCCTTGCTGAAATAGATTTGGATTGCATCGTGGTTAAGGCCTGCTTCATTAAGCGAAGCTGAAAACTCGCTATCAACCATCTTAGGGTTTAGCGATGTGCTGCCAAAAGTGTTTTCATAGCACCATTTCTTTATGTCCTCAAAATTAACGCTGTAAGTTTCAGGCTCTTCTTCAGGCTTGGCAGGCTGAATCTTGGCAGCATTTTTAGCATTTTCAACGCTTTCTTCTGTTTTGCTGCTCTCATCTTCTTTCTTTCTTGAAATCCTTTTAGTCAGGCCGTCCTTTGCTGCCTTGAATATCTTCTTTGTTCCGCTGAAAATTCCTGACGAGTATTCACCTACCCTTTCGGACAGGCTCTTTGAATCTGATTCGCCTTCAACCATTTTATAAAATTCATGGGGAAGGTGCGCAGCAGAATTCTGGTCTGCAAAAATTGAATGCCCATACTCGATAAGCATTCTTATTGCTTCTTTGTCATTCTTGAACTCTGGCTTGAGCATGCCATAGCTGTTCCTGACTGCATCTCTCGACCTTTTTGTCCTCATTGTGGAATCGCCTATTCCAATCACATGGTATATCTGTTCCAGAAGAGAGGAATGATTGTCATCAGTAACCCTTACAAAGCATTTCTTCCTGTCAATTTTGCTTAGTATGTCTGAAAGCCTAATATCTTTTGGATTTATGCCATCTTCGCTTACAGCTTCTCCCACCAGTTTGAGGGCAGTTTCTTTTGAGATAAGGCCCCACTCTTTTTTAACGCCCCCTGCAGTTTTTTCAAGGCCGATGTACTGCCTTGCAACAAAATCTGCTGCTTCATCCATCTTCTTAGGGTCCATGCTTGATGATTTTAGAGGGGTATTTGCATAATGCTCAAGGCAGTTTTCTTTTTCCTGCTTGCCACTCTTTTCCTGAAATCCATTTTTAGGAATATCAAATTGAGGTTTAGATTCAGAGGGTTGGACTTCTTTAGGCAGTTCTGCTTTTGATTCGCCATCGCCTGAATCTAAGTTTTCTTTATTCTGAATGCCATTTGAAGAATCTATGAGGATTCCTGCCTTTACAGCAGAAGGCCTAAGAATGTCTGAAATTGAGTCTTCCAAAGAACTGCCTTTCCTAAGTGAAACGCAAAGGTCTTTGAGCGCAAGCGCCTTGGATTTGTGGACCATGTTGTTTTCATCGCCGAGGCTAAGGCAGAAATTCATCCATTTTGCAGGAGGTATTTCAATATTGTACATGACTTTCAGCCGGTTTATTTTGCTCGGCTTCATTTCAATAAATTCTGGCTCGTTTTCCATTTTAGTATATGACTGCTACAAGCACCCTCTTGATTTGCTGAAACCTTATCCTTCCAGGGTCCTCAAAAGGGTTGTTGTCTCCTTTTGCCCTGCAATACCACCCTTTTTCATCCATGCCTAGGTCAATGACCCTGTGTATGACTATTCCGTCAAACTGGTCTGACTCATATGAGATGATATCGCCTATTTTTATGCTTTCGGGTGATTTAGGGCTTATTTGGATTGCATGCGAATTTTCATCAATCAAAGGGTCCATGCTGTTTGTGTCTGTGAACACTGCCCACTGCGGGTCTTCAATCTGCAGTATTACTTTGTCGCCATAGACTTCAATCTGCTCCTGCTTTATCCAGTCAGAAGGAGAGTCCCTTTCCTTGTTTCCAAAAAATGAAGATGAAGCCTTTTCTCCTGCAGCAGTTTCAACGCTTGCTGAAGAAGGGTATGAAAATGAGATTTGGGATACAACATTGGAGTAGGCACTACTGCAGAACCATCCGAAGATGAATATGAATGCAAATGCCAGCATGAATAGCTTGTTCTTCATTGTACACCATTACTGTCATGCCTCTTTTTAGTACCACACCCGAGACTAATAAGGACTACTCCTATATAAATGTTTCGCTTTTGTAACTACTTATGAGTAATTAAGATATTGAAGGATGGCTTAGAAAAGTTTATATATCAATTAAGTATACAAATGTTATATGGGCGAACTTGTGCATCTAAGAATCGATAAGAAGATGAAATTAGGCATCCAGGCAGCAATAAGCAACGGCCTGTTTGGCAACATGACTGAATTTATCCGCGACTCAATAAGGAAAAATATTGAGGATTATGAAAGGAAGAATGCACTCATTGGCCTTGAAAAGCTGAGAGGCAGAGCAAAAGAGCTAAGCGCTGAACAGAAGAAAGCAGCTAAAAATGAGCTCGAGAAACTGCCGCCTTCAGAGCTCTTCAGGAAGCTTGGGCTTGACTGACAAAAACAAAAAAACTACTTCAGCCTTACAACTTCAAGGTTTCTTGGCGCAATGGTCTCAACCCTTAGAAGCTTGTGGATTGAGCTTGCAAGGTCAAGGCATCTTGAGTCTTCGCCGTGGTTGACAATGACCTTCTTTGGCTTTGGAGTGCATCTCTGCACAAACGCCATAAGCTGCTTCCTGTCTGAGTGGTTTGTGATTTCAATCCTTGTGACTTCCATGTTTATCTTGCATATCTCAGGGCCTGCAGCTCCCTTGAACACTATTTCCCTCTCTCCGTTCTGTATTCTCCTTCCAAGCGAGTTTTCTCCCTGGTAGCATGAGAACACAAGGCTGTTCCTTGGGTTTGATGCAAGGTTCTTGAGGTATTCGACAGAAGGCCCGCCTACAAGCATTCCTGAAGTTGCGAGAATCACGCACGGCCCTGTGTCTTCAAGGATTTCCTTCCTCTCCTTTGACGAGCCAACCCTCCTGAAAATTGGGTTGAGGAAAGGGTTCTGGTCCCTGTGGAATATAAGCTTCCTTACAGACATGCTTAAGAATTCAGGGTATGCGGTGTGGATTGCAGTAATGTCCCAGACCATTCCGTCAATATAAACAGGTATCTCGGAAAGCTCTCCGTTCCTGACCATTGACTCAATCATTATCATGACCTCCTGAGCCCTTCCAGAGCCCAGCGTAGGCATGAGTATCTTTCCGCCCCTTCCGATAGTGTCCTTGATTATCTTCTTCAGCTCATCTGTCTGGTCCCTTTCAGAAGGAAGCACGTTTGACTTGCCTCCATAGGTTCCTTCTATCATCAGTGTTTCAAGCCTTGGAAACCTTGTTGATGCAGCCTCGAGAAGCATTGTCTTGCCGAACTTCAGGTCTCCTGTGTAAAGGAAGTTGTGAAGCCCGTTTCCGATATGCATATGTGCCATTGCAGAGCCCAAGATGTGGCCTGAATTGTAAAGGGTAAGCCTTACGTCAGGTGTTATATCGCTGACTTCCTCATAGTTGAGGCAGATTGTGTGCTTGACCATCTCCTTGACATCGTCAGACGTGAAAAGCGGATCTTTTCTTTCTGCCATTGAAATCTTAATCATGTCCAGATGAAGAAGGGACATTACATCCCTTGTCGGAGCAGTGCAGTACACAGGCCCTCTATAGCCCATCCTGAACAGCCACGGCACAAATCCTGAATGGTCGACGTGCGAGTGCGTAACAATGACTGCATCAAGCTCGTTTATGTTGAATTCAGGAGCCTCAAGCATTGGATATGCTGCAGTATCTGAAGAAACATCAACTCCGCAGTCGATAAGAACCCTTGACTCTGGAGTCTGCAGGAAAAGGCAGCTCCTTCCAACCTGCCTTCCGCCTCCGAAAAAGCTAAGCCTTACCCACTCTTCCTTCTTGCCCCTTATCCAGCCGTCATAAATCCTGTGGCCCACCTTGTCCAGGAATTTCCTCCTGTATTCAGAGTTCTGGTAGAGCACAGCCCTTATGTTCTCGATAAGCTGCGATTTTATTGTCGGAGTCCTTTTGATAAGCGGAACCCAGAATGTCTTTTCCCTTATCTCCCTTAGAAGCGAGCCCTGCTTGCCTATTGCAAGCCCTGGCTTTTCAGCCTCTATGATAACCTCGCTCCTCTGCGAGTCAAAAATGATGTTGCCTGCCTTTGCCTCTTCAGGTATTATCTTCTTTATCTGCTCCTTTGCCTGCTCCATTTCCATTGTTATGGATGGGTCTGGCCTAAGCTCAATTCTCTTCTTGAATTCATCAACAACCTTCTTTATCATTCCCTCGTTGTTGCAGAAAAACTCCTTGTCCTTTGTGTAAAGGACTATGTTTGCTCCCTCAAAAGCTGCATCGCTTACTTTGCCTGCTGGCAAGTGGGATACTATCTCCTTAATTATGTCTGGCATTTTTCACCTGTTATATATTTTATAATCCTATAGAAACTTTAAATAAAATCAATAAAAAAAAACCTGAAATCCTACAGATTGATTTCAAGCTCTTTGTGGTAAACAAAGCTTACTCCGTCTTTTGTTACCTTAAGGACATCAATTCCGTTTCCTGTTGCAATGTCCCTCTTAAGCGCTGCTGAAATCGCCTTGATTGCGAGCTTCTGGCCCTCTTCAACATTTATGCCTGGCTGATAAAGTGTTTCAAGCACTCCCAGCGCAAAGACGCTTCCAGAGCCGTCTGATGCAAAATCCTGCAAATTTGATACGCTTCCGTCAATTCCCAGCTCGTAAAGATGAGGCCCTTCAGAGTCAAATCCTCCAAGAAGGAATCCTACTATTCCCGGAACCATTGACATCTTCCTTATATTCTGGTATAACAATCCTGCGAGAAGGTTTGCAGCTTCCTTGACTGTTGTGTCCCTTCCTGTCTGGATGTCCTTAAGCTTGATTTCAGCCTTTATCAGCTTTGACAAAAGCTGCGCGTCAGAAACAAGTCCTGCGATTGTGACAGCCATCCTGTCTGCAATCTGTATCAGCTTCTTCTCCCTCTTGTTTGCCACAAGATAGCCTGCTGATGCCCTTTTGTCTGCCGCAAGAATTATGCCGTCAGAGCATACTATGCCCACTGTTGTTGTGCCTGTTTTGACCAGTTTTTCCTTTTCTATTTCTCCCATTTTATCAACTCAGAACTCCTCTTAAACATTTAAAGAATATTTTTATGATATAAATAAGAAGTATTTAAATCTTATGTTTTATATTATGCTTTGAACAGCAGGATTATGCCGGAAGCCCTTCCTCCTGAAGGTACTTTTTGACTGCAAATTCAATAAGGTGGGACTTGTTCCTGAAAGTGCCGTCCCTTATCTTCTCGAACATTTCAAGCACTGTTTTTTCGTCAATTGATACGCTTAGCTTGTGTTTCATTATCCCACCACTTGTAATTGTAATTAAGCCAAGAACCAGTCCGGCCCCTTTCTTTTTTAAGAAACTTGCTGGGGGAAAAGATCAGGGCCGCCCTGGCCTGGTTTAACATTATCATTGTGAATCTGCCTTCACTCACTTGCTGCAAACCCGCAATATGTGTAGTGTAAAGCACTACATCTATTTAAATGTTTCGGTTTTGTTATCACTTATTAGTAATTACATATACAAAACATTAAAATTCTGATTTTTTGCATACGCTTCTAATTGTGTTAAGAAAAAACTGCCAGGCATGAGGCCAGATTATGCATGATTACATTCTCCTAGACAGGATATACTCCTCAACCAGCTGCCTGAATTCTTTCGCTTTTGCCAATCCTTTTTTTGCTTCAAATATTTCAGCGGATTTGCTCATCCTGTAAGTAAAAACATTTCTTTGCTCTCTTTGGGCTTTCAGGTCTCTAACACTACTCTGTACTCTTTGAAGCTCCAGGGTTTCACTTTGCAAATCCTTAAATATTGACAAAGCCCGAGACATCCTGCTGGTAGTCATCTCCGCGGATTTATTCTGCTCAAGTTCAGAGCCTTTTATGGCATAATAGTAAAGAAAAGCCAAATAGATTGTCTTGTGGGTATCTTGTGAATCATCAGGAAGCTTTTTTCCATCAAGCCCCAGAAGATACTCAACTTCAAAAAACATAGAATAATAACCTGCAGTTATGACCCAGATGGTTGCAGTCTCATTATCTTCCAACTCTTTTGTTTCCTCCAGCTTATCCAAAAGATAGGCTGCAATATTTAAGGAGTCTTTTGCCTTTTTCCTGCAGTGCTCTACAAATTCAGGAGATGGGCTTTTCCAGATATGATTATTGTCCCACTCTTTAAAGAGTTTTTTAGCCTGTTCAATATCCCTTTTTTCCAACATACTTCTTCACCAAGGCATAATACTGCTCTGTGCCAAAAAACACGATCCCATTTTGAAAAGCGCTTCTTCCAACAGTATCCCTTTCATTCAGCATGTCCATAAAATCCCCTATTGCAACAACATTGATATGCAGTTTCAATGCATGCAATTTTATCGTCTTATTAACTTTATCTTGATATTCTTCGATATCTTTCCGAGAAGGAATTATGAAAAGCAGGTCAATATCAGAATCTTTAGCAGGATTTCCTTTCGCATAAGAGCCAAAAAGAACCAGCGAATAGAAACTGCCTGCCAGAGCATCTTCTATGTCCCTTAAGAGCAGGGTAAGCTGCGGCTTTTTTCTTAAAAAAACAGACACCTCATAAAGCATAGCTGAACTTAAGTTGGATACTGGAGAATTGTCAAAGTCTATTGATATCAAGCTGGCTTTTCCTTTCTTTTCCAGCTTAAGCAATTTTTTCCTTGTTAATAATGGAATTAATTTGTGCACAGTTACATAAGATAGTCCTGTATTGAGCGATATCTGCCTTAGGCTTTTGCTTTCCAAAGGAGCCCTTAACAAATCCCCTAAAATCTTGTTTTCAGTATCCAGATAGTTTTCCATATTATTCACTTAATGTATAATATTATATACTTAATATATAAACGTTTCTATTATCAAGATTTAACTGCTCTATTTTTGCTTTCTTCCTGCAAAAAGAGGATAACCCAATTATTATGCAAACTAATTAAAGAGATAAAATAAAGAAAGAATCAGTAGCTCTTTGAGAAGTAAATCCAGGCTTTTGCAGGCTTTCCGCAGTGCACGCAGCTTCCCTGCGGCTCTTTTGAATCAAGAGGTATGCACCTTGAGGAAGCCCCGCCGGTCTTTTCCTTTATCATAGCCTCGCACTCTGACTCATTGCAGAACATTGTCTTTGCAAGCTTCCTGTCCTTTATCGCCTGCAAAAACTGCTTCCAGTCTGCAGTCTCAACTATGCATGAGTCCAAAAACAGCTTTGCCTTGTTAAACATGTCAAGCTCCATCTTTCCAAGAATTGAAGCAGCCTGCGAAGGTATGTCCTCAAGCTTTACTGATGCTTTTTCGCCTGTATCCCTTCTTGCAAGCACTGCCTGGTTCTTTTCCAGGTCCTTTGGCCCGAGCTCAATCCTCAAAGGAACTCCCTTGAGCTCCCACTCGTTGAACTTCCAGCCAGGGCTGTAGTCATCCCTGTCGTCAAGAACAACCCTGTATTTTGGCGAAAGCTTCCTTTTGACCTCATTGCATGCCTTAAGTACCTCATCCTTGGTCTTTTCAAAAAGAATAGGAACAATTGCAACCTGCACTGAAGCCACTTTTGGCGGAAGTACAAGGCCCTTGTCGTCTGAATGAGTCATTACAGCTGCTCCAATAAGCCTTGTTGAAATCCCCCACGAATTCTGCCACGGCAGATGGTGCTTTTCATCCTTTCCTACAAACTTTATGCCAAAAGCCTTTGCAAAGCCCTGGCCAAGATTATGGGATGTGCCGCACTGAAGCGACTTTCCGTCAGGCATGAAAGCCTCAATTGTGTAAGTGTATTTTGCACCAGCAAACTTTTCTTTTTCAGTCTTCTTTCCAACTATAGTAGGCAGCGCAAGAAGCTCCTCGCACAGCTTTTTGTAGAGCATAATGTAGTTTAAAGTCTCCTCATCGCACTGCTGCTCTGTCTCATAAACGCAGTGCCCCTCCTGCCAGAGAAACTCCCTTGACCTTAGGAAAAGCTTTGTTGCCTGAGTCTCCCACCTGACAACATTTGCCCACTGGTTTATCCTCAAAGGAAGGTCCTTGTGCGACCTTATCCATCTTGAGTAGGAGTCATACATTATGGTTTCAGAAGTAGGCCTTACTGCAAGCCTTTCTCCATCGCCTGTAACCTCTTTGTCCAGCCATGCAACTTCAGGCGAGAATCCCTCTGCGTGCTCAGCCTCCTTCATGAAGAAAGACTCTGGAATAAAAAGCGGGAAATATGCATTTTGGGCGTTGGTCTTTTCAATAATGTTCTTGTTGAAATAATCCTGGATTGCCTGCCATATTGCGTATCCGTTAGGCCTGATAATCATGCAGCCTTTGACAGTTGAAAAGTCTGCAAGCTCTGCCTTGATGCACACCTCTTCGTACCACTGCGGCAGGTCATCTGATTTTTTCACGCTCAGCCCAAGAGTGTTTTCCTTTTCTTTTGCCATAGCAAAAAAATGAAACAAGGCGATATATAAATCTTTAGGTGGCTAAGGGCATTGCCTGTTGCAGGGAATTTTGCAAAAATTTAAAAGCATCCTAACCTCCAAACTGCATATGTCTGAATTTTCAAGGATTTCAATAATAGGCGCAGGCATGTTCGGCTATGCGCTTGCATCAGTCTACGGAAAAAGGCATCCTGGGAGGCAGATATACCTCCATGATGCCAGCAAAGAAGTTGTAGCTGCACTTGCTGAAAAAAAAGAGCACCCAATCCATTTCAAAGGCATAAAACTGCCTGAAAATGTAGTTCCAACAGGAGATATAGGGCAGGCGGTTTCTGAAGCTGATATCATACTTCTTTCAGTTCCTGCACAGCACATGAGAAAGGCAGTTGCTGAAATAAGAAGCCATATTTCGCATGAAGTTGTGCTTGTTGACCTTGCAAAGGCGCTTGAGAGCAGCACTGCAAAAAGGATGTCTGAAGTCATAAAAGAGGAGCTTTCAGGCATTCCCCACAAGTTTCATGCAGGAGTGCTTGCAGGAGGAATGCTTGCAGGAGACGTAATAAGCAGCAGCCCGGTCTGCGCAGAGCTTGCGCTTGACGACCCTGATGCTGCACAAGCAGCTGCTGAAGCGCTTACAACCCCTAATATAAGGGTTTATATCAACACAGACCTGATAGGAGTGGAGCTCGCAGGAGCATTCAAGAATGTTGTTGCAATTGCAGCAGGAATGTTTGACGGCCTTTTTTCTGCAGGCTGGATAAATGCAGAGCCTGCAATAAGCTCAAAGGCAGGCCTTGTCTCAAGGGCTTCAAAGGAAGTAAAGAAGCTTGCAATGTCAATCGGCGCAAGCCCGCATACATTTGACCCTGGCAGCCAGGCATGGGGCGGAGACCTGATGACAACCTGCTTTGGCAACAGCAGGAACAGGCAGTTCGGAGAGCTTGTCGTAAAAATGGGCTCTGTTGAGGCTGCTTTGGACGAGATGAAAAAGCAGAACAGGCTTGTTGAGGGATATGCAACTGCAAAGGTTCTTTTCAGGATGTGCATTGAAAAAGGAATTGAGTGCCCTGTCTGCGAGAATGTCTACAGGGTGCTTTATGAGGGCAAAAACCCGAAGATTGCTGCTGCAGAGCTGATGTCAAAGCCGATAGAGCACATAAGCAGCTGATGCGCATAAGCAGAGGGTAAGTATCCCGCCTAAAAAACTGGCAAACTATTTATGTTCTGCGCTCGGCAGGGCTATGGGGCAGCACCCTTATCCAGTAATCTCCTTCAGGAACAACTCCAAGCCTGTCAGCCCTTCTGCTTATTATTTCATACATTCTTTGGCTGAAATCATTTCCGCCCATGCCCATCTTTATCCTTTCAATTCCCAAATCGCGTGCATGGCTTATCACTCCGTCCTTGAGCCTGAATGCAGCCCTTGAATTCCTGAACTCCTCTTCAAACCATGTTGAGAATATGTGCATTGAGCTGTCATCATGGACATGAAATGCAGAATAGCCTGCAAGCTTTCCCTCAATTCCCATAAGCACTGCATCATACCCTTTGCTGACAAGATATTCTGAAAAATAAGATGAAAAAAAGAGTTCTGACATTGGAATCCTAAGAGCATATTTCACAATTCCAAGAGCCCTGCCAAATTCAGAGCCAGGGTCAGGATATGCAGCCCTCTTAATGAAAAGCCTTGTTGCCTCTGCCTTTCGCAGCCCTTCCATGCTGGAATAGATGGAAAAGGATACAGCATCCGAAAGCTCGCTTTGAAGCGCCATGAAAATGGGATGCAAAGCTTTCTTTTAAAACTGGCGCAATCATTCAAAAGATTTATAAATCCGCTGTGAATCCTCTGCTCTTATGGGATCAACTTACTACATAAAAAGAATCTTCATGAGGAAGAGAAAGCCGCATTACGGCAGGGACAGGGCAGTAAGGCCAAAGACCTTCAAGACAGAAGAAGGCGCAAGGAAATGGGCTGAAGCAAATAAAATCAAGAGCTATGACCTTGTAGACCTCAAGGAAGGCAAGAAGGAAAGGAAGATAAAAGTCGTCCCAAAATCAGAGAAGTAATCCTTTAAATTTAAATTTCTGAATTTTTCATCTTGTTTAGCTTGAATTAGATTTAGAAGCCGGACTTTTTGATATGCTCAAGAAGCTCTTCGCTTATGAAAGGCTTTCCGTTCTGCTCGACAAACCTGAAAGGCAGCTCAAGGTCAAGCCCTTCTTCAATTGGGATTGAGGGCTTGTCTATGAACTTTATTTCTGAAAGCCTTTTTCCGCAAATTATCATTTTTGCAGCAAGGACTGCATTGTCTGTAGGCATCTGCTCCTTTCCCATGTGCCTCTGCACTGCATCCAGTCCTGCAAGAAACTTGACAGTCCTCTTCTGGGGAGGGTAGTCTCCGAGTATTCCTCCAAAAATGAGGTAATCAAACTTGTCATTAGGAGAAAGCTCTTTTTCAGCATCCATGTCAAGAAGGCAGGCATTTTTCAGCCCAAGATTCATGACGCTTTCAGATTTTGCCTGTGCAAACTGCTCAAGCCTTTTCCTGTCCTTTTCCAGCTTTATGTTGGTTATAATCAGGCTTTCTTTTCCGACGATTTTGGAGATTGACTTGTACTCGATGAAGCACCAGTCGTAAAGCTCCTCCTCAAGATGCTCGATGACAAATATGGCCATGCCCTTGATTTTAAGGGATTATATATAAATGCTTTCCTAAAAACTGCTCTGCAGAAAATCTCGCTTTGCTCGGGCCAGCAGCTTCAAATCCAAGTTTCTTAAAAATTATAGCTGACATTCTCCGTAAGAGACAACCCTCTTGTCAGCCAGCTCGTAAAACCGAAAGGATTTGACTTTAGGCTGCTGGCCTTTTTTTCTGCAATGCCCCTAAAAACCCAAAACATTTAATAATCCATGAAAAGAGCCCTAATAAAAACTTAAGGAGATGGTTAATGATGAATGTTAAGAAAGGAGATACTGTAAAAATAGAATACACTGGAACGCTTGAGGACGGCACTGTATTTGACAGCTCTGAAAAGCATAATCACCCTCTTGTGTTTGAGGCAGGTGCAGGAATGGTCATTCCAGGATTTGACAATGCAGTCATTGGGATGAAGAAAGGCGAGGATAAGGAAGTCAAAATAAGCCCTGAACAGGGATATGGCCCTCAAAGGCCTGAGCTTGTAAGAAAGTTTCCAAGAGACAAGCTTCCGAAAGATGCAGAGGTAAAGCCAGGCATGATTTTGGGAGTATCACTCCCAACAGGCCAGCAGCTTCCTGCAATAGTTACTGAAGCAAATGAAAAGGAAGTTACGCTTGACTTAAACCATCCATTGGCTGGAAAAGCGCTTAATTTCAAAATCAAGGTTATCGGCATAAATGAGCCAGGCGACAAGACTGAATGCTCATGCGGATGCCATGAATAAAAAGAGGTGGAAAAAATGATGAAAGCAGTATTTTTGGCATTTGCGCTTGTTTTGCTGTGCGGATGCCAGCCCCAGGTGAAGGACAGCTCTGTAACCCAGACAGCTGACGGAGCTGACTACAAGGCTACAGTCTCGACAGAACAGGGAGACTATGATGTGCAGGCGAGCGCAAAGAACACAGAAAGCTGGTGCGCAGAAGGCAGCACATGGTCGACATCAGGACAGGGCGGAGCTGTTGACGGCAGGATAATAGGAATTGAAAGCGCTGGAAAATACGCAGGCTACTGCCATGTCGAGTATGATTTTGCAAACCCTGCATACCCAAGTGCAAGCACTCATGTGGACATTTACTTCAACCAGGACAATGAAGGATACCAGGTAATGACAGTAAACGGCCAGACTTCAGAATTTGAGTGGACTGGGTAAATTATTTTTGTTTTTTTATTTTCTTTAAGCTTACTTCTTTACGCTTAAAATAAAACGAGCCTGGAGGGACTCGAACCCCCGTTATCCGGTTTCTGCAGAAAGCTCCGAAGCCGGATGGTCTATCCATTAGCCTACAGGCCCAACAACAAGGTTAGTTAAATGAGAGTATATAAAAGTTAGCAAAACAAAACCAAAAAGAAAAAGCCTAAAACGCACTGAAAAAAGGCAAAGCCTTCTTTATGAAATCCTTTACCCGCTTGTATCCAGCGTTTTCCACATTGTATATCTCCACTGCCATGCTGACCACCGCCCAAAGGTATTTCACCGCTTTTTTACTTTTTTGAAAGCACTATTTCGATTGTGCTTACCCTTACACGCCTTCCTTCCTTGTTTTCAAACTCCTCGCTGTCAATCCTGATTTCCTTGACGCTAACAGCATCTTTCAGAAACCTCTTTGCAGCAACCTCTGCAACATCAACAGCCCTGGAAATGAACTTGCCTCTTGCCTTTACTATGACTTCAGCTGCATCCTTTGTTGTAAACTGCATGACTACTCCTGTCACATAGTTCATAAAAGGCTTTCCGCCGATAAAAATAGAGTTGTCTGAACCTGAATGCACAGGCATTTCTTCTGAATCATCGCTGGTCATTGCTAATCCCCCCTTGTTTAAGCACTTACTCAATGCTGTCTTTCTTCATGAGCCTGGTAACATACCCTGCAATCATGTTCTTAAGCTTCTTTGACTTGATGTCTGCAAAGCCGCTTAGCACTTTCTTGTTTTCAGCGTAGTCTTTCTTGAAGTCGTCCTTGTGCTGCCCAATAAGGTCAAATGTAGCTCTCTTGATTTTCTGTGTTTTTATCCTTCCCATAGTAAAACCTCTATACACTGCGAAATAGCCAGCTGATTTATAAATCTTGCTGTTTAAAGGACGGAAAAATACACGGGGGCGCATGGCCGGGCTGTTTTTCAAAAAGCTTTTATATTGGAAAAGCTGAAAAAATCCAGCAAATTCAAAAATGGGGTGATTAGAATCAGAAAAGAAGTTATTGACAAATTTGCAGCGCTCATAACTGCTGCATTGGGGCTTGTGGCTGCGCTTGCATGGAACGGCGCAATACAGTCCATATTCAAAAGGATTTTTGGAGACCAGGACTCAATTTCAGCCATGGTGTCATATGCGCTTATTGTGACAATAATAGCAGTTCTTGCAACTCTTTGGGTTGGCAGGGCTGCAGAAAAAGCAAATAAACTTGCTGAGCTTGCTGAAAAAACCACTCTGAAAGCTGCAGAAAAAGCTGCACTTAAGGTTGCTGAAAAAGTTCCAAAACTGAAATAAGAAGGCTTTTTAGTTTATTTTTTATTTTATTACTTTATTTTATCATTTTATTTTGCTTTTTTAATTATTCTTTGTTTTACTTTTTTATCCTATTTTACTGTTTTACTCTGCTTTTTCTAATGCCACTTTGTTTTTTTAAGGACATTCCTTGTAAATTCCCGCACATCCTTCTCTTCAGAGCTGTGGTTCATTGAATGCCTTGCCTCATGAGTGTATATCTCGCTGAAGTCATCGCCATGAGCAAAATCCGCAATCTGAATTTCGCCTGTTCCAGGAAAATACCTGCCAAGAACTCCGTTTCCAAGCTGGTATGAGTTCATCCTGCTTGCCTGCCTGAATGGAATATGCGATGAAAAATCCTCATCCTGCTTTTTGTATTTCTCATGCGGCTGCCTGTACTCTTTTTGGGATGAATAATATTCCATGTTCAGCACAGCTCCGAAAGCAGCTTTCTTGCAAGATGAAGGGTTATCCTGCTTTGGTCTTTTTTCTGCAAAAGCCCCATTATGTCTGCAGCCTTGAAGTTCTTAAGAAGCCTAAGCCTCTGGATGAAGTAGACAAGCTCCCTTGCCGAGAAACCTCCTGCAGCAGGCGCATCAACAGCAGGAGCGCATGACGGGTCTGCGCAGTCAAGGTCTATTGAGATGTAAAGCGCGCCGAAATCCTTTGCAACAGACATCACTACATCGCAGACTTCTGAAATTCCCTCCATTGTGATTTCCTTCATTGAATAGCGCTTTATCCTGCGCTCCTGAAGAAAATTCAAATCCTGCTTTGTCCAGCTCCTTGTTCCTACAAGAAGTATGTTCTTCGGCTGGACAAGCCCGCTTGAAGCAAGAAACTGCACAAGGTCATTTTCATCTTCAGCATCAGGGTGTGCATCAAAAATTACAACTCCTGGATTGCTAAAGGACTCTGCAAAAGCCTTAATCGGCTTCTTTGAGCTCAAGTGGTCTTTTCCCAGAAATATGAGGCTTCTGCCTGATGCAAGAGCCTGCTTTGATTTAAGGTATGATTCAGAATCAGAACATTCTTCAATGTCAAGGACAGGCATAACCCCTATTTCATTTATGAGGGGAGTTTCAGCAATCTCCCTGTTTGACTCGCAGATTACCTTCATGAGAACAGGCAAATAAAATGTGCTTATATAGTTTTCTGGAGATGATGCTATGCCTAAGGAATCTTTATTGGCTTTCCGTCAAGAAACAGCTTCGGCTTCCTCAAAACCTGGTCAAGGTGGATTATTGTCTTTATAGTTCCTCCAAACCAGTAGTTTGAGCCGAATGCGACATGCGCAGTGCCATAAGCCTTTTCGTCTATTATTGTTGCGCCAACAACCTTTGCGCTTCTGTTCATGCCAATGCCCAGCTCTGCAACCTTCTTTACCCTTTCCGGGTATTTTGACGATAAAGCTGCATCCTCAAGCGACTGCTCCAGAAGGCATGCTTCAGGCCCTCCCTCAATTGAGGCTATCGAGCCTTTTTTTATCTCTATCCTTATTGGAGTTTTGATGAGCGCAGTCTGGAACCTGTTCCTGCTGCTTGCATCAACAACAAGCACTCCTTCAGTCTTGTTCTCATTTGGCGCAACATAAACCTCGCCTGCAGGAAGATTGCCTCCTTTGCCGTACTCCCTGAAATCTCCGTCTGCAGAGATTGCATCAAACCTGCTTATGTCAAAGAAAAGGTCTGTTCCTGCAGCAGATTTCAGCCTTGCCTCTGACGCTGAGTCAAATGCCTGCTTAAGCGCTGCCTGCCTCTGCCTAATCTTTTCATAGTCAATGCAGAGAAGCTTCATAAAATTGCTTAAGTATGCTGTAGGAGTGTAGCCCAGGCTGGAAGTTGTTGCAAACTTGAACTGCTTTTCTGCGCAGAGCTTTCTGAAGCTCTTGTATTTTCCGAGCGCTCCGAGCTTGTTGGACATGCTTGCAAGCACTATGCTCTGTTCAGGCTGGCTTTCAATTGCATCAAGAACCTGCTGCTCTGCATCCTGGCCTGCCTCCCTGCTCTTCTGCAGCACGATTGAAGGGTGCATATCTTTTTCTTTTGCATAAAGATAATAGCATGCAGAAAGAGCTGCTGAAATGTCATTTCCGCCAAGCCCTGTATCCCCTATGATGAGTATTCTGTCGCCTTTCTGCGCTGCAAGGCATTCGCTGAAAACCTTTGAAGCCTTAAAGTAATGCATCTTTGCAAGACCGAGAATTCCCTGCTGTTCCATCCAGCTTATGCACTCTTTGCCTTCCATTTCAGAACATTCTTTTAGCTGCTGGAGAGTATTTAAATTTATTTAAATTTGGGGATTTTTAGACGATGAGAATTGAAATGCCTGGATTTGGAAATGCATTGCCACCCAGCGCAGTACTCGTTATTTGACATTTCTCGAAAGGTGACTCCTGCAAAGAAAAGTTTCAATTTTCTGCACGAAGCTCGAGCAATGCCCTAATTATGCAAAAAACCAAACATAGAAATTAAACTTGATTAAAACTGATTAAAACTTGTCTGCGATGCTGTTCACAAAGTCTGCAATGTACTTTATGCCTTCCTGAAGCCTTCCTGACTGGATGCCGTAGCCGGCTGACGCTGCAAGAGTTGTTCCAAGCGCTCCAAGCCTTAATGGGTGTGGAATGCTGAAAAAATTCCTGCGGACTATGTTTAGCTCAGGGGAGAAAAAAACTTTTTGCCTGTTGTCATGGGCTATGGGTGCCTCGCCGCTTTTAATAAGCTCAATGTCTTTTTTGATATCTTCCACGTTGCTGTAGCATAGCTTGTAAATCTCATCAACATATCTGCTTTTTTCGCTGTTAGGCCCTCCATTTGTAAGGTCTGAATACTCAAGCATCAGATTTAATGGATTTTTGTCTACAATCGAATCGTAGTTTGGGTCTTTCTTAAGGAGGTCTATCTTAGCCTTAAGCTTTGCCTTGTTGCCTGGCTCTGTTTCAAGGGATTTAAGATAGCCAGTCACTGTGCTTGTTGCAATCATCCTTGCAAGAATTTTTTCAATTCCTTCAAGCTGGCCAAGCGCCTTTTTTCTTTCATTTTTAAGCTTTCTTTTGCCCCAGAATCCGCTGTAGTCATGGCCTTCTCCATGGGGTATTGAGTTGTCGATTATGTTTTCCCCTATTTCTGACTTAAGGCCTTTCTCTCCAAGCAGTGAAACCAGAGAATATGAGGGCGACATGTTCCTATAGCTGCCAGCCCCATTAACAATATGTATCCACCTCAAACGAATTGAATTAGGGTCATCGTCATTTGCAGGATACCTTTTTCCTGTAACCCACTCATAAGCTACAAATGCCAGCGACTGCAGGTCTGACTGGTGTGTTGCCCTTTTTGCGTCGAAAGCCTGTGCTGCAGGCAGGTAAGTTGGAGTTCCGGCCATCATGCCTGTCTTGCTGTTCTCTTTTTTTTCAGGGATTGAAGCAATTCCAAAATCAGAGAGGATAACTTGATATTCATCGCCTTCCTTAATAACCATGATGTTGTCAGGCTTGATATCCCTGTGGATAACACCCCTTTCCTTGAACACTACACCCAGCGCATTGCAGGACTGCTCCAAAATGCCCAAAACATTTGTTATGCTCAATCCTTTAAAAATATCTTTTATTGATAATGAATTTTTACAGAGCCTTTTTGACTGGTCAATATAAGGCATGACTGTAAACTCGTCGCCTTCCTTCATTTGGCCCATGAAATATGTAGGCATTATATTGGCGTGGGCAAACCCAATCAGTGCGCCTTCTTTTATGAATCCGCTTGAGTGATCGCCCTGCAAAGGAAAAAAGTCTTTTATTACCACTTCTTTGGAAAGGGGGCTTTTTGGAGGGGTAAGCCCTGCCAATTTATACATTTTTTTTCTTTCTCCCTCTGCTTTTTTCCAAAGCAGGATTGACTGGTCTGAAGAATTCCTTCCTGCTTCTTGAATAAGGGATTCTGCATTCTGCATTGCCCGTGCATAGCACTCATTGGCAAAAGCAGGCCCTATTTCAGTCCCGTTTTTCCTTTCAGTGTCTATAAGCACCCTAGCAGCTGAAGAAACATAAAGATTTTTTGCAAATTCAACAGGCAGTTCTCCTTCAATTTTCGCCTTGATTATGCTGGACTGGCCTTCGACTGCAATAAGCTCAATCCCGCCTTTGTCGTTTCTGACCTTAAGGAACCTGTCTTCAGGAGCAGCATCTTGGCCGTTTGACTTCTTGTAAACAAGAAATCCGTTTTTGTCTATTGACTTGTAAAGCTTATCAAGACGTGAAACTGCATAGTTATACTGTTCCCCCACTGTTTTTGCAGCCAGCCCTATGCTTTGATGGGGCATGATTCCTGTGGCAGTCAGGCTTTTGAGGGCATAGCCCATCGCGTTCTTGTCGATTCCTTCTTGATGAGGATTTATTTTCTCAACCTTTTCATTCACCTTGTTGATGATAGTTTTTATGTTTTTGCCAAAATCTTCAGGAGCATACTTATCCTTTTGGTCCTGGAGAGTTTCATAAACAGCCTTTTGCAGGGGGTTTATCTCAACATCAATTACTTCTCCTTTTTCATTGGTGTAGGTTAAGGTGCAACAGTTTTTTCGGGCATTTTCTTTCATCTCTTCCAAAGAATTAAATTGCTTTGTAGGCGCAACATCCATTATGCCGCTGACTATCCTGTCGAGCGTGTTTCTTTCAGGATGAGCATTATCCTCTGGATTATCAGTCTTCTTTTTAGCCATCTTCACTCACTCTGTAGCATAAAGCACTACTAGTTTATAAGCTTTTCGGTTTGTAGTCACTTACTAGTAGCTACAAATACCAAGAAAGATATATAAATCCGACAAAAACATCATTTTGCATGGCAAAAAAGCAAAAAAACGAGGCACTTGACACACTTAGGCACAGCGCAGCACACATACTTGCACATGCTGTAACAAACATATGGCATGACGCCAAGCCTACAATCGGGCCTGTTGTTGAAGAAGGATTCTACTATGACTTTGCAAAGAACGAGCCATTCACTCCCGAAGACTTGAAGAAGGTAGAAGATGAGATGTACAAAATCATCAAGAAGAATGAAAAGTTTGAGAGGATTGAGCTGACAGAGAAAAAGGCAAGGGAGATGTTCAAATCCAACAAGTACAAGCTTGAGCTTATTGACGACATTGTAAAAGAGGGCGGAAGCCTCACAGCATACAAGGAAGGAGATTTTACAGACCTTTGCAGGGGCCCTCATATTGAGTCTGCAGGAATGGTCAAGGGCTACAAGCTTCTCAAGATTTCATCCGCATACTGGAAGGGAGACTCAAAAAATGACTCTCTGCAGAGGATTTATGGAATTGCCTTTCCCACAAGGGAAGAGATGAAGGCTCACCTCCAGCTTATGGAAGAGGCAGCAAAGAGAGACCACAGGAAGCTGGGCCAGCAGATGGAGCTTTTCTCAATACACGAGGAAGCGCCTGGAATGCCGTTCTTCCACTCCAAAGGAACATTCATGTTCAATGAGCTGTGCAATTTCATGAGGGAAAAGCTCAAGGCAAGGAACTATGAGGAGAACAAGACTCCAATAATACTCAACAAGTCATTGTGGCTGCAGTCAGGCCACTGGGACCACTACAAGGAAAACATGTATTTTACAAAGATTGACAATGCTGATTTTGCAGTCAAGCCTATGAACTGCCCAAGCAACCTTCTTGTCTACAAGTCAAGGTCTCACTCATACAGGGAGCTGCCGATAAAGGCAGGAGAGTTCGGATTAGTGCACAGGCACGAGCTTTCAGGAGTGCTTTCAGGATTATTCAGGGTAAGGTCATTTGTGCAGGACGATGCGCACATATTCTGCACTGAAGAGCAGCTTGAAGAGCAGATAATCGAGCTTATAGACCTGGTTGATGAAGTCTACAAAACCTTCGGGTTTGAGTATTCTGTCGAGCTTTCAACAAGGCCTGAAAATGCAATGGGCGAAAAGAAGGTTTGGGACAAGGCAGAGAAGGCGCTCCAGGATGCAATGAACAAAAAGAAAATGCCTTTTGTAATAAACGAAGGCGATGGCGCATTCTACGGCCCAAAGCTTGACTTCCATCTGAAGGATGCGATAGGCAGGACCTGGCAGTGCGGAACAATCCAGGTTGACTTTTCAATGCCAGAGAAATTTGACCTTACTTATGAAGGCCAGGACGGAAAAAAGCACAGGCCTGTCATGCTCCACAGGGCGATATTCGGCTCTGTAGAAAGGTTCATGGGCATACTCATCGAGCATTATGCTGGAAAGTTCCCGATGTGGCTTTCTCCTGTCCAGGTTAGAGTCCTTACAATTGCAGACAGGCATGACAAGTACGCAAACAGCCTGCTTGAAAAGTTCAAGTCTGCAGGAATCAGGGCAGAAGCTGATTTAAGGGCGCTGACAATGAACAAAAAAGTTAGGGAAGCCCAGCTTTCAAAGGTGAACTACATCCTTGTTGTAGGCGATGAAGAGGAGAAATCAGGCTCTGTGAACATAAGGACAAGGGACAATCAGGTCATCGGAGCGCAGAAGGCTGATGAGTTCATTGCGAAGTGCCTTGAAGAAGCGAAGGGAAGGAAGTAGCTATTTTCTTTATTTAGAAAAACCGAAAGAAATAAATATTTTGAAGGCTAGATAAGCTATACTGCAAAATCTGGGGGTTATCTAAAATGACAATAAGAGACATAAGTACCTCTGACGCATTGAGGGATTTGAGGAAGAGTATTCGGGCTTGTAGGGGTATTGTGATACAAGTGCCAGATGAAGGGGGCTGCAATCCTATTAAAGAATGCCTTGACTTGATGCTGGCAGAAAATGGATTTGAGTGTTCTAAGAGTGGAATACCAGTTCCCGAAAAAGATTCAGGTTTTATGATTTATGCAAAGGGCGCTTATCCTCAGGAGTTCTTGGATTCAGTTGAAGATTATATTAAGACAACTCAAGGTAAACTAAGTGTTTTTGAAGGAAAAGAAAGAGACTTTGACGGCATTTACTGGATTAAAAATATTTATTCCTGGAGATAACAATTTTTGCAGAAACTAGGATTATTTCACAATATCTTTCCTGAATTTTATTTCAAGAGAATTTGTGCTAAGCACGTGTATGCTGTCAACAATTCCGGATTTTATGCCCAGAGATTCGACCTTTCTGGGGAGTATTGCAGCAATTGACGAGCCGACATTGACAATTTTCCTATCAGACTCTATCAGCTCATTTGCCTTTCTCAGCTTTATGAGCTCTTTAGCCTGGCCTGGAGTAAAAAGAACCTGCCCGCAGCTTTCGCATTTCAGGCACTGCACCAGGAAGCCGTCCTCAAAGCACCTGCTTTTCCCGATTGTTCCGCCGCAATTGCATTTTCTTTTTTCCATGTTTAGTATTTTCCTTTTTTATTTCATAGGCAGTTAATTCTAATAATTTATTATCTTTATTATAATATATAAACTTTTCCATTGAGAAGTCTGAAATTCAGCTTTTGTTAAACATTACTTAAAAAGTTTCGGAAACAATCCGGATGCTGCTGAAATGAAATAATCGCGGAAATATTGCGGTGGTTTGTAATTAAGCCATATAAATATTTTTGATTCTTGCAGCTTGTGGCTGAAAAGTATTATTTTGACACTTGCATATGGGTAGATTACCTTGAAAATCGCACAGACAGGTTCAGGCCTCTTGGAGATTGGGCGCTTATGCTTATCAACAAGATCATTAAGAATAACTGGAAAATAGTCTATTCTGACTTAACAGTAAAAGAGCTAAGCAGAATGTATGGCTCCTGCCAAATAAAGGATATGTTTGAATTAATACCCTCAACTCTTCTAATCAAATCTGAAACCCTCAAAAGCCAGATTCATTATGCAAATCGCCTATCTTTAAATGCAGGAATCCCCAGAGATGACGCTCTGCACGCTATAATTGCAATGCAAAACAATGCAGTTTTGGTTACCCGAGACTCTCATTTTAATGAATTGCAGATTAGCCTGGAGATAAGAAAGCCTGAAGAATTAATCTAATTTGATTCCCTGCTCTGATGCAATTTCATTAAATGATTCATAGCCTGCTTTATTCTCATTCATTCTGGATTTTCCTTTCATGCAGCCTTTTAGCGCTGCAAATAATGCAGCTGCCATGCTCTTGCCTGAATCATTTTCAAAATTAGTTTCAGATTTTGTTTCTGCTTCCATAATGATTAACTGGGCTCAGAAGTATTTAAGTTTTGCTGTCATCTTTCGGAAACAATCCGGATGCTGCTGAAATGATTAAAAAAAATAAAAAAATAAAAGATTGTTAAAAGCCGAATCCGAACCCTGCAATCATTATAGCTGAGGCATTTTGCCTGAACTTTGTTACTTATGGCCGCTCGAAAACGACTTTACCAATGGCTCTGCTGCAACCTGCGCAAGTTCAGGGTCAAACTGCCCCCTGTCATTGTGGAGTATTTCTGCCACAGCCTCAAAAGGAGTCCTTGGCTTGCAGTAAGTCCTCACATTTGTCATTGCGTCAAACGCATCGCATATTGCAACTATCCTTGGGCAAAGGGGTATATTATCTCCCTGCAAGTTGTGAGGGTATCCGCCTCCGAAAAACCTTTCGTGGTGGTATTCAACTCCATCGCGTATTATATCTATGGAAGGCACCTGAAATACAAAATCAATTGTGTCAATGACATGCCTGCCTATTTCAGGGTGCTTTTTCATCAGGCTGTACTCTGAATCAGTAAGCTTTCCAGGCTTCATAAGGATTGAGTCTGGAATTCCGTTTTTGCCTACATCGTGGACGCTTGCTGCAACAAAAAAGTTGTAGATTTCTGCTGAAGAAAGCCCCATTGCCTTGCTTACAGCAACAAGATATTTTCCTACATTCTGGCAGTGCAGGGTTACTCCGCACTCCCTTGACTGAAGGGATTGGTCTTTCATTGAAGTTCCCATCTCCATAAGCCTTAGGAGGTATTTCAGGCCAACCTGCTCTCTGGGCCTGTTTTTTGACTCAATAAAATCCTTGATTGACTTTACTCCCTGGATTACATATTCAGTCATCTCTTCAACCCTTACATAGGGCATCCCCCTTAAAATCAAATCCCACGAGTGAAAAACAACCTCTTTGGTGGGTATGTTTCCGTTGTGCTTTTCAGCAAGGTTAGAAAGCCCTTTCTGGGCATAGTCAAGGTAGTCTTCAATGTTTTTTTCCACTGTCTTCACCTCTTTTTAAACCACTCTTTTAAGAAGCAAGTATTTAAAGGTTACTAATTCGTATACTGGTATAGAAATTATTCAGCAGGTTTTTCAGCAGAAAACGAGGGGGTAAATGATTCAGCCTGCTCAAGAATAACCACCTTTGTTTCTGATTCAGACTCAACAATCTCCTTGAAAAGCTCGGCATCGTCAAGGCTTCCGCCGTGAGTGCCATAATGCATAGGAATTGCAATCTTTGG
This sequence comes from uncultured Methanosarcinales archaeon, assembly GCA_964414985.1. Lineage (GTDB taxonomy): Archaea > Nanobdellota > Nanobdellia > Woesearchaeales > JAGWAF01 > JAFGCE01. The sequence goes on from CAYPXA010000005.1 coordinate 65,607, forward strand.
CCTAAGAGCTGATGCAGCCTGCGCAGCCTCTTTTGCAGACATTGCCGCAGCAGCTGAAACTGGAATAAGCGCGATGTCGCAGATGATTTCAGACATTTCAGGAATAAGGCCTGATGAGCCTGCAAAGTAAACTACAATGTCATCAGCTGAAATTATAAAGCCGAGTGCACTGCCTCTTGCTATGCCCTGTTTTTCATTGTAAGATTCCACAGCCTTTACCTTAACTTCTCCAGCTTCAACAACCTGGCCAGGGCTTATAGGATTGCCTCCGCATTCGTATGCTGCACCCTGCTCTGCAAGGATTACAGTGCTGTCCAAGGTTATCTTTCTTACCTGCTCCATCCCCAGATGCCTGTAGTCATTCCTTGACACGAGAATAATGTCTGCCGGCTTTGTGTATTCCTCTTCATCTCCCTCTTTGGGGTCGATGTAGACAACAATTCCCTTGGATGTCTCAATCCTGAATGATGCGTGGCCAAGCCATGTGATTTTCATAATGCATCCTTTTGAGCCCAAGTATTAAAATTTTGCTAATAGCAAGCCCTTCCTATTTTTGCATCATAACTTTTATAAAGTAAACATAATACGTATTTCTTATGGTATTGGAAAAGCTGGGCAGTTCGCTGAAAGACACTTTGTCGAGGATAGCGAGCGCTGTGTTCGTCGATGACAAGCTGATTAACGAGCTTGTAAAGGAAATGCAGAAGGCTCTGCTCCAGGCAGACGTCAATGTCCAGCTTGTCTTCAACCTTACAAACAGGATAAAGGAAAGGATAAAGTCTGAAAAGACTGCTGCAGGCCTCACAAAAAAGGAGCACTTAATCAACATAGTGTATGAAGAGCTTGCAAATTTCATGGGCGGAGAAAAGGAAGAGCTCAAGCTTGAGTCAAAGCCTTCAAAGATAATGCTTATCGGCCTGTTCGGCTCTGGAAAGACAACAACCTGCGGAAAGCTTGCAAGGTACTTTACAAAAAGGGGAAAAAAGGTTGCACTTGTCGGCCTTGACATCCACAGGCCTGCTGCAATGGACCAGATTGAGCAGGTTGCAAAGAACACAAATGTTCCCGTATTTATTAAAAAAGGCGCAAAAGACCCTGTAAAGGTGTACAAGGAGTTTGAGAAGGAATACCCAAAATACGACATAATCATTGTTGATACTGCTGGAAGGGATGCTTTGAGCGAAGACCTTATACAAGAGCTTATGAATGTGCACAAGGCAGTCCAGCCTGACGAGAATCTTCTTGTGATTTCTGCAGACATAGGCCAGGCAGCGCAGAAGCAGGCGCAGGCATTCCACGATGCTGCAAAGATTACAGGAGTGATTGTAACAAAGATGGACGGCACTGCAAAGGCAGGAGGAGCTCTTTCTGCGTGCGCTGTAACAGAAGCGCCAATCAAGTTCATAGGAATAGGCGAGGGTGCATCTGACTTTGAGCAGTTCAACCCAAAAGGGTTTGTAGGAAGGCTCCTTGGAATGGGCGACATTGAAGCACTGCTTGAAAAGGCAAAGGAGGCGATGAGCGAGGAAGAGGCAGAAGACATGAGCAAGAAGCTCATGAAGGGTGAGTTCAACCTTGTCGACCTTTACGACCAGATGCAGGCAATGAAAAAGATGGGGCCTCTTACAAAGGTAATGGAAATGATTCCAGGGTTTGGCCAGATAAAGATGCCAAAAGAGGCGCTTCAGGTGCAGGAAGGCAAGCTTGAGAAATGGAAGCATGTCATGGACAGCTGCACAAAAGCAGAGCTGGAAGACCCTGAAATAATCGACTCTTCAAGGATGGACAGGATTGCAAAAGGCTCTGGGACAACTGCAGCAGACGTCAGGGAGTTGATAAAGCAGTACAGGCAGAGCAAAAAGCTGATAAAGATGATGAAGGGCGGCTCTCCTGAAAAGATGATGGAGAAGATGCAGAAGGGCAAGATTAAGGGAATGAAAGGGCTTCTCGGAAAGAAAAACATAAGGCTTAGGTAAATTTGATTCATTGCCTCAAAGCGCATTAACTTAAACGCAATTGCCAGCATTGCCGCCAAGTGGAGTACTTGTTCTGGACAGTGTTCAAAAGGTGGCTCCTGCAAATACGCGATTCAATAAGCAACACGAAGCGCGGCAATGCGCATTGCAGCCAAGCGAAGTACTTGCTCTTGCGTGAGTTTTATATATTCTCATGATTAACACCTCAAAATGAATGTTGAGCTGAAGGTTGAAAAGCATTTTGAAAGCATACTAATCAAGGCAGAGGAAGATGGTGTGAAGAAGGCGGATTATTTGCTGAGCATCCATTACGAACTCGGAAATATCATCTACTGCACTCTTAATGTTGAGCAAGGCTCAAGGGGCCATGGCCTTGCACGGCTGCTTATCGACGAGGCTTCAAACACAATCCAGCAGTTTGTGGACGAGATGGGATTCGAGCTGACTCATTTTGTAGTGTTCAAAAGCAGCGAGTCAAAGGCAATTCTTGAGCACATCTTCCTTGAAAAAGGCTACGAAACCCTTGAAGAGTCTGAGTTTCACTGCCTTAAGAAATACAAGCCCTGCAATCAGCAAAGCAGCGATTTCTGATTAGTTATTTAAGCAGGCTTTTTCTCCACGCCTGAATGGGGCTTGATTTGGCTGTAAGCGAGGCTGAAGATGCAGGAAGCATTGAGCTTTCTGCCAGCGACTGCGGAAATGAAATCGGGAGATACACTCTTTTTCTTAGAAATGATGTCATGGGCGCTGGGAGATGCATGGTCAAGGGCTACATCAGCATAAAAGAAGAGTTCAGGGGCATGGGCTACAGCAGGAGCCTTATAGAAGAGGCTGCCAGGACTCTCGCTGAAATTGCAGAAAAGGAGGAGGTAATCTTCTGCCATGAAGTCTGCTTTACAAACGAAAATTCGATGAAAAAGCTGTACAGCATATTCAAGGAAAATGAGTATGAAGAAGACTGCTTTTCGCAGAACGGAAAAAGGCTTTTTAGGGTTTACAGGCCTTAAAATTATTTCTTTTCCTCGCTGCCGAACTTTTCTATCAGCAGCTTTCCCTTGTCTGCATTTATTGAATACTCATCCTTGTCGTTGAATTTGGTTATTGAAGTTATTACTTCCGGAAGGAGTATCCTGTTGCCCCTGAAATCCAGCGATGAAAGTATCTGCTTCATTTCAGAGCCCACTTTTCCAAGGCAGAGCTCTTTCATGACTTCAGCAGCCTCTCCCTTCTTCTCCTGCTGCTTGAAATCCTTTGTCGCCTTTGAGAGGAACTTTGCAACAAGGTCTGAAACATCCAGTTTTGTTGCAGAGGTTATGCCCTGCATTCCCGGAGAAAGGTTTACCTCAATCACAAGAGGCCCCCTTGAGCTTTCAAGTATGTCAACTGCGCCTACATCAATGCCAAGCGCCTGTGTTGACTGGATTGCAATCTTCTTTGTGTGGGCGTCGAGCTCGACAGGCTCTCCCTTTCCGCCTGCATGAATGTTTGCCCTTTTCTCGCCCTGCACTGCCTTTCGCCTCATTGCAGCAGCAACCTTGTTTCCAGTAACAATAATCCTTGTGTCAACCCCTCCTGTCTCGATGTACTCCTGTATCAGGAAAGGCTGGTTCAAAACTGCAAGCGCGTCAAGCATTGATGATGCTGCCTCGTAGCTGTCTGCAAACATCACTCCCTTGCCATGAGTTCCGTGGGGAAACTTCATGATTACAGGGTAGCTGACTTTCTTGAGTATCTTTTTTGCAGCTTCTGTAGATGATGAAAGGTATGTTTTTGGCATGGGTATCTTTGCATCGCCCAGCTTGAGATGGGTGAGCAGCTTGTCATGGCCTACAGTGAAAGCAGAAGGCGCAATCGGCATGTAAACCTTTGAATGAAGCGCATGCGTTATCGACCTCAAAAGGTCTGCATACCTGAAAGAGCCCCTGCCGTAGATGCAGTCATACTCTCCCAAAGGCTCGCCGTTGTAGAAAATCTGGTATCCCTTGGATTCTATGTTTACCTCTAAGTTCTTGATGTTTATGGCATCAACATTGGCAAAATAATTCTTCATTGCCTTTATTATCCATTTTGAGCTCGTGCTCCCCATGCTGATTACAGCTGCGTTTTCCATTTTACCGCCTTCTTTTGAATTGTTGTGTCTATCAGGAATCCCTTTTTGAGTATGTTAAGCCCGATAAGCGCCTTGTACTTCATATGCGCCCTGTCTGCAACAGTGAATAGCGCCCCGATTTCCCTTCCTGCAAAGCTGACCTTTGCATGGATTATGGGCCTTACCAGGCTTCCTGATGCAGACTTTATAAGGCTTGTCCTGACAACAGGCCCCAGACCCAGCTCTTCTGCAAGGCTCTTGTCGATTGAGCTCTTGTCAGCGCCTGTGTCAATCTTGGCAATTATCCTTTTCTTGGAATGCTCGCCGATGATTGTGAGGGGCTCTGCAAGCCCTATTATGCTCATGCTTCCATTATGCTTTTTCATTTCGCTTTTCCTTGGGCTTTTCACCTGGATTTTCCAGGAGTTTTCCCTTGGGCTTCTCAGGGTGTTTTTCTTTGTGCTTTTCATTGCACTTTTCACTGGGCTTTTCCTTGCCTGATTCAGCTCCGCATTTTTCATCATTCTCTTCCATCTCAGGCTTCATTATAGGAAAGAAAAGTATGTCCCTTATTGATTTTGAGTCTGTCAAAAACATGACCATCCTGTCAATGCCAAGGCCTACGCCGCCGGCAGGAGGCATTCCTGTCTCGATTGCCTCTACAAAATCCTCGTCCATAGGGTGGGCTTCCTCATCTCCGCCCCTAAGCTGCCTTGCCTGCTCCTCAAGAAGGCTTCTCTGGATTACAGGGTCATTAAGCTCTGAATACCCGTTTGTTATCTCTACGCCAAGTATGTAGCTTTCAAACCTGTCGATAAGCTCGTCATCCTTCTTGTGCTTCTTGCACAGAGGAGTTGATTCCTTTGGATGGTCTATGACATGGATTGGGCCGTCAAGCTTCGGCTCTGCAAGCTCCTCAAACAGAAGCTGTATCATTTTTCCACGTGTGAGGTCTCCTTCATAGCTTATGTTGTAAGTTGTCCTTAGCTCAAAAAGCTCCTCATCAGAAAGCTTGTCAGGGTCTATGCCTGCGTGCACTGCAAGCGCATCCTTCATTGAAATGCGCTTCCACGGCCTCTTGAAGTCAAGCATCTTGTCCCTTACGCTTATTTTTGTCTTTCCGTGAATCCTAAGGCATGCGCTCTCAAAAATCTCCTCGATAAGGCCCATCATGCCCTCATAGTCGGTATAAGCCTCGTATGCCTCAAGCATTGTGAATTCAGGATTATGCGACCTGTCAACACCCTCATTCCTGAAGTTCTTGCAGATTGTGAAAACCTTTTCATAGCCGCCTACAAGAAGCCTTTTCAGGAAAAGCTCTGGCGAAATGCTTAGGAACATGTCCATGCTGAATGCATTTATATGGGTCCTGAAAGGCTTGGCGTTCCCCCCTCCGTACTGTGTCTGGAGCAGAGGAGTCTCAACTTCAAGGAAGCCCTTCTTTTTCAGCACTTCCCTTACAGAATCGATTATTGCAGCGCGCTTCACAAACACATCCTTGACTTCAGGGTTTGCTATAAGGTCAAGGTACCTCTTCCTGTACCTTATTTCCTCGTCCTTAAGCCCGTGGAATTTTTCAGGCAGAGGAAGAATCGCCTTTGAAAGCACCTTGAATCCTGAAACATAAACTGTAACTTCGCCCATCCTTGTCTTGAACACATGGCCTTCAGCGCCGATTATGTCTCCCAGGTCAATCTTCTTGAGTATTGAGTATTTTTCAGGCCCGAGATCGTTTTCCCTGAAGTAAAGCTGAACCCTTCCTGTCTGGTCCTGAATGTGGGCAAATGCAATCTTTCCCATCGACCTGAACTGCATTATCCTGCCTGCAACAGAGACATGGTCTGTTGTCTGCTCCTCCTTTTCGAGGGAAGCATACTTCAGGTTGACTTCAGAAGCGTGATGAGTCTGGCTGTATGTGTAAGGGTAGGGGTCTATGCCTGCATTTCTCAATGCCTCAAGCTTTTCCAGCCTTATTTTTACAAGAGGGCTCTCTTTTCCCATATCATGATAAATTTAAAGCGTGTATTTAAACGTTTCTAATGGCCTGAGCAGGCTGGCAGGCTCAAAAAAGAGCAAGGTTTATAAATAAGAAAATGTTATTGAGTTGTAACTTAACAATAGTAATGGGGTGTAGTGGCAAATCATAATTGCGGGGAGATAGACTGCTCTCCCACAGCTGGTTTGGAAGCCTGGCGCCCCAGTGCAATTAATTGAGCTAAAAAAATGGAAGAAAGCAACGAAAGCAAGCTAACTGACATCATCATAAAAATGGCAATGCAGAAGCCTTGCCTTAATGACTACAAGCCAGTGTTTGAATCAGATGAGTTCAGGCAGAAATTTGCCGGCCTTGTTCTTGACCAGTACAACAAGCTTTCAAAGTTTGAGTTCCTGCAAGGCACTGCAGGCAAGGATTCTGATGCTGAAAGCGATGAAAAGTCAGCAGCAAGGAAGGAAAAAAACCTGGAAAAAGCAATTGAAATAATAAGCAGCAGGCTAAGCCATAGGATTGCAGTAAAAGCTGGAGAAAAGCTGAAGGAAAAAGCAGCTGAACTTGAAAGATACGGATTTATCCTCAACGATGACTTTTCAAAAAGCACCCTGCTCATACTTGAAAAAGGATATGAGGATGAGATAACCAAAATCAAGGAGACTTCTCAAAACAGGATGAGGGATACAAGCATTTTCTACGTGCAGAAGCTAAATGATGAGGATATCGAGCCATTGGTTGACACAATTGACCGAAGGATAAGCGAATTGAATGAGCCTAAAGTGCAGGCAAATGCCGGTTTGTTGAATGATAAAAACGGCAGCCAGAATGCACAAATTTCAGCTGTAAAAAGCATTGTAGTCATTGATGAGGCAAAGGGCATTTCAACTGCTAAAGGAAGCGATTGCGCAGGCGGCATTGAATCCATTGTCCAGGGCGGGCCAGGCAGCAGCAATGATTACATTCCCACAGGGTTTGCAGCCAGGCTCACTGAAACGCTTAACAAAAAGGGAGTCAAGGCATTGATATGCCCTCCTTCAAAAGACCCTAAAAAGGTTTACCCTTCAATCCCTTTTGTGATAGACCTCAATAAAATCCGGCTTTCAGGATATGACAAGCAGGTGCTTATTGAAGAGATTGAATCGCACCCGCCGCATTACAGGGATTCCGACCTTCTGCTGCAGAGGATAAGGAGCCTAAAAGGGCCAATAGACATAGAATCCCTGATTTCGCATGTAAAAAAGCTCGACGAGTTCAGGCAGCAAAAGTATTTTATGATGTTTTATTCCCTTTATGAGGGAAACACTGTAAATATTCTCAGCAGGCCAATCCCTGGGATAGAGAAGTACACTGAAGTGGACATGGGGAAGATTGCAGAAAAAAACCAGCTTACATTCTTTTTCAACAAAGGAACACAGAAAGACATATGCTCGAATGTGCTTAGCGATGCATTTGAGGAGGGATATGCTGACTTCCTTTTGGGCAAGCTTTCCGAGTCAAAAAGCAAATGGCCCAGAAGGGCGAAGAATGATTATATTATCGACGAGACTTTTATAAAATATGTATTAAAAAGCATGATGAGGTATGTTAAGAACAATCCAGGGGCCGATGCCCAGGGATTTGACCCTATCCTGCCTTCTGAAACTCTTGAGGGCCTGTGCGCAGAGCTCGAAAATCAGATGGAAATCCCAGCCTCTGAAAACCCTGAAAAGCCGGATAAAAGGCAGGAGCTTGCCCGGGCGCTGGAAAACATAAACATTTACCTGGAAAGCCACTCAAGCATGTCCAAGGTTGACAGGGAAAAAAGAAAAAGAATACTCGACGGCAGAAAAAAATACCACCAGATATGCTTTAAGGAGCTGGTTGGCAGGATTGGCCCTGCAAGCAGGATATATGACACAAAAAATCTTGTTGCCCAAAGGATAAAAAGCATGGTGGCTGACTTTATTTTTGACGGAAAATCCGGTCCGTGCGACATTTCAAACCTTGTCAGGGAGGAGTACAGGATAATGCATCCAGGCAGAAACCCTGTTTTCAGGGTCAATATAGATATGGGCTGGATGACTGGGCTCGGAGCAATAGTCAAGGTTTTTGATTACAGGGGAAAAAGCGCAGCTGAAAGGGCGGAAAAGCTGAATGAGGCAAGGCGCGAGATAAAAGCTGCAGACTATTTTTCCAGGTGGCTGCACCTTAACAACAGCTTCCATTTCTTTACAAAGCACTATGAAAAATTCAGCGTCATAATGATGAGGGACGGCGGCAAGCATACTGTTTATGATGTGCTTTCAGAGCTAAGCCAGACTATTGAGGAGGAAAAGGCAGCCGGCAGAGGCGAAAGCCAGCCGGTCAAAAACATGCACGCAAAGAGGAGCCAGATAATGTATGCATTAATGCGGAAAATGGCCCAGGTCCATGCATACAACCCTGACGACCTTATGGATTCAGATCTGAAAAAAGGATTTGACGGGCCTATGACTTCAAGGCAGGAAAATTTTAAGGACTGCCTGGAAAAAGAGATATTCTCTTTAGATGAAAGCTGCCTTGCTGCACCATTCAAAAAATACGGAAGCTTAAGTGCTGACGATGCAAACTCATTGAACTCGCTCCTGGCTCGGCTAAGCAAAAGCTCTGCAGCCCTGTCCGAGTTCCTAACAATTTCGCCGAGCGTCCAGATTAAAGGCGCATGCAAGGATTCAGCCCAGAGAAACTGGGAGATAACTGCCCTAAGCACAAAGGGAAATAATGTTGATGTCTACAGCATAAGCCCGATTGACTACGGCTCAATAAGGTCGAGGCCCCTCCAGATGGATGTGGGAAATGCATTTGTGCTTTCAGGAGTTGAATACAATAATAATGATATTGAATCATTTGCAAAAGCCTATTTTTTCAGATACAATGAGAAGGTTGAAAGGTTCAACCATGACCTTGAAAATCTTGTCAAAACAAAAAACATGAAGTGCTCTTTCAGCAACCAGCTGGTAAGCCAGATTATGCACAAGGGGTTCAGGCCTTCAAATGTAAGGCCCATGCTGGGCGAATTCGCAGCATATGTCTCGAGCTATGTCCAGTCAAATTCAAATGGCCAAAAGGAGTTTGCATCGCTTTCAGAAGGAAGGATAAACCCCCGATTGGTCAAGCTTATAGAGGATGGTGCAAAACAATACATCCGAATCAGAAAGAAGGACAAGGCAAATCCTTTGGAAAGCGAACAGGCATCATCTCTCGAAATGGTTGCTGAAAACGTAGTTAATTTTTTCAGCTCGCTTAAGCTCAAGAAGCCATACTTCAGCAGGGACTACACAAAAAGCCTGAATCAGAAAAGCAAAAAAATATTTGAAGAGTCCAAGAAGCGCACATTCAGCCTTTTTTACGAGGGCCTTATGGCATGCATGGCATACAAGAGCCTTAGGAATGTTGCGTCATTCATCAATGCTCTTGACAGGAGCGGCATGGACCCTAAAGAGCAGGCCAGGTTTTTCAGCGAAGAGCTTAAGTATGGGGTTGCAGGAAGCCTTGAAAAGTTCATTTCACTTTATGATTCTAAGAAAACAGCAGGCATTAACGAGGGAGGATATGAGTATACCTCTGATAGGCAGGGTTTATTTGAGGATTTAAAGCAGGGAATATTGGAGCTTGCAGGAAAGTACCAAGAGCTTTACATGAAAATGGAGGCAAAAAAATGAGCGAAAAATACATAGACCTTCACGTGCATTCAGACTATTCCGACGGAGCGCCTGTTGAAGAAATAGTTGAAAGTGCAATTGCCAAAGGGATAACTGCAGTCGCCCTCTGCGACCACCAGGAATGGATGGGAATAGAGCCGCTCAAGGAAGCTGCAAGAAAAAAAGGGTACAATCTGGAGGTTATACCTGGCATCGAGATAAGCACATTCAAGGGGAAGGACCTTCTTGGATACTTTATTGACACCTCCCATCAGGGCATGCAGAAAAAAATGACCGAGATACATGGAGGCAAGAACGAGCGCGCCAGGGAGATTTTAAAGAAGCTTGACTCATTCCTTTCATCGCATGAGATTCCAATTAAAATGACTCCTGAAAATGTAAGCAAATACCTTGGCAACAGCAGATGCATGCTTAGCGGCCATATTGAGCTCTGCTTTTATGAGCAGCTGAAATGCATTTATGAATCAAGCAGAAACGAATACAACCGCGTTGCAGACCTTGTCTCAAAGGCTATGGGTTTGAAGGCAGAGTCAGGAGAAAGTGAAGGGGGCAGCTCAATAAGCCTTGTCGGAGCAAACATCGCAGAAGGGGTAATGAAGAGATACATCAAGGAGAATATAATAAGGCACAGGCTTATCGGCTCAAAAGGCCTATGCCATGTTCCCAGAAGCCAGAAGGACTGCATGAGCATAAAAGATGCTGCTGAGCTGATAATTTCTGCAGGAGGCATTGTAGGCATAGCCCACCCTGGAGCGCAGGGGCTTGAAAGGGAGGATATAATGGACATAATGTCCCATAATGTCTCTGCAATTGAGGCTTACTCGTCAAAGCACAATGGATTGCAGAACAAGATGTACCTCGAGCTTGCAAAAGATCTGGGCCTGGCAAAAACTGCAGGAAGCGACTGGCATGGCAGCAACACCCCTACATTCCACATGGGGTATGCAGGAAGCGAAATGATAAGGGATGACATGTTCGGCAGCAGCATTATTGGGGAGCTGAAGCAGAAAAAGAAGCTTCTTTAGGAAAAACTTAATCAAAAAAAAAGATGCGCTAATTCCTCAGGCCTACATAAGGGTCTATGGAGTCCAGTATTCTCGAATAGACTTCCAGCAGGAAGGAGATTATGCATATTTCATGGAACTTTCCGCTTTTCTCCATAATCTTGTAGGCTTTTGTAGGAAGCTCCCACCTTCCTTCTGTTATTGAAACAAGCTTAGGGTCATCCTTTTTGTAGAACACCTCGTAAAAGCTGTACAGCACGCTGTTTATCTGCGCAAAAAAATCAATAACCGGCTTGGAGATTGGCTTTGAATTCTGCGGCTGCGAAATGTAAAGGCATATCCACTTATAAGTGTCTGCAATATTCTCAAGAAGAGTCAGTATCACATAAAGGTAAGTAACCTTGTTCGGCTCCTTGTAGCCCTTCTTGTTAAGCACTCTCTGGCAGAAGCTTGTAAGCTGGTTGTTTGTAGTTTCAAGGCTTGAAATTCCTGCAAGGTTTGAGTAATCCCCGCTCTTGAGCACTTCCAGTATGCTGTCTCCGAATGAAATTGTCACAAGGAACGCCCTCCTCATTGCAGAGTCAAATTCCTGGTCGATTCCCTGGGATATGCTTTTTATCAGCAGCCTGTTCTTGGAATGCTCCATTATCACAAAGCCAAGAAGCTCCCTTACAACCTTGTTCTGGATGCTGTCAAAAATTTTTTGGTCGTTGAAAAGCACTTCCACCTCGTCATATCCGCTTTTGTAGACCCCTGAAAGTATCCACTTTGCCATCCTCTCATTCAGGTTCTGGACATCAACAGTAATCTTGTTTGTCTCAACTTCCTTTTCTGTTGAGATGACCAGCTTGTTTGAGCGCATGTCAACTTCAAGCTCATCCCCTTTTTGGACTCCGTACTTCTGAGCCCATTTCCTCGGCAGCGAGATAAGCTGCGTCGAGCCTGCAATCTGGATTACTTTTCTTTTCATGTTAAGCCCCCACTTTTTAACAACTAATCTAAAAGGTATATTAAGATGTTATAAATCCCCCATAATATTAGATAGTTTATAAAATTTTCTGTTTTATAATTAAAATTCATAAATTTAAAAAACTTATATTTTGTATAAAATATAATGATAAACTATATAAAAATGCTTCCCCAACTAACTATTAAATCGGAAATAAGCCGAAAAACTCGTGGAGGTGGGTTGTGTGAAAAAAGAACTAGACTCTTCATGGGAGAGGGACGGCGAGGAAGAAATTTATTCACCTGATTTCAGGGAAGAACTTATGGATGACGATGAAATTGACAGCTGGGAATCAGCATTTATGAGCGGATATGAGGAAGCAGGCTGAAAATGCCAGAGCCAAGGTTCATAAGCAATATTGAAGAGCTGAAAAGGATTGTCCAGCTCAGCAGAGAGCAGGAAGACAGCTTTGAAAGGGCGATTGAAAAGGCAATTGCACGAGAGAAATGATATCAGCAAAGATTTAGCAACATCAAAGTCTTCACTCACTTATTTGACAGACCCGCAGGCCTTGCATCCCGCAAGGCACGCGGTCTTATTTTTCTAATTTTTTAAAGAACTAATCAGGAACCATCCACCTGCTCTTGGCTTTTGGGATGGAAGAGAGGCATCTGCTGCAGAATGTTGCATTTTCCTCAAACACCTTTGCCTTGCAGCAAGGGCACTTTTGCGCTTCAGCCATGGCACATGCAAGGGAAAATGCTTATAAAAAGCTTTGCCAAAAAAACTGAAAAATGCAAAAAAACCCATTTATTTTTAAATAACGGGAGTTTCATGGGCTTGAGGGGCAATGGCAAACGAAGAAAACAGCCAGAATCAAGGCTCTAAAAATGGGAATATTGAAAGCAGGCTGGCAAGCAGCGAGAAAAATGCTTGGCCAAGGGGAGTTTCGCCTGAAGAGTTCATTAGGGAGTACCCTGAAAGGCTTAATCTTATTTCAGAGCTTATTGCATATTACCAGACATGGCCCAACTACATTTTTCAGCTTGTAAACAACCTTGACCTGACTGCTGAAGGCGAAAAGCTTGAAAAGGTTGAAGAGCTGCTTAACAAGGGCGAATTTGACAAGTACCTTAGGAACACAAGAAAGAACATTAAGAATTCAGGCAAGTGCAGCGATCAGCTGCATGATGTTTACATCAAAATAAGGGACATAAGAAAAATAATGAAATACGAGGCAGACATGCCTGAAGAGTCTGGAAAAGGCGCATATTTGAGGGACCTTGCAAGAAAAATGATCCAGGATGGCAACGGAAAAAGCTAAAATGGCCAAGGTGATGGTCTTCGGGACTTTTGACTGCCTGCACAAAGGCCATCTTGACTTTTTCAGGCAGGCTCGCGAACACGCAGAATTTCTCATCTCTGTTGTTGCAAGAGATTCAACAGTTGAAAAGCTGAAAGGAAAACTGCCATCTGAAAATGAGCACAAAAGGCTTCTCAATGTTTATAATTCTCCTGAAGTAAGCCTTGCTGTGCTTGGCAGCAAAAACGACCCCTACACAATAATTGAAGAGCACAAGCCTGACATAATCTGCCTTGGATACGACCAGGATTCTTTCAACAAAGGGCTTGATGAAGCGCTTGAAAAAATAGGCATCAGCCCAAAGATAATCACGCTGAAGCCGTACATGGCAGACGTCTATAAAAGCTCGAAGATGAATCTGCAGTGAATTAATGTAAGCATTGCCGCCAAGCGAAGTACTTGTTCTGGACATTCTTCAAAAGGTGACTCCTAAAAAGAAGCAGTCCAAAAAGCAACACGGAGCGCGGCAATGCTGCATTGCCGCCCAGCAAAGTACTTCTTGTTTGAGATTGTTCAAAAGGTGGCTCCTGCACAGAAGCGGTTCAATAATTCTTACGAAGCGCGGCAATGCTGTAAAATTATTTTCAAGCCATGCGCATCTTCAAATCACTGATTCTGCCGAAATTATAGATTTTGTCGCCTACAACAAACGCCTCAAATTTGCTGATGTCCTGATTGAGGAATGGGCTCAAAGTCTTCTGCCGCAGAACATCAGTCCCTTCTGTAACAAGGTTGAAGCTCGGCTGCACGATAAGCACTGAGCTTTTGTACTTTCCCTTAAGGAAGCACTTGAATTTCTCAACCCTGCCGCCCTCCTGAAGCGAGACTGCAGGATGCTCGTGGCCGATGATAATCACAGAAGGATTTTTGCTGCAGCCTTTGAGCGCTGAAGGCAGCCTGTCTCCATGGCATACCAAAATGTTTCCAATTTCAGCAAAGTCTGCAATCTCAATGCCCCTCTTGCCTGCGATTGGCCCCAAAATTGTGTCGTGGTTTCCTTTTACAAGGCAGAGCCTTTTGCAGTGCAAAGCAAGGAAGTCTAAAATCTTAAGCGCTTCGCGCCATTCCTGCTCTGAAATTGAGCCGAACTCATGCTTCAGGTCTCCGTTTACGATTATTGTTTCAGGAGAAACTTTGAGGAATATTGCCTCCAGCCTTTTTATTATGTCGCTGAAATGAAACCTTGGCACAAATACTCCTTCCCTGTTGAGGGATTCCTCAAATCCTGCATGAAAGTCTGCAACAACAAGAGCTTTTTCTGCTGGAATCCAGAGCGCCAAATCAATTATTTCAATGCCTTTTGAGATTTCCATGAAATTGATGATGAAGAATCTGCTTAAATTGATTTTGGATTTGCCTATTTTTTGGAATGATTTCTGATAGTGTTGAGTATCTTTTCCATGTGGCTCGCGCTTATTTTGACATTGTGATGCTCCATAATCCTTGCAAGATGAGTTATTGTTGAAGGCCTTGATGCAACAAGGTGCTCTATGTGCTTCTTATTAAGCCCTGGAATTGCCAGCTTGTGCAGCTTTGAATGCAGGCTCTTGTCATCCTCATCAAGCGAAACAAGATAGTTTATGATAAACAGAAGTATTGTGATTATTATAAGCAGCATTGGTATGATAAGCACAAGCAATAATGGGTTTGCCATAACTGTCGAAGCTGCTGCCTCAAGGAAAGGCATGATTGAAGGCAGGTGCATCTTCTGCTGGCCAGGAGGAGCGCCATGGCCCATCTCTTCAGGAGTGCAAGCTGAATCAAGCAGCGGCTTGAAAAGCTCTGTGCCGCAGTCATTCCAGTCAACGCAGTTTCTTGCCTTTACTCCATTCGAGCACTCTGACCATCCTGCGCAAACCCAATCCTCAAAGCATATAGGAACAATGCAGAAGCCGTTCTCGCAGGTCTCATTTGCAGCGCACATTAGGAACTCCCACTCAAAGCACCCATCGCTGTTTGAGTCAATGCAGGCATATCCTCCAAAGTCAGTGCAGTATCCTTCTCCTGGAGTGCATTCATTTGAGCAGCCTCCGCCGCCTCCGCCGGAAGGCGCAGCGCCAGTTTCAACTATTGCAAAGCCTCCAAGGCTGGATGAAGACGCAGATATCGTCCTGGCTGTAGAGTTGATTGAGGATGCAAGCTCAACCCAGCTGCCATTGCATACCTTAAGCACTCTATCCCACAAATCACAAACTTCAATGTGGAGCTTGCTTTCGTCAGAATAGCTTAAGTTGGCGTAGCTGAACTCAACCTCTGCTTCAGATATGTTCCTGCCAGAATCAACTGTAAATGTCTTCAGCCCATACACTGTAGTGTTGATAAGGTCAAAATACATATCATAGATTTCATCAGAAGTGATTGATATGTTTTTCAGGACTGCGATTATCCCAGCGCCGTAAGCATCAAACTGAATGTCGTAATTTCCTGCAGAAAGCGCAAATGAAATTGAGGTTGTGTTTGTCGAGTTCTGCGCAATAAGGCTTCCAGTAGCTGAATCATAAATTGTGATTTCAGTCGGCTCTGAAGTTGATGTGAGAAGGCTTAGTGTAAAGTTGAGTGTTACAGTTGCCTGGGTTGAAAAATTGCAATTGTAGGTGTCAGGCATTCCGTCCTGGTCAAAGTCTGCCTTTGCACAGCTGAACCCTGTTCCGGAAGATGCAAATGAAGAGCAGACATAGAATGGCTTCTTGTCTGAAACCTTTGAGTCTGAATCTTCGTCTGTGGCATTGACTGCAAGGTAATAGATTCCGTCTGCAAATGATGAAATGTTAAAGCTTCCAGAGCAGGATGCAGTGCTTCCTCCTGAAGGTGTTGCAGAGGAAAGCGCAACTATTGCGCCTGCATTGTTCTCAATCCATGCAGAGCATGATGCAATTGAGCCTGATGATGCTGTTGTAAATGAAGATGCGAATGAAACATAGTCTGATGCTGATGCGTTGTAGAACGGCTCTGCCCTGTCAATTGATATTGAGTTCTGCCTTGGCATCACGTTTACAGGCACTGAAATAAGCCCCCCATAGCTTCCGAGGTTGTATGCTCCGTCCCTTGCAGCTGCTGAAATCAAGTAAGTTATGTCGTCTGTCTGCGAAGGCATTGTGTGCCTGCATTCTCCGTCAGTAGTGTAGAATGTGCTTGATGTGCTGCTTGCATTAAAGATGCACTGGCAGATATTGCTTGGGTCTGCTGAAGGAACTGCCCTTATCTTGAATGATGAGCTGTATTCTATGTTTACAGCAGCTCCGTCCCAGGGCCCAATTTCAACTTCTGAAACTATCGGAGCTGATGTCTCGTAGACAGTTGCAGA
This sequence comes from uncultured Methanosarcinales archaeon, assembly GCA_964414985.1. Lineage (GTDB taxonomy): Archaea > Nanobdellota > Nanobdellia > Woesearchaeales > JAGWAF01 > JAFGCE01. The sequence goes on from CAYPXA010000005.1 coordinate 81,962, forward strand.
CAATGAAGTTTCTCCTGTCTCTGTCTGGCCTCCGCTAAGCTCGTTTGCAGCGCTGATTGGGAATGAGTTAATTTGAGGAGATGGAAGGCCTGTGCAGGTCAGGTTTACCTCAAACCCTCCTGAAATAGGAGATCCCATGTCCTGAATCTGGCCTATGCTTGCCTGCGATGCAACCCACCTTACTTTGGATGTGTCTCCTGCAAGAGTGCAGGATGTTGCATTATACGGGAAATAAATTGAAGAGTTTGTTGCATCTCCAAGAGTGATTGTTACTGAAGCATAATATGACGAATCCCCTCTTACAATTATTGTGTAGCTGGAGTTGGCATAGTGCCTATGCAAATTGTTGTAGTATATTGTTGATGATGAAACTTGAGTCCAGCCTGTGTAATGCGGAACAACTGTGCAGCCTGATGATGTCCAGGCCTTTGCAGCACAGCTTCCTATGCCATAGCAGTTAATGTCAAGGCAGTCATAGCTGGAATCATAGTCATTGTCCTTGTCATCATTGCATGTTGATTCTGTTCCATACTCGCAGATTCCTACTCCATTGCAGCTTGATGAAAAGCAGTCATAAGAGCCTGAATTGTCATTGTTAAATCCGTCAGTGCACAATGCAAGAGTGTTTTCTGCAGAAGTGCATCTCTGGCCCTGCTGTGTCGAGCCTATCTCTCCAAGGCAGTCAGGGTCTGCGCAGTCCTTCAGGCTGGTAGGCATGTCAGTGTCGTCATCAATGCTGTTTGCACACGAATCCCAGGTAATATTCTCAAAGGAAGGGCATGGGCCGCACACTCCAAACTGCTTGTTGCAGTCAATGTCCCTGCAGTCTGTGCCGCCCAAAGGCCATCCCTTGTAGTTGTCTGCATCATCATCCAGCGAATTTTGGCAGTAGTCTGCAGTTATGTTGAGGCTTAAGTTGTATTCATAAAGCATGCATTTTACTCCTGAAATTGGATGCACTGCGCCTGTGCAGTCTGCATCTGCGCAGTCAATGTTTGTGCCTATTCCAGTGTACTGCTGGGTTGGGCTGTCAAGGTCATTGTCTATTGAGTCAAAGCACTGCAAGGGAGCATAGTTTCCAAATTTGTCATAAGCCTCGCTTGAAGGGCATGAAGCATTGTAAGTTGCGTTTGAATATGAAACAGATTTGCAGTCATAGTCTGCGCAGTCGCTTCTTGCATCATAATCATTGTTGATTGAGTCATGGCACCATAAGTTTGTGTTGTTTTCTTTTGAAGGGCATGGAAGCAATGTGCTTGAGCCACCTCTTCCCCAGCAGGAAGAATAGTCATAGCAGTCAGTTCCGTCCTCCTGGTCATTGTTAAATGAATCTGCGCATGCAATAGTCCAGTTGTAGGCGTTTAAGTTGTAAGTTGAATGGCCTTCTCCAAAATAATGGCAGAGTGCAGATGGGTTTGAATAAGAGCCCCTCTTCAAATCGCAGTCTGAATCACCGCAGTCATAAGCTCCGTCTGCATTGTTGTCAAAGCAGTCATAGCAGGTGTATTCAACAGCGCCGTATTCGCAGTAAGCGCTTCCTCCAATGCAGTCTGTCCCCCCAACAGAGCCATTGCAGTCAAGGTCTTTGCAGTTTGAAACATAATCAATATCCTCATCAACGCTGCTTGAGCAGGGGCTTGACCTTCCATCTCCTGTTGATGATTCATCCCACACTGAAGGCGCTGCTGCTGAAATATAGATTGGAATGCCTGCAACAAGAAGGTCGAATCCTTCATGGACAAGATAGATTGAAACATTGTACCAGTTTCCTGCAGTGTAATCACTGCTTAGGTTGACCCACAATACCTGGTCAACATCTCCAGTGTAGCCGTTTGAATCCTCGCTGACAAAGCTTGTTGCAGTTGTTGAAAGTGATGGAAGCTGATATGAATCTGTGTAGTTGCCATATGAAGTAAAGCCGAGAAGATCTGTAATCGCATAAGATATTGGTTTTGTTGTTGAGTATGAGCCTCCGTCAAACCTTATTTTGAGAGTTCCATTCGGCTGTACATACCTGTTGTAGTAGTAAGTTATAGAATGGCCTCCGAAAGATTTTGTCTCCCAGCAAAGCCCGTTCGAGCAAACTCCTTCAAATGGGTCTCCTGCATACCTATGGAATAGGCATGTGTAAGGCAGACCTCGGCAGTATCTGTCATCGCAGTCAGTATCTCCATTATTGTCTCCATCAATATTGTCATCGCAATAACCCTCCACAGCAAATCCTTTTGCCATTGAAAGCGAAAACGCAACATCGCCCACATAATCGCAGTAATGCGTATTGTTGAAATACCTCTTTGGAATTCCGAGGAAGCACCTGCTTGCCCTGTACGCATCATCATCAACAGTGTCAAACTTTGTCCATGTGTTTGGATGCACAAAAATGCTTTTGTTGAGCCTTGAAACATTGAACTCTGCATCTGTATATTCAGGGTCGTCAGAATACATTATGATGCCTGTGGCATTTGTAATTGTGCAGTTTATCACTTTCCACGGAGTGAGCTTTGAGACAGAATCATTGTTTGTAATCGTATAATTCAAGGAAATGTTTTTGATTGCATAGCCTGGAGGTGATGCAAACCCGCTTATTGTCCTGTTCAGCGAGAGGATTGTGCTGTCTGACTCTTTTATTAGGCAGTTGAGAAGCTCGCCGTTGGTTGCATTTAGGTTTACAAATTCCAGGAAGAACGTATGAAGATGCGTTCCTGGCAGGCCTGTGTTGTAAGGCTCATAAACTCCTTCAGGATAAAGGATATTTTCCCATCTTGGCTTAGGAGGAATTTCGTAAAGGTTGAATCCTGAAAAGCTGGTTATGTTGTAGATTTCAATGTAATCTTCATCAGTGTTTATTGTTGCGTTGATTTCATAAAACCCTGAAAGGCATGTCCTGTTTGCAAAAACCCAGTCATCGCACTTTTGGACCCTCATGTTGTTTTCAAAGAGGTATGATGTATGTGCATATGAAAGCCTCATTTTTGCAAAGCTGAAGTTTGTTGTTGCGTCAAACGCATAGGTCTGTAGCTCGTCCCTCTCAAACATGTCAAAGAAAAAGGTGTAGTTGCTTTCGATGTCCAGGCCAATGTCATCCAGCTTTATCTGCATCTTGCCGTTGAACACGTCAAGGTCAACATCATACTGGCCTGCAGGAAGCCTGAAGTCAAGGTAGGATGAATTGGTTTCCTTCTCAAGCAGAAGCATGTCTGTTATTGCCTCATAAATTGAGGTTATTTTGAGAGTGTAATTGCTGACAAAGTCAAAAGTGAAAACCATGTCAACTCCAATTTCATAATGGATTGAATAGTTGCAGTTGTCTGCAGACCCATCCCTGTCAAAGTCAGCCTGCCTGCAGTCCCATCCTGTTCCGTTGTTGTCATAAGAGTTGCAGACATAGAAAACCTCGCTGTCAGACATTTTGCTGTCTCCGTCGCTGTCTGTTGCGTTTATGGAAAGGTAATAAACACCTTCTCCAAATGATGAAAGGTAGAATGAGTCAGTGCATGACTTTGTGCTTCCTGTGCCTGTTGGAGTTACTGATTTTGATGCTACTATGCCCCCTGTCGCATTCTTGATTCTTGCAGAGCATGAGCTGATTGTGTCAGAATCCCCTGTTGTAAAAGACGAAGTGAATCCTATAACATCAGATGCTGAAGCGTTGTAGAAAGGCTTTGTCCTGCTTATGGCAATGCCGTTTAAGGCAGGAGTCACATCAACTGTTATGGATGTTGAGCCTCCGTAGCTGCCTGTGTTTTGCACTCCGTCCTTTGATGCTGCGCTCAATGAATAAGAGCCGTCAGATGTTATTGAAGTGTGCTCATAGATGCAGTTTCCGTCTGAAGAGTATATTGTGCCGTTAAAGTTGAAGTAGCATGCGCAGATTCCGTGGGTGTCATTACTGGTTATGCCCCTAAGCCATAATGAGTCTCCGTATTCAATCTCAATATTTGAGCCTGAAGCAGGCGCAAATTCAACCTCTGAAACTGAAGGTGCAGTTGTTTCATAAACTTCAGATGAAAGCTTTATTTCTGCGCTTTCTGTAGAGCCTGAAAGCTCGTTTGAGACAATTAAGGGATAGGATGTAGCCTGCGCAGAGCCAAGCCCAGAGCAGGTCAAAAGGACTTCAAATCCTCCTGTAAATGCGCCCCTGTCCTGCAGCTGGCCTACTGTTGCCTGCGATGCAACCCACCTTATTTTTGCAGTGTCTCCGCTAAGAGTGCATGAAGTTGCATCATAAGGGAAGTATTCTGAAGAGTTTGCGCCATTTCCCAAAGTGATTGTTACAGAGTTGTAGCTCGAGCTTCCTTTTATTGAGAGATAATAATTGTCATTCCTGTGGTTTCTGTCGGTGTGCTTCTCCTGTATGGTGGTTGAGCCGACTGATGCATATGAAGTGTTGTGAGGAACAGAAATACAGGATGAAACAGACCATGCCTTTGATGCACAGCTTCCAACTCCAAAGCAGTCAGGGTCTATGCAGTCTGTTTTTCCATCTCCATCATTGTCATTTGCATCGCTGCAGGATGTTTCAGTTGCATTCTCGCAGAACCCGATTCCATCGCAGCTGCTGTCTGCGCAGTCAGCTTTTCCGTCAGCATCATTGTCAAAATTGTCTGTGCATAATGCAAGGGTGTTTTCATCAGAAGCGCAAATCTGCGCAGAAGAAATGTCTCCTATTGCGCCTATGCAGTCAGGGTCTTCGCAGTCAATTACAGGAGTTGGCCTGTCAGTGTCGTCATCAATGCTGTTTGCGCACGAATCCCACATATGGTTTTCAACAGAAGGGCAGGGCCCGCAAACTCCAAACTGCTTGTTGCAGTCAGGGTCTGCGCAGTCCAGTCCGCCTGTAGGCCAGTCCAGAACTTTGTCTCCGTCATTATCAAGCAAGTCCTGGCAGTATTCAGGAGTTATGTTCAATGAAAGATTGTATTCATAAGGAAGGCAGGTGAAATTATTATTTGGATTGGTTACACCCATGCAGTCTAAATCTGCGCAGTCGATGTTGACTCCAAGGCCTGTGTATTTCTGGATTGGGCTGTCAAGGTCATTGTCTATTGTGTCAAAGCACTGCAAAGGCGCATAGTTTCCAAATTTGTCATAAGCTTCATCTGCAGGGCAGGTTGCAGTGTATGTTGCGTTTGAGTATGTAATATTCCTGCAGTCATAGTCTGCGCAGTCTGCCCTTTCATCATAGTCATTGTTTATTGAGTCATGGCACCACAAATTTGTGTTGTTCTCAAATGCAGGGCATGGGTCTGTTGTGCTTGTCCCTCCTTTCTGCCAGCAGTGCGTTGTGTCAAGGCAGTCAATTCCATCCTCCTGGTCATTGCTGAATCCGTCTGCGCATGCCTTTTTCCAGTCATATAATCCGCCATCATAAGTTGAATGGCCCTCGCCGTAATAATGGCAAAGAATTGATGCATTTGAAGGCGAGCCTCTCAAAAGGTCGCACTCAACATCTCCGCAGTCATAAGCTCCGTCTGCATTGTTGTCAAAGCAGTCATGGCAGGTTGTTTCTGAGCCGTACTGGCAGTAAGCCCTTCCGCCGTAAGTGCAGTTAGGGCCTCCATAAACTCCGTTGCAGTCCTGGTCCTTGCAGCTTGCCTTGTAATCAATGTCCTCATCAATTGAGTTTGCGCAAGGGCTTCCCCTTCCTGTTCCCACAGATGATTCGTCCCATACTGAAGGAGCAAGCGCTGAAATAAAAATTGGGATGCCTGCAACAAGAAGGTCATATCCTTCGTGCACAAGGTAGATTGAAACATTGTACCAGTTTCCTGCAGTGTAGTTTGAGCTTAGGTTGACCCACAAAACCTGGTCAACGTCTCCTGAATAGCCGTTTGAGTCTTCGCTGATTATGCTCTTTGCAGTTGTTGAAATTGATGGAAGCTGGTATGAATCTGTGTAGTTGCCGTAAGCTGTGAAGCCCAAAAGGTCTGTGATAGAGTATGAGATTGGCTTTGTTGTTGAGTATGTGCCTCCGTCAAACCTTATTTTGAGAGTTCCGCCAGGCTGGACATACCTGTTGTAGTAGTACGTTATAGAATGGCCTCCAAAAGATTTTGTCTCCCAGCAAAGCCCGTTTGAGCAGGTTCCCTCAAAAGGGTCTCCTGCATAAGCATGCTCAACGCAGGTATAAGGCAGACCTCTGCAGTATCTGTCATCGCAGTCAGTATCTCCATTATTGTCCCCATCAATATTGTCATCGCAATAACCCTCAACAGCAAATCCTTGAGCCATTGAAACTGCAAAAGCAACATCGCCCACATAATCACAGTAGTGCGTATTGTTGAAATACCTCTTAGGAATTCCAAGGAAGCACATTGCAGCCCTATATGCATCATTGTCAACGCTGTCAAACTTAGTCCATGTGTTTCCGTGGACAAAAATGCTCTTGTTCAGCCTTGAGCCGTAGCTTGAGCTTGAAGTCTGGTAGTAATATGTTGAGTTTTTGTAGAGAGTGCAGTTTTCAACTTTCCACGGAGTGTATTTTGTGGCAGAATCAGAGTTCTGAACTGTGTAGTTGAGGAATGCAGAGCTTTGGACAATGTTTGAAGTTATTGTCTTGTTTATCGAGAACAATGAGCCGTCTGACTGCATTATGGTGCATTCCAGAGTGTTGTTGATGTTTGCAGTAAAGTTGTTGAACCTGATGTAGAATGTGCTTAGGTGGGTTCCTGAAAGGCCGGTGTTGTAAGGCTCATAGACTCCTTCAGGATAGCTTATGTTAGTCCATCCTTCTGTTGCAGGCGCAAGGATTGTGAAGCTTATGTTTGCGCTGCCTGAATCAGCTGCATATGCAGAATTTGCTGCAAAAAATAATATGAGAAATGCTGAAGCTAAGCAAATTAGTTCAAGCTTCCACCCTCCTCTTTTTTCCACGATAAATCCCTAAACTTTCTTGAAAATGACCCTTACCTTGCCTTCATAGTCTCCGAAAGGCATTCCTAAAACTGTGCTAAGAGTCATGTTAATCTCCCTGGACTCGCCAGGCTGAATAACAAAATGATTGTCTGAAGGCAAAACCATTTCTGAATAGTCGCCGTATGCGATTATAGACGCTTTTAGAGGCATATTGTAGCTGTTTGCTAGTGTAACATACCTTGTTGAAATTTCTCCTGCGCCAAGATGGCCGAAATGCAGAAGCTCTGTTGTAACATCAAAGCCTACAGTTCCTTCTTTGTCAATCTTAAAAAAATAGTCATATTCTGCTACTGAAACAACATCCTTGCTCATGTAATAAAAAGTTGTTGCAAATACTGAAAGAAATGCAACTGCAAGAATGATTAAGACTGCATTTGTTTTGCTGAATCTTTTACTTTTTGCCATGCGTTTCCCTCCTTTTGTGTTTTGCTGCCTTGTTCAGCTTTCTTCTAAGTATGATTAGAAGGATTACTGCAATAAGGAGCAAGATTACTATTAGCAGCGCGCAGATTACAATAAGAAGAATTTCAGGAGTGATTAATATTCCTGCAGGCGACTCTTTTTCTTCAGTGATTATGACTGGCAGCTCGCCTCCTGCTGCAATTTCCAAAGGCCCTCTTGCCACTGTCTGCTGGCCCTGGTAAGTTAGAAATATTTCAGATTCATAAGTTCCTGGGCTGAATGACTTTGCGTCAAAAAACGTTTCCAAAGTCTTTTTCTGCCTTGGCCCAATATCATTGTCCAATGTCCTAAATGATTTGAGGGTTGCGCCATCTGTCTTGCTTTTAATGTTGACATCTGCAAAAAGCCCTTTTATCTCAGTGTTCCACTCGCTCTCAATTTCAATATTATAAGGGTTGATTGCGCCTGCAGCTGCCTTATTTGTAAAGTTGATTATTTTAACTGACAATGTGCCTATGCTGAAGCTTGTTTCAGCGCTTCCTTCCATTCCATCAAAAACAACATCTGCCCGTGCATTGTAAACTCCTGGAGTTAAATCTTTGGTGTCAAGATAAGCTACTGAGTTTTTTGACTCAAAAGATTTGATGTCTGATATTCCTGGAAATGCCAAAGTTGTTATCTTTTTGCTGTCAAAAGAGATAGTTGCAACTCCTCCAGCATTGTTGATTGTTTCAGTGCCGTAGTTGCTTATTGTCAATGTTAAAGGCACTTTTGCGCCCTGATTCACGGATTTTGCGCTAAGCTTTATGTCTGCGTATTTGCCCGGGTATTTTTCTCTTACTGAAATTCTTGTGGTTACTGCGGCTCTGACAACTATTCCTTCACCTTCACCTGCCCTGTCTTCAGTTATTCCTACAATTAGAGAGTGCATTCCTGGTGAAAGGCCTTCTTTAGGATAACTGATATTAACATAGAATTCCTCTGTGCCTCTAGGGCCTGTGTTGATATAGCTCTTGCTCAAAGTGGAATAGTTTTGGAGGTCTCCTTCCAAGAGGATGATAAGCCTCATTTCTTGATCCATAGTGTTCATTGCATAGAATTTAAACGAATCAGTTTGCCCAGGTTTTACAAAAGAAGAGATGCTTGAAGGGCTTATTCCCACAGCAAGGGCAGATGAAGAAAGTATGCATAAAACAAGGAATGGCAGTATGATTTTTGAAATCAGTTTCATCACTATTTCCTCTTTTTTATTTAAAAACCCTCTTATTAAGAATTTTGAATTTCTAATATATAAATGTTACTAAAAAACAAATATAAAAAAACAAAAAAAAGTTTAGTTTATAGCGTTTGCGCTAAAGGTGATTGTTGTTGTTTTTGCACCAACTGGAGCGTCGCTTGGAATAACAAGCATTGCCTCTACACCCACGTTCTTTGCACTGCTTGTTTCTGTCAGGTTTGTGCAGATATTCTGTGAGACTGTTGTTGAGATTTCACTAAATGCTGCAGTCCTTCCAGTGCATCCTGGGCTTGCAACTCCTGCCTTTCCGCTAAGCTTTGCTGATTCTGTTGCTGTGGTTCCTCCAATGAATGCGGATGCATCCTTTGAAGATGTGTAGTTTATGTTCAGGTGCTTGTTGCCAACGTTTTCGATTATGATGGTGTTGGTTGTTCCTGAGCACCAATTCTGGTGGTTAGAGCATGTTCCATTAGTGTTGATTGTTGCAGAAGTCTGCCCTGGAGTTACATAACCCTGTCCAAAATCAATATAACCTGTAACGGTTATTGCTGTGGCGTTTGCAATCGAAACGTTAACATGCCCACTTCCTGTTGTTGCCATTCCTGTGACATATGCACCTGGCTTTGAAAGGACAAGGAATGTTCCAAACAGCGAAACAGCGATTGCCCCAACAAGCAGCACTGCCAATGTCTTGTTAGATACTTCTTCCATTATTCATCTACCTCCTCTATTATTACTCCAATATTAGCGTCTCCGGCCTGTTCTTGAGCTCCTGCAATCTCAAAGCTGATTTTAGCCTGATTATTATAGCTAGGAGCCTTTTGAGGTTCAAGGCTTCCAATTTCCGGAGAGCTGGACAGCGCCATCCATGTGCCGAGTACTGAAATAACAATAGAAACCACTGCGAGCACGACGAGCGCATTCTTTGAAATGTCTCCAGCCATTTTTCAACCTCCTTTTTTTAGTTTACCTTTTTCTATACTGGTAACCTTAATTTAATACTAGTTCCTCATTACTAGTATATAAATCTTTCTACTGCTTTTTTACCCGAAGAAGGTGATTAACGATGAATCCAAAAAGATTTCGAAAAAATTAGGCTCAAACATAAATGCCTTGTAAGTAACTAAGCTGAATGGTTCAAAGATACCTTATTGACACTTGCATATGGCGTGATTTTTATGAAAACCGAGTTAGCAAGTCAGGAAATTTTTTAGGGGAACAAGCTGCCCGTCTTTTTGTTAAAATCCTGAAAAGGAAAGACCTCATTTTATTTTCCGAATCCCTTGTTTTAGAGTTAGGAAAAGACTATGCCCCAATTGAGATTGAAAGTATGCTTAGCCTCTTAATTGTCAGTAAAGCCTTGTTCAAGATTGAGATTTCAAAAGAGGAGCATATTGAAGCAAGAAAGCTGTCTCAAAAAAGAAACGTTCCATATATAGACTGCCTAAATGCGGTTCAGGCAAGAAACAGAGAGGCAGTCCTGGTAACACAAGATGCACATTTTTTTGAAAATCTTTCTGATGTTTGCGAGGCAGCAAGGCCTTCTGATATCATCTAAACCGTCTTTCTAATTCCTGAATAAGCTCCTTGCCTGCTGTTTCTCTTGCATTCCTGTTCTCTTCGGGATTAGTCTTATTCCCTTTTCCCCTAAATTTCAAGAACTCCTGAATAAGCTCTTCCCGGTTCAGCTCATTTAATTTGTCCCTTACAGCTTCCCTTATAAATTCTGTCCTTGAGTTGAAGTTGTTTTTTGCTATGCTTGAGTCAATCTTTTCAAGCACTTCCTCCTGAAACTTTACGCTTACAATTTCCATTGTATTACTTTGTATTACTATGTAATATTTAAATGTTTCTGGGAATAAACCGAAATCAAAAAGCTTAAATAGTCATCGTATTATAAATTATACATATGTATAAAAAAGTAAACTTAAATGAGAACACGCTTAAAGTGCTTTCCCTTTTTACAAACGGGTTTAATCAGCATTATTACATTCGCGAAATTGCAGCACTTCTTAAAATCAGCCCGAGAACATCGCAGATTATTCTTGCTGAGCTTGAAGAAAAAGGAATTATAGAATCAAAAACAAGGGGCAAAATAAAGGAGTATGCATTAAGGAATAACAGCACTGCTTTGAGGTACATTGTTCTTGCAGAGCAGTACAAGGCAATTTCATTCTTTGGAAAGCAAGCACTTATAGCAGAGGCTGTAGATCAGATTTCCTCCTGCATTGATGGAATAGGCATTATATTCGGAAGCTATGCAAAAGGCCTTCAGAATAAAAGCTCTGATTTAGACATTTTTGTGATAGGCAGCATTGACACTTCTGAATCCAAAAAGATTTCGAAAAAATTTGGGATAGACATAAATTCAAAATGCTGCACACTCAAGGTATTTGAGGAAAGCATTGGTTCAGATTATCTTGTAAATGAAGTGATTAAAAGCCACATTGCATTTGTTGGAGCAGAGCAGTTTGCCAATGCAGTCATGAAAAATGGGCAAAATAAGCTGGATTGACTCGCAGTATTATGTTAATCAGGCAGTTCCTGATGAGCAGTTTGATAAGATGATAATTAATTCTCCTGAATTCTTTGCAAAATGCAAAACAATTATTATTAGATTAACAGAGAACAAAATAAATAAAATAAGAAAAGAGTTTCAAGCTGAAATTTAATTACTGCTGCTGCAAACAGCTTGTATCAACAATCTCAATAGACTGATTGCCTAATGAAAGTGTCATAGCATTGCACTTTGGCAAATCGTTCAATAAGCACTCTACTGCAATTGCGCTGATTTGGGCTTCTCCTGCAAATATCGGAATAGGCTGACAAGTTGCAAGGCCTTCCATCAGCTGCTGGATGCCGTAGGCATAGCCGTCCTGCATTCCAACCTGGTAGATTTCGTTGTACTTCTTTTCTTTGCTTTCGTTGAGCTTTCCGACTGCGATGTAAACTACGCTTATAAGCAGCAATGCAGCCAGCACGACGACGATTTTTGTTTGTGTTGTTGTTTTCATTTTGAATTTGATTTAGATTTCTAACCAGCATCTAAAAACATGATTATTGCCTACTAAGTCATAACTTAAAGCAGTTATACTTCCCGAACCAATCATATCTGCACGATCCTGGTTAACAGCCATATCATCAGTCCATTCATAGTCATCAGTTTCATCAGTTAAACCAAAATTGGATGCAGCAAGGTACCACTCACCAACTGAAGGTAATCTGCCACCATAATTATCAAAACAATACTCTTGAGCATTCCACCAGGTAATTGCAGTACCACTATTAGCTTCTGCAGTCTGTATGCAACCAAGCTGTCGGGCATATGCTGATGAATCATCAATACTTGTAAATCCTGAAGGGCATACTTGGAAAACGCCTCTACCTCCTGTAAAATAACCTGAAAAACCTGTTGATGATGTAACTTGTCCAGAAATCGCATAAACAACTCCACTAGAGCCAGATGCATAGCCATGAACTGCCTTTCCTCCATTGGTTGAAGCTGTCTGTCCAAAAATACCATAATTACCGCCAGTCCCATCATTTTGCGCATAAATAGCATAACCTCCTGTGCCGGAAGTATATGCACTGACACCTACGCCTCCGTTTAACCCTCGTCCATAAACTCCTATACCTCCTGAAGATTCACCCATTACTCCTTCTCCACCCCCAGTTGGTGAGTAGCCATAAACTCCTGCGGAGGGGTTATTTCCATAGCTAACTCCATAAACCCCATAAGTTGTGCCAGTCGTTGAGCCTGAAGCGTTGCCCAAAACACCTATAGCTCCTGAAGATGTAGAGGTTACATGGCCTGTAACTCCTCGTGTAACTCCACTAGCAGCATTATACCCATAAACTCCGTGACCTGTGCTGGAATAAGACTGCCCAAAAACCCCATATGTCGTACCTGAAGTAGCGGAAGCATATCCCAAAACACCATAACCTGAGGTTGAATCTGAATAAGCATAAGCACCATAAGCAACTCCTGAAGTAGCAGTAGCATGGCCCATTATTGCGTAAGTAGGCGCTCTTCCAAAAACACCTCTGCCGGTAGTTGAACTTGAGAGCCCATAAACACCATAATTAATTCCAGAACCGCTTGCATTTCCTATAATTGCCATTGTTCCAGAACCTGAATCAATAACGTGAAGCTTTGCTTGAGGCGTATCTGTTCCAATACCTACTTTTCCAGTAGTCACAGTCAAATTGCCTGAAGCAATCTTTGCACCCTTTCCGCCAGTTCCATAAAAAGAATAACCTGAATCAGAAGCAACAATACTATAAACACCATAAGTTGTTCCTGTAGATGAAGAAGCTTCTGCTTTAACACCCATTCCAGAACTGGAAACCGATGTTCCATAAACACCATAGTTTGTGCCTGTGCTTGAACTAGCATAACCATAAACTCCATAGCCGTTTATAGCGGAACTTTGGCCCCCAACACCTATTCCTGCAGATGATGAGCTTTGAGAAATGCCCAGTACTGCAACGCTGTCTGCAGCGCTTGAAGTGCTGTAAACACCATAAGCTACTCCTTCTGCGCTAACACCTATACTTCCTTTTCCGCCAACTCCCATAACTGCACTCTGGCCAAAAACACCATAATTGGAAGAACCGCCTCCAGTGTTGTTTCCGACAATCGCAATTCCGTCTGTGGTTGTGTCAACAACGTGAAGCTTGTATAACGGGCTTGCCAATCCAATTCCTACCTTTCCGCTTACTTCTAGAGATACATTGCTGGAATCAAAGCTGCCCATGCCCCCTAATCTTATAACTGAATTTCCAATGTTGCCTCCTGTGGAATTATATGGAGTCATAATTAATGTAGTGCCTGCATCCGGAGAGTAAAGCCCTAAACCGCCTATATGAGAATCTGAATCCCCTCTGTAATATATCTTTGTCCTTGTTCCAGTCATATGAATGTCTCCTGCAACATCCAGCTTTCCGTTTGGAGACGTTGTTCCAATGCCCACATTGCCCGTAGGATTGTCTATCATCAAATCAGTTGCAGCCCGTCCAGCATTATAAAACCATAAATCATCTGAGCTGTCAGATGTTCTGACTGACTGGACCCATCTTGTGCTGGTAGCGTCGTTAAAGTTTACATCAAGATTTAAAGAAGAATTCTGCTGGTTTAAAATAAGCGCTGAATGAGTGTCATCAGCAGAAACATAAAGATAGCCGTGCTCGAATGCAGCAACACCATCCTCGCGTATGTAAAACAAATCATCTCCGTTGTAATTCCTAAAGTCAAAAGCAGCATTAGATCCGACTCTTGGCGGCCTGAACAGCATTCCCCAGTTAGAGTCAGTATAACCCATAACTCCCGCCTGGTAAGTGCCTGTTCCTGTGCCTATTGTGATTGTTCCGTTAACGTGAAGCTTGCTTGTTGGAGCGGCTGTTCCAATGCCAACGTTGCCATTTGCAATTATGCTCATCCTAATACCATCTACCCCTCCAAATTCGTAACCTGTAAAACTAGATTGATAACCATGAAAATCAAGAAATCCCGTATTTGGATCACGGCCAATATCATAAGTGAATGAAGCAACAGAAGCGCCTATTCCTAAACGCAATTGATAATTTCCACCATTCGAAATTTCCAAAGTTTGTGCAGGAGTAGAGATCCCCATTCCTACATTGCCGTTTGCAGAAATCCTTACTTTTTCAGATGCATTAGTTGTGAACATTATAGGGCCCCCGCCTCCAAGCAATGAGCCGATGTGCAATCCTCCGCCGGATGTAGAAGTTGTCCAAACCCTTAAAGCATCAGCGCTGTCAACATCCAAAACACCAAGGCCTGCACTGCCTGCAATGTTTTGAAGCTGGATTTCACCGCCTTCACCGCCTCCGACAGGGCCTCCAGTTATAGAGCCTACAACGTGAAGCTTGCTTCCGGGCGAAGCAGTTCCAATACCTAATCTTTGATTTGAATTGTCCCAGGTAAAATTAACATTGTCGTCAATAGTTGAAGCGCCTGTCCAGAACGCAACCTTGTTGGCAGCGCCTGTTCCTGTAACTCCGCCTCCGACACTACTAAGGCAGTTTCCGCCTGTAATGCAGATGTCTCCAGTTGCATTAATGTCTCCAGCAACATCAAGCTCTTCACCAGGCGAAGTGTCACCGATGCCCACTTTGCCGGCAAGATAAAAATTTCCTGAAGAATCAGAATTAAGCAAGGGAGGCCATCCACTGTTATATCTTAAACTAAATCCCCCATTATCTACAACAAAATTGTAGTAGTTATTAGAATTATCAGACTCTATCATTTGAATTTGAGGTGCAGCATTATTTATTTTGATATAGTCATCAAAAGTTGAAATCCCATTAACTTCAAAAGCTGTAGCTGGCGAAGCTGTCCCAATCCCCAACCTTTTATTTGAATTGTCCCACGTAAAATTGCCATCATAGCTTAAGACAGATGCACCAGTCCAGAAAGCAGCCCTGTTTGCAGCGCCTGTTCCTGTAACAGTTCCTGCGCCTCTTGTGCTTAAGCAGTTTCCGCCGGTAATGCAGACGTCAGAAGATGCATTTAATTTTCCTGAAGACAGAATAACATTTCCGCTCGGAAAAGTGTAAGTTCCTGACTGGAAGCTTCCTGCAATAACCTGCGAAGCCTGATGAGAAACTACAGCAGAAGCTGAATATGCCAGAATCAATGTGAATATCAAATATGCTGTCAGCTTAGTATTCAAATCTACCCACCCTTTTTGATATTGAAATTAATGTTATCCTTTATAAATATTTCTGTTTGAAAAAAATTATTCGCAGACAACCAGCGTGCAGTTGCATCCTGAGTCTGCAGTATTATAAAGCTCCCACTCGGTTTTGTCATAACCGCTGCCGCTGTTCCCAGTCCAGAGCGAGCAGTCCCCTCCGCTTGTTCTTGCAAAAGCTACAGAAGAAGTATCTCCATTAAGGTCGGTTATCGCTCCATAATATGCTCCAAATGAAACCATTGGTTCTGTAGTTATAGTTGTATATCTTTGGTGATAATAAGCTCCGTCAAGGTTTGGGGTCCCGGGCTCGTTTTCATAAAGGATTACATAACATCCGCTGAAATACCTGCAAGAGTAAGGTATGCTGACTTCTTGGCTTCCGCTTGCTGTCCTGAACGCAATCTGCTGGCAATTTCCGCTGGTCAAGCCTTGCACAACAGAGTTTCCTTCAACTCTTAATGCAGCAGTGTTTGACACAAAATTAGAGCCGCTTCCATAAGCGTAAACTCCCCATCCGCTGACAATGCCTGAATGATTTCCAAATACTCCTTTTCCTTTTGTAAGGTTGGAGTATCCTGAAACACCATAAACTCCATGGCCCCTTGCTCCGCTGCTGTTGCCAATGCCATACACTCCTATTCCTGAAGATGAATTTGAAGCGCCATAAACACCATAATGCGGGAAAGAGGAGGAACTTGTTGCAGCACCCCCAAAGATTCCTCTTCCTGAAGAAGATGATGAAGTGCCATAAACACCATAATTTATTCCAGTTGAAGCAGTAGCACTGCCATAAACTCCATAACCGGTAGAGTTTGAAATTGAATATCCATAAACTCCTGAAGTGTCGCCTGAAGCAGATGTTGCATTGCCCTGCACACCGCTGCCTAATGAGCTATTTGAAATTCCATAAACACCATAAAAACCAGATCCGTGCACCCCATAACCGGATGAACCTTCAGCTGATCCAGAAACTCCAATAACTTTTCCATTTCCTGAAGAGTTTCCAATTAATGCAATGCTGGATGGATTGCTGTTTGTTACCAGCAGCGTTCCAAGAGGAAACCTGTAATTTCCTGAAGAGAAATTGCCTGGAAAAACATTTGAGGCAGAGTGGCCGTAAAGTGGAGAAGGAGCGCCTTCGTACTTGAAAATGGCTTGATTGCCTGAGCCTGCCATCCACCAATACCCCATTGCAGTATCAATCGACTGAGAGCCTACATCTTCTCCATTGGTATAGCTTGTGCCTGTGTAAGTCCAGTTTGAATAATATTTTAAAACACTTGGATTGAACATAGGCACGCTTGTTAAGACAAACCAATAGTTGCCCTCCTTTCTGATAGAAGTAGGGTATATGGTCTGGCTGCTTAAATTATAGCTTATTCCAGTATAAGTCCAATTTGGGTAGTATTTGTAAACACGGTCATTCTGAGAGCCAAGCATCCACCAATAATCCCCCTCCCACTCAATTTCTTTTGGCTGATTATCCTGGCTGATGACGCTGTAATTAATGCCTGTATAAACCCAGCTGCTGCTGTAATTGTAAACTTTTCTGTTGTTGGCTCCCAGCATCCACCAGTTTGAGCCATCCCATTCAATTGATGCTGTTGAAGAATCTTGAGTTGAAAGGTCATAATATACCCCTGTGCTTGTAAAATCAGGAAGGAATAAATAAGCACGGTTGTTGATAAGAACCCACCAATCATAATCCACCCATTTGATTGACATTGCAGGGCCATACATGCTTGTGTCATAGCTTGTTCCAGTATAATTCCATTCTGTTGCTGAAGCGCCTGAAGAAAAAATAAGAATAGAAATAAGAAAAAAAACAGAGAACAGAACTGCCTTTATCAAAACACCTTCTGACTCTCTTTTGCTTTTTTTCAAATTGCAGCACCTTTCAAATTTTACCTGCTAAAATTTATCCGCACACAATCAATGTGCAGTTGCGTGTTCCGCCAGTTGTCGAGAAGTTCCACTGTGTTTCAGTAAGTGCAGCATTCCCGGTTTCAATCTTGCAGTCAGGCCCTATTGTCTGGGCAAAAACCTCAGAGGTAGAATCTCCGTTAAAGCCTACTTTTGAAGCAACAGCTGCACCGAACGAAATCATAGGGTCATTGCCGCTCGATACGTACTGGTAATAATATGCAGAATCCATATTATCATCAGAAGTGCCTGTATAATCCTCATAAACAACAACTGTGCAGCCGCTGCCTATGCATGAGAAAGGCATAGTTACCTTTGAGCTTCTTGCAGAGCCTTGAGTGAATGAAGCAAGAGTGAGGCAGTTGATGTTAGTCAGGCCATTGATGTATTCATTGCCGTAAACATACAATGCACCCCTATCAGTCAGAGTGTAGTTTGAATTACCCTGCGCATAAACTCCCCAGCCTTCAACAGTGCCTGAATGATAACCATAAACGCCTCTGCCGGCAGATGCACCAGAATAACCATATACTCCATAAGTCCCTCTGCCTGAAACCCCAGTTCCATTTCCAATGCCAAAGACACCTATTCCATTTGAGTTGGATGATAAAGCCTGGCCGTACACACCATAAACAGTTCCTGTTGAGGATGAAGCATAGCCATAAACGCCATAGCCCTGATTTGAATCAGAAATGCCTAAAACTCCATAATTAGTGCCTGTTGAAGCAGAAGCCCTGCCATAAACGCCATATCCTGAAACTGAAGCTGACTCGCCATAAACACCATATGCAGTTCCTGTTGAGCGTGAATTATATCCGTAAACACCTCTTCCACCTGAAGATGATGAAGTGCCATAAACACCTTGCCACCCAGCACCATACACTCCATACCCTACAGAGTCGTTGGCCTGCCCATAAACTCCTTTGTATCTTCCGTAAGCAGAAATCGCAATTCCGGATGTAACATTTTTGTTGACAGTCAAAGTTCCGTTTGGAAAATTGTAGTTGCCAATCTGGAATGTTCCTGGGAAAACTTCAGACGGAGAATGGCCGAAGACAACTGCAGATGATGAATATGCCACTGCAAAAACTGCAATAAATGCAATGCATGCAAAAAGTTTTAGTTTCAATTTACCACGCTCTTTGTTTTGAACTTAATTCTGAATTTTATAAACGTTTCT
>CAYPXA010000006.1:0-76663 GCA_964414985.1 uncultured Methanosarcinales archaeon
ACAAAGTATTCATTGATGTTGTAGGAGACTCCTGCCTTCTGCGCAAGCAAAGGATATCTTACGTGGAATGCAACTGATTCCTGCGTGACAACTGTCTTTGCATCAACCTCTCCTGTTTCAGATATCTCAAATCCAAAATCAGCAAGGTCAACAAAGCCCTTCAGGCATCCTTTTAGATTTTCATTCACATAAGTGTCAAGCTGCGCTTCTATGCTCGGCTCTCCCTGGTTCTTGTAAAGGTTTGGCCTCTGCGATGAAAACCTGCACGACCCTGTTTTTTCGCAGTCGTTTGCACTGCTCATATGCCACCAGTAAGGCACAATAAGCCCTGAGCCTGGCGAGAACTGTACTGCATTGCCCATTGTGGGCTCAAAATAATTGGGAGATGCGCTCATTGCTTCAGGAGAGATATATCCTCCGTAATCCCCTATCTTTTTCAGGCCGTCTGATGCAACCTGCTCAACGCACGCCTGCACAAACTGCTGTATCGGCTGCGCCTCAAGCGGAACCTGCTCGATTGCAGGCCTGTATGAAAGAGGCGCTTCAACCTTTTCAGACCTCATGTAGAAAAACACTGAAACTGAGACAAGGGCAATAATTCCTAGGATAATGTAGACTGTAACCTGCCCTCTTTTTTGCCCCATCAAATCCCCTCTTTTTTTATGACTGTTTAAAAAACACTATTTAAACCTTTTTATTTTCTTCTGCATCCCTCTGCTTGAGGGTTACTATCTTCCTCTTTGAGTCCAAAAGGACTGAAGCATCGCTCATTTTTGTGTCAATGATATCCTGCTCTGTCTTTGCAAGGCCTTCATTGCATATTTTCAGGTAAATGTTGTAAAGCTGCAGGTATCTCTGCTGCGCCAACTTGGTGTCATTGTCTCTTTTATGCGAGAGAAGCTCATTGTACACCATATTGAATTCAAGAGTAATCCTTTCAAAATCAGTAGGCTTCTCCTCTTTTGCTTGCTTTGAAACTGCCAACCATACACCTCTTTCGCCCACAAAACTAATCTGATGAGAATTATTTCCACTAATCGTTTATAAACTTTTGCACAGTTTATCTGAATATCAGAAAAACTGAAATCATGCAAACTAATATTTGCGCTTAGAAATGTTTAAATACGCCACAGGCAGATGATTCAGAAAGAGGTGAATATTTATGACTTTAAAAGAGCAGTTTAGAAAGATAAAGGACAACTGGCTTTTGGTTGCATTTCCAATCATACTGCTGTTTGTCCTGATTTTCGGAGCTGGAATGATTTCTTCCATTTTCAGCGGAGTGAGCAATTTTGGGGCTGAAACCTATGACGGATACAGCAAAAGCTATGCGCCGATGGCAATGGAAGCTGATTATGCAGTTTCGTCAAGGGAGTATTATCCAGGCCCTTCCAGCGGAGGATTTGCGCCTGAAGCAGAGGACAGGATGGTGTCAAAAACCGCAACACTGTCTTCAGAAGTTGAAAGGGGCGCATTCAGCGATGCAGAAGCAAAGCTCAAGGCAGTTGTGTCTTCATCAGGCGCATTCATGCTTGACCAGAATGTGAACACATACGGCAAAGGCGTAGAAAGGTACACTTCAGGAAACTACAACATAAAGATAGACTCAAAGAAGTATGACTCAATAATCACCCAGCTGAAAGCTATTGGGGAAGTCAAAACATTCAATGAGAATGCAGACGACATAACAGCATCATACCTTGACCTGAAAACTCAGATAGAAAATGAGAAGAAAAGGCTGGACAGGTACAATGAGATGTATGCAGAGGCAGAAACAATAACTGAAAAGCTTGAAGTCAGCGACAGAATCCTCAACCAGGAGAACACAATAGATTATATGCAGAAAATGGCTGACAACCTTGAAAACCAGGTGGATTATTCAACAGTCTACCTTTCAATTTCAGAGAAGAGGTCAGGCTATGCAGGAATCTCGTTTGTAGGCATTTCCGACCTTGCTGCTGCAATAGTTGGAAGCACTGCTTTGCTGCTTTTGTTCGGCATGGGCATTCTTCCCTGGGTTATTGCAATAGCAGTAATTGTCTTCATAATAAGAAGGCTAAGAAGGAAGAAGAGAAAGTAATTATTTTCTTTTTTTAATTTTATTAATTTTTATTTGATTTCTTTTTTTAATTTTTGTTTATTTAATTTCTTTTTAATCTTTAGTTTATTCTTTCTTTTTTATTTTAGTCTTTTTTGTTTTTTATTGTTCAGATTATCTTTTTTCTTTTTCCAGAAAAATTAGATTCAGAAATTACGCTTTTTCCAAGATTTCTCTCCAAATCTTCTCTTGCCCTGCGTGCTACTCCTCCGCCTTTATTGGCAGAATCCTGGCATTCATCCAATCCATTTGAGTCTTCTTCTTTGGTTATTGCAGTAGTTGAAGCTTCGCCGAGCATAGTAAAAATCAATTCCAAATCTGTCATATGATCTCTCAAGTTTTGGTTTTTCATCTGGAGCTGCTTGAATTCCTTATATTCCGGAATAGTCATTCCAAATGTGGCTTTGGAAATCTCATTTGTCAGGATAGCAAATTCTTGTTCTGTCTTAATATCCCTATTTTTCCATTCATCTGTCAGCTCTTGGCGGACTGCAATGCCTCGAAGCCTTTTGTCAATCCACTCTTTAGGATATCCTTTTAATTCATAGTATTCCTTGATTCTATCCTGGCCTATTTCCGGGTTTTCTATCTCTTCAATCCTCTCATAGCCTACCTGCGCAAGCCACTGCTTGAATGGCTCTGCTTTTTTTGATGGAATTGACTGAATTATTCTAAAGACTGATTTTGTGTTTGCGCAGTCTGTTTCTCTTAACTTGCCATCTAGTGCCTCTAATTTCAACTGTACACAATTTGTGGACAGTTCAATCCCAGCATCAGCTTCTCTTTGTTTTAGCATAGACCAATAATTTCTAGGATTATCGCTTTCAGTTAAAACTGCAATTATATCGACAACAGAGAAAAACCAATTATTGTTATGCCAAATCCTCCTGATCTTCTTGTCCTGAAACACAACCATCTTATTGTTTTCTTCCATTAATAATTCAGAAACATTTTATGTTTAAATACTATACGCCAGTTTGTCCAGTGGAAAATAAGAACGGGAGTTATTACTTGGCCATTCAAGTTTTGAGTTATGCACTGCAAAAAATTTTCAAGAATCCGCCGGATTGTTCACGCAACCTTGATTTCGTCTATGTCAAAATACCTTTTGGCAATGCTCTCATACGCCCTTAGGATGTTGGCTTCCCTGCCTATCATCATGCCCCTGCTCTGGGTGTCTGCTGCGCTTATCGTGACAATCCTTCCATCGTACTGGATGTCCTGGACCTTTGCAGGATAAACAAGGCTCTGTATGAACTTTGTTATTTCGTTGCTGAACTCTGCAACCTTTATCTTCTTTTTCAGCTTTGCCTCAAGCCTCTTTATGTTTGAAGCGCCCTTGCCTATAGCCTTGGCTATCTCGCCTTCCTCAACTATGAAAGTTATGGAAGCTTCAGAAATAATGCAGTCCCTCACCTTTGCGCCTGTCATGGACTCAAAGAGCGACATGAACTTCATCGCATCAATGTCAAACTTTATCTTTTCCATTTAAGCCTTACAGCACGCCGACTGCAGAAATTGAAAAGGGCTTCTTGCATGCAATGCCCATCTCCTCATTGCTCAGCTCAATCTGCTCAAAATCAGCTTTTGCAAGCTTTGCATATGCTTCAAAAGACTGCTTTGTATCTTCCTTGCAGTTTGATGCAATAAATACCTTCTTCAGCTTTCCCTGCTTGAGGAGCTTTTCAACCCTTTCAGTCCCGATAACAAGCTTGCCTTCTTCAAACAGCTTCCTTATCTCGACTGCAGGATCTTTTCTTGTTGTTTTTTTCTTTGCCATTTTAGTTCTTCAGTTTTGATTTTACAACTTTTGTCACCAGTCCTGGAAGCCCTGTTCCGACAGGCACAGGCTGGTTGAGCATGACGTTTTCAACTACAGAGTCAAGCAGGTCTACTTCGCCTACAAGCGCTGCGTTTATCAGGTGCTTTATTGGAGTTTCGAAGCTTGCCCTTGCAAGCACTGATGCCTTCTCGCTGACAACTCCATACCTGGTGATTCCCTTTATCTTTCCTGAGCTGCACATCGTATCTGCAATTATCATTATGTGCCTTATGTCTACGTTCAGGCCCTGCGCCTCAATCACCTTGTAGACTTCCTCTATTATTGCAGCCCTTCCCGCCTCAATTCCAAGGACTTCAGAAATTTCATGGATGTCGTTTGTCCTTGTCTTTTCAGAGTCGACAAAGTCGAGGTCAAGCACCTTCTTCAGGTTTGAGCCTGCGGTTATTATCAGGAACTCATCCTTTCTCTTGACAGGCAAAACCTGGGTTATGCCCTTTATTCCGGCAAGGTAGGTTTCCTTCAGCTTCTCCTTGACCTTGTAAATCTCATGCAGGCTCTTTTCGTCCTTTGTCTTGAGCTTCATGCTGACCATGCTGCCGTCTGCCTTGACATTGACTTCCTTGACTCCTTTCTTGATTGCATTGCACAAATCAGCATTGCTAATCCCTATTTCAGCCATCAGCGCAGTGTCAACCTTGATGTCAATCTTTGACTCCATAATATTGAGTATGAACTCTGTGATTATGTCGCCAATCTTGTGCTCCTTGAGCGAAAGCGCAATCTTCCTTATGTCCTTGCCCTTGTTGTATGGGCTTTCAAGGAATATCTCCATCATTGGAGTCTTGACTTCCTTTCTTCCGTCAAGTATCTCGATGATTCTTGGCAGGCCCATTGTAACGTTCATCTCTGCGACTCCTGCAAAGTGGAATGTGTTCAGGGTCATCTGCGTTCCAGGCTCTCCAATGGATTCTGCTCCGACAATGCCCACTGCTTCGCCAGCCTCAACCCTGCTGTTCTGGTATTCTTCATACACAAGTGCTGCAGCCTTTTTCAGCTTTGATGCAGGGCACTCTGCTTCCAGCTCTTCCAGGACGCTCTTGGGGAGCTTGCCTTCATATTCTTTAAGCGCTTCATTCATTTTTATCACTTGATTGACTCAATAATCTTCTTTATGTTGACCTTTCCGTTTTCGGTCTTTGCAACATCCAGCCCGTCATCTCCGTAGCTGAACTGTATTATTTTGCCTGTCGCATCCCTCACAGTGCCGTCGTATTCAACCCTTAAGTCCTGCATTGCGTTTGCAAGCCTTCTGTAAAGGTATCCTGACTTTGGCGTCCTAAGGGCAGTATCCATAAGGCTGTCCCTTCCTGTGATTGCTCCGAAAAAGAACTCCTTTGGGTTAAGGCCTTTCTTTAGGCCGTCCTTGATAAACCCTCTTGCATTTGAGCTTAGGTCGCCTTTCCTGAAGCAGGACAATGTTCTGCCGATGTAGCCCTTGTCAATCCTCTTGCCCCTCATTGCCTGCTGGCCTACACATGCAGCCATCTGCGCGAGGTTCAATGGATTTCCCCTTGCTCCTGAATCTGCCATTATTATGGAGTGCGTCTTCTTGTCTGCATAGTCCTGGACAATGCCTCCGCACTTGTTTCTTGCCTTGTTCAAGGCCTCAAGTATCTTGAGCTCAAGAGTCTCTGCAGCACTCCTTCCAGGGAATGCCTCAAGCTTTCCCTCCCTGAACTGCTGGATGAAATTCTGGACATCCTGCTCTGCTTCATTGAGCGTATCCCTTATCATCTGCTTTGCATTTTCAGGCAGGTCTGTGTCTGCAATTGTTGTTGTGAAGCCCCTCTTGAAAAGGGAATACACTCCAAGCATTACCATCCTGTTGATAAGCTCGATTGTGAAGGCTGAACCATACTTCTTGTGTATGTTCCTCAAAAGAAGGCCTGAGCCGTCTCCAAGGTTTGCCTTGTCCATGACTCCTGTAATCAGCTTTCCATTCTCGATTATGACATCTTCCTTGCTCCTTGACCTTCCCTTGAAGTTGAAGTCCTCTGGAAGCAGGACGCTGAAAATCTCCTTTCCAGTCACTCTTTCCTTTTTTGGAAGCCTTGACATGTCTTCAATTCCAACAGTGAACAGCAGCTCGACTGCATCCTGCCTTGTCATCTCCATCTCCTTTGTAAGAAGGTAGTTTCCTGAAATTGCGTCCTGTATGCATCCTATGACTGAAAGCCCGTACCTTGGCGAAATAAGCTGGGTCTGTACATCCATAAGAGTTTCAGCTTCAGCCCTTGCCTCTTCAGTCTGTGGTATGTGAAGGTTCATTTCGTCGCCGTCAAAGTCTGCGTTGTATGGGTGGCAGACTGCAGGATTCATCCTCAATGTCTTGAATGGAAGAACCCTTACCTTGTGGCACATCATGCTCATCCTGTGCAGTGATGGCTGCCTGTTGAAGATTGCAACATCGCCGTCCATCAGGTGCCTTTCAATTATGTAGCCTGGCTGGATTTCCTCAAGCGAAGCTTCCTTTGTCTCTTCTGTAATCTTCTTCTTCTTTCCGTCAGGCCTTATTATGTAGTTGCACCCTGGGTATTTGTCAGGCCCCCTCTCGATAAATTTCTTGAGGTATGCCATGTTCCATTCAGTAACCATTTCAGGGACAGTAAGCTTCATAGCCACAATTTTAGGGACTCCAACTTCGTTTATCTTGAGGTTGGGGTCTGGGCTGATGACAGTCCTTGCGCAGAAGTTTGTCCTCTTTCCTGCGAGGTTGTGCCTAATCCTGCCTTCCTTGCTCTTAATCCTCTCGCTTATTGTCTTGAGAGGCTGGCCTGACCTGTGCCTTGCAGGAGGCAGCTGCGCAACGCTGTTGTCAAAGAATGTTGTAATGTGATACTGGAGCAGATCCCAAAGGTCCTCGATGATTATTTCAGGCGCTCCTGCGTTTATGTTCTCAAAGAGCCTCTGGTTTATCCTGACAATATCGCCAAGCTTGTGGGTGAGGTCGTCTTCAGACCTTTCTCCGCTTTCGAGAGTGATTGAAGGCCTCATAGTTACAGGAGGTATTGCAAGCACTGTAAGAATCATCCATTCAGGCCTTGACACCTTTGGATTTATGCCGAACACTTCGCAGTCCTCGTCAGGTATCTTTTCAAGCCTTGTCCTTAGCTCGATTGGGCTTATCCTCTTCTCGTTCTCGACAAATGTGGTTGGCTTTTCAATCCTTATCTTCTGCTGCTTTGCCTTGCACCATGGGCATTTGTTTATTGTTTTGAGGTTGGCAATGTAATCTCTTATCTTTGACCTTCTTGCTTCCATGCCCAGCTCATTCTCTATTGTCTGGAGCTCGTGCATGTATTTCTCAATCTTGCTTTTTGGGATAAGTATCCTTCCGCAGTCCCTGCATGTTCCCTTGACAAGCGAAAGAACTACATTTGCAAAGCTGATATGAACAATAGGCCTTGCCAGCTCGATATAGCCAAAGTGGCCAGGGCATTCCTTGAGCTTGCACCCGCAGGTCTTGCACTTGAGGCCTGGGTCTATGACTCCAAGCCTTGTGTCCATAAGGCCTCCGTCTACAGGGTATCCTTCCTTGTCGTAAAGCTCTGGAGTTACAATCTTGGCAGAAGCCATCTTCTTTATCATTTTTGGGCTAAGAACGCCGAATACTATCTTGTCGACCTGCTTGAAAACATAATGCTGCGGAGCTGTTATCTTGTCTTCTACAATGATTCCAGTTTCTGCGGCAGCTTCAGCTTTTTTGTCTTCAGCTGCTTCAGGCTGCTCAACAGCAGGCTCTGCCTTTGGCTCTTCAGCTGCCGGCTTTTCCTTTTTTTCCGCTTCTGCAGGCTTTGCCTTTTTTTCTGCCGCTTTTTCTTGTTTCTTTGCCATTTTCCCTCAATACTTGTTAGCAAGCTTCATTTTTGGATATATTCCGAGCGATTTGAACTCGTCAAGTATCAGCTTGAATGCGTAGCTTATCTCAATGTCGTTTATCTCGACGTTTTCGCCGCAGATTGGGCAGTATTTCTTGTCCTTGTATGGGTCGTAGACTGCAATTATTCCGCAGCTCTCGCATACAGGAACAACTGTCCTGTCTGAATCAAACCTCTCTTTTAGCAGGAGTGCTGCGCCGTGCGCGACAAAAGTGTCCTTCTCCATCTCTCCCAGCCTAAGGCCTCCTTCTTTTGCCCTTCCTTCTGTAGGCTGCCTTGTAAGCAGCTGGATTGGGCCCCTTGCCCTTGAGTGGAGCTTGTTTGCAACCATGTGCTTCAGCTTGAGATAGTACATGTTTCCGATGTAAATCTTGACCTGGAACTGCTCTCCTGTAACTCCGTTGTAAAGAGTTTCAACTCCGTTTTCCCTGAACCCCAATGAGAGAAGCTCTTTCCTAAGCGCAGCTTCAGGCTCTGCGTCGAATGCAGTTGAGTCTATGTACCTTCCTGCAAGCGCGCCTGCCTTTGCTCCGACTGACTCAAGCAGATGCGAAACTGTCATCCTGCTTGGGATTCCGTGCGGAGAAAATATTAAGTCAGGCACAATTCCTGATGCGCTGAACGGCATGTCTGATGAAGGCACAAGAAGCCCTACAACTCCCTTCTGGCCGTGCCTTGATGTGAACTTGTCGCCTATTTCAGGAGTCCTCTGCTCCCTCATCCTGACCTGGACAAGCTTGTTTCCCTCTTCGTTTTCAGTGATAAGGACAAAGTCGACAACTCCCTGCTCGCCGTGCCTGAGCGCAACCGAGCTTTCCCTCCTTACATTGGATGCAAGGTTGTACTCGTCCATGCTGCTCAAAAACCTTGGAGGAGAAGTCTTTCCGATGACTACATTTTCCTCTTCAACCTGGGCTTCAGGGAATATTATTCCATCTTCCTCAAGGTACTTGTAGTCTTTTTCGCTTTTGTATCCCTTGACGTCCTTGTCTGGAATGCATATTTCGTCCATAAGCCCGCCTGAATACCTAAGCTCTTCTGCGATTGCAGGCCTGTAGTATGATGACCTTCCAAAGCCCCTGTTGACAGAGCCCTCGTTGATTATGATTGCGTCCTCCATGTTGTAGCCCATGTAGCTCATGACTGCAACAACCACGTTCTGGCCTGATGGGTGGACATCATAATCTGAAATATCGTGCATAATTGTCTTGACAAGAGGCATCTGCGGAGTGTGGAGTATGTTTACATCCATGTCCATCCTGACTGGGAAGTTTGCAGCATAAAACCCTATTGACTGCTTCTGGTTCTTTCCTCCGATGCTAAGCCTTGCAGACTGCGTGAAATTGCCGAAAGGAACAAGCGCAGTTACAAGCCCCATCATTGCAAGAGGCGAAACCTCAAGATGAGTGTGGTCTATTGTAAGCTCGCTCTCGCTGAATGCAACAAGAGCATTTTCCTCTTCTGCAGCGTCAAGGTATTCTATAACTCCCTGCTCTTCAAGGTCCTTCCAGGTTATTTCTCCCTTCTGAACCTGCTTGATGTGCTTCTCTGTGAGCATTGGCACGCCGTCCTTTACTACTATAAGCGGCCTTCTAAGCCTGCCCTTTGAGGTCTCGACGTGGACTTCCCCCATCTTTTCATTGAAATAGACATTGAGGTTTCCGGATATTATTCCTTTTCTCCTTTCAGTCTTTATCTGGCTGACAAAATTATGAAGATCTTCAACTTCGCCTACAAACTTTCCGTCCATGTATACTTCTGCCATTTTTCCGCCTACACCGCCTTGAGCCCTGCATTCTTC
Organism: uncultured Methanosarcinales archaeon; assembly: GCA_964414985.1. Lineage (GTDB taxonomy): Archaea > Nanobdellota > Nanobdellia > Woesearchaeales > JAGWAF01 > JAFGCE01. Next base: position 9,621 of record CAYPXA010000006.1, read on the forward strand.
AGGGACTTGATTATTTCTTCCTTTTCAGGCTGCGATGTCACGCTTGCAAGAAGCGCAAGGTTCTTTCTCAGCCCGATGTTTGTACCTTCAGGGGTTTCGCTTGGGCAGAGCCTTCCGAGATGGGTTGCGTGAAGCTCCCTTGCCTCGAAATTCTCCTGCGATGTCGATAATGGGCTGACAACCCTCTGCAGGTGGCTTAGCATGTCCAGGAAGTTGAGCCTCTGAATCCTCTGCGATATTCCCTTCCTTCCGCCGACCCAGTTGCCTGTGGCCATTGAGGAGTATATCCTTGAGGTCATGAGCTTCTCCCTTATAATAACCTTGATTGAAGGGAACTTGCCCCTTTTGACTATCCTCTGGAAATTGTAAAGCATGTCGTCAATCAAAACCCTTAGGTTGACCCTGAAAAGGTCTGCAAGCAGGTCTCCGCTCATCTTGAGCTTCTTGTTCATGTAGTGGTCCTTGTCGTCTTCAGGCATCCTTCCGCTTGACACTGCTATGTACTTCTTCATCATCTTGCAGAGGTTGTATGCCTTTTCCATCCTTGCATCCTTTGTAGTGCCGATGTGCGGGAAAAGGTACTTGTCAAGAATTTCAGAAATCCTCTCAAGCCTTATTTCCTTTGCCTGGGTTATGCCTATGTGCTTTGCAAGATAGTCCATTGCATCTTCAGAATTTTTAACGCTTACAAACTCAAAAAGGTTGACGAGGAGCTCGTCGTACTGCTCATCCTTTGAGACAGCCCTCATTATGTCCTCATCCTTGAGCATGCCCAGCGCCTTTATCATCATTATGGCAGGCGCCCTCTTGACCCTCATGAATGAGAGGTAGAATATTCCGTCCTTCATTCTTTCAAGCGAATGCGGGATTTTGAAGCTGCCGTGCTCGGAGAATGTCTTTCCGATAAATTCGCTCACTCCTGTGGACTGCCTGTTGACAAGGAACTTGTTGGATGCAAGGTCCTCGACTGCGATAAGCACTTTTTCTGTGCCGTTGATTATAAAATATCCGCCTGGGTCTTCAGGGTCTTCTCCCTTCTCAATAAGCTCATCCCTTGACATCTTGTTGAGATGGCAGTGGCTGCTCTGGAGCATTATCGGCAGGTTTCCTATCTGCGTTGTAAAAGACTCCCTCTGGACGTCATTTATGTGCGCGCTGACTTCGAGAAATATAGGCGCTGAATAGCTTATCTTCCTAAGCCTTGCCTCAATCGGGTAGACTGCCCTTCTGCTTCCGTCTGCCTCTATTATTTCAGGCACCTTTACTGTTACCTTGTCAAGCCTAATCTTGAAGCTGTCAATGTTTGGAGGGATTATTGTTGGCTCGATTTCCTTGTTCTCCTCAATAATCTGCTGCATCTCCTTTTCAATAAAATTATTAAAAGATTCTATGTTGGACTTTACGAATGAATGCTCCTTAAAATAGCTGCCCATGAGCGCTTCTGCTGCCTTAGCCATTGTACACCCTCCTATAGAAAATAGCCTCGCCTGAGGTCTTGCTTGGCCTGACAATCCTTATTATGTCTCCTTCTTTTGCGTGAAGGTGCTGGATTGCAGGGTCTGCTGAAAGAATTCTTGGAAAATTAGGGAGTGAAAGCTTGTATTTCTCAATAAGCTCCTTCTTCTCCTTCTCACTTATGATTGAATGCTTTGGGACAAGAGCATGCTTTATTACGTCAAATTTTTTTGCCATTCTCTCTTACTTGCCTCCTTCTTGACTCATGATTGGGATGAGCCGGACGAGATTCGAACTCGCGACCACCGCATTAAAAGTGTGGTGCTCTATTGCCCAAAAGCGCTAATCCGCAGCTTTTTCCAGGCTGAGCTACCGGCCCATTGACGCCCTGGCCGGGATTTGAACCCGGGTCGAAGCCTCGACAGGGCTTCATGATGGGCCACTACACTACCAGGGCAAAGCCAACAGCAATCCCTCTATCCTTGATGGTTCTGGCCACTGTAGTGTAGAAAGATTGACGCTCCATTTCCTTATGTGAATTTTGAGTTTATTTATAAAGGTTTCTCTTTTGAGGCCTATTTTTATCAATTAAGCCAGAAAAAAGCAAAAAAAATCAAATAAAATGCACTGCAATTAATCAGCAAGCTCTTTCAGCGCCTTCATCGAAATTACGAATGCTGCAGGCGCGACAACTGCAATTGTGTTGTATGCTGCCCTCTGAAGGTAAAGTGCAATCACAGGCGAGACCATCTCAATTCTTGACATGCCTGTCAGGATTACTGCTGCTGCAACAACCAAAATGCAAATGTTTGCAGTCATGAACTTGACAGTCTCCTCATGCTCAAAGTTCATAAACCCTACAATAAATCCCACTGCGACAAGTATCAGCGCAAGATAGGGGGTTTCTGCAAGAGCAAGGGTTACTGCTGCAATAATCGAGAGAATCAGCGCCCAAGTGCCAACAACCATAGACTTTGTTTTTCTGGGCATTATGCCGTGAAAATGGTGCATGATTGGCTTGTGCTCAAAAGCCGGCTGCGATGCAGGCTCTGGAGAATGATGCACTTCACCTGCTGGTGAATGCCTTGCTGCAGGCCTGTAAGCTTTTCTTGCTGCAGCCTTTTTTATTTTTTTGCTGGCCATTTAACCACCTCTTTTTTTTCTTGTTTTATGCTCAAAAATAATCTGCTGATTATAATCAGGCAAATACGATGCCTATATCAAAAAACTAATAGTATTTAAATATTTTCATGCTGAATGCAGAGAAAAAGGCTTTGCGCGAATATTCATCCAAAGCAGTATTCCCACAGAGTCCTTACTGCAGAAGGGCTTACTCTGTCTTTCATTCCTTCTTTCCTAAGCTCGTGAATTTCATTGTAGCCCTGCTCAAAGCCTTCAGCGCATGCCTCGCCGATATCGCTTTCGTCCTTCTTAAGGCCTGAGATAAGCTCCCTTGAATAAAAAATGCCGCTGCCCATTATGCTCTCAATCTCGTTTTTTTTGGCGCCTGCATACTCAAGTGCATTTTTTATCTGGCTGTTTGTAGCGTCTACTCCAAAAGCAAGAGCCTTTGCAATGTCAAGATAGCCCATTCCCAGCATTGTGCCTGCTCCCTTAAGCGCGAGCGCAATATCCCCTAGAGTGTAACCCTTCTCATTCAGGCATTCGACTATGACCATTTGCGGCAGTTCAGTGTAAGGATTTTCTTCAAGAAACCTGCTTATGCCCTCGCTGACTTTTTTTTCAAGCGCCATCCAATCCAGTAAACTCTTTTTTCTTATAAAACTTTGCATGGGCAGTTTGCCTGATTTGCAGGTTCAAAGGGTTAATAATTTAAGCGCTGCTGATTTCCCTTTTTTGATGGAGGAAGGCTTTTTGAAGAATGCAGGCCATTGCCTGCCAGGCTGCTTTTTTGAATACAGCTTTTGGGAGTCTGTAGGCTCAAGAAAAAGGGGGCTTAAGGATTACTCTGATAATCTCGGGCTTGACCTTCTGTCTTTTTTCAGGCGCACTGCAGATTTGAAAGGCAGCTTCAGCTGGGTTGACCTTGGCTGCGGCAGCGGAAATGCGCTCGAGGAAGCTGCATCCTGCTTTGCCAGTTCAGGAATCTGCGAGGGGGCTCTCCAGGCAGCAGGATATGATCTTATTCTTCCAACTCCTGGAGCTGGCAGCAGAAATTATGGAATCAGTTTTTTTGAGGGAGACATAAGCGCTGCAAAGTTTCCATTTGCGCCTGACCTTGTCACTTTAGTTCATGTTTTGCAGTGGAACAAGAACCCTCTTGAAATAATCTCAAATGCAATGTCCCAGATTGAAGAGGGGGGCATACTTGCATTTACATCTCCCTACTCAATAATACTTAAGGATAAGGAAAACCTTAGAAAATGCACAACCCCCCTGTTTGAATCAGAAGTGCATATCCCTGGATTTGGAAGGGTGCGCAAAACTGGCAGGAAAGAGTGCAGTTCTGTTGCTCTTAGGAGGGGCAGCGGCGGCTACACAAGCCCTATGGACATTTTTAGGAACCTCGGCGAAGTAATCCATTATGATGATGAGGGAGAGCCAAGGCTGGACTCAATTGTTGTGTACGAAAGAAAGCAGGTTTAATGCAGCAAATCATCTGATAATACTTAATAATATTTCTTTTTGCCTTCAAAAATTCTTTGCTGGTTTGCAGACTCGAGAAGGAGTGCAATGTCAGCCTCTCCAATCTCGTGCGGGAAAAAAGGGGTTGAGACAAGAGTTGCCTGGTCTATTCCAGGAAAAAAGTTTGAGAGCCTGTTTGTGCCCTGGATTTGCGCAGTCCTTATCATGATGTCGACAGGCGGAATCTGCATGAAATCAAGCGCCTTTCTGTAGGATATATGCATTTTTGAGCATTTCTTCAACGCCCTGAAATAGTCAGACATTCCGTCGTATGCAATGAGGAGGTTAAGCACATTTCCCTCATTCTTCCTTGTGCTTCTGACAGCATATTCAATCTTTTCCCTTGCTTCATTGCCTGCAAAGCTGAAAAACTCGCCAAGCTCTCCTGCAAGCCTTACCTCGACGCTGTTTTCGTCGACCATGCTGCTCATGCATAGTTTTGGAATCTCTTCAGAAATCAGTCTTGCAAGGGGCATTATCTGCTTTGACTCCCTTTTTAGGTTGTATTGCCAGAGAAGCCCTACTGAAATTTCAGATGTCAGATTGCTTTCAAAGCAGGCTCCTGCAACCTCTTTTATCTGCTCTGCGCTCTTTCGGTATGAATCCTGGTAGCTTATCCTTTTTTCTCGGGCATACCTTCTGTGCCCGTCCGGAATGTAAAGCAGGTGAACCATTTTGAAATTTGGAAAAACAGGCTGTATATAAAACTGATTGTTTAATTCAAAGAGAAAAACATCCCCGCCCCCGGAGTCGAACCAGGAACCTTTCGGTCTCAGCTGTGCTGCTTTCATCCCGAGCATTGTGCATAGTCTGCAGCTGACATTCGTCTACAGCCGAACGCTCTAGCCATTGAGCTAGGCGGGGACCTGCATTCAGGAGAACCATTCTATTTATAAAGTTTTGCCTGGCCAGGTCTTAGGTTAAGGCTCATCAGAGCGCTGAATTTTTCAGTTGTCCGATTTTTTAGGACACCTCAAAAACTTCAGCTAAACGCCTGGATTAAATATTAAAAAAAAATAAAAAATTGGTTCTTTCAAGGGTTTTCATTTTTGTTCGCCCCTCAATATGTTTTCGATTTCCCGGTGTCCATGGCTAACAATGCTTCTAATCTTGTCTTGTGAATTGTACTTCGCAACATTATCCAGGAATTGGTCCAAAGCAATTTCGCGTATATCCCTATTTGGGTTGGGTACAATTTCACCTTCACGTCGCTCTGCATTCCATCTAATTACAAAGTCAGGTATACCATCAACTGCAGCGGCAGGATCACAAAAATATTTTCCCATCTTCCTAAGAGAATTACCTGGAAGAGGATCATAGCTATCACCTACGCAAGATGACGCAACAATAATTTTTGCATTACTATCCCGTATTGCATTCATGCTCTGAGTAAACGCGCTATCAGAACCACATCCGCATAAGTAAACTCCCATGGTGGCAATAACAATCTCATTTTTTTTATCGGAAAGGGCTTCGAAAAACTGAGCCATATATTTACCTCTTACTGCTTCGAAAAATCTTGCCTGGAAGCTATCCCTTGTACCTTCACCTATGATTGCAACTCCTTCTATCTCACCAAGTTTCTTATTTCCAGTTTTCCAGTCTATTTTCATCTTAATCTCCACATCTTTTTAAGCCTAGATGCATTGGCTTTTTACCATAATATAGTAGTGACAAATTAACTATATATAATTTAGTGTCCCTTTAGGGGGCAATTATAGAAAGATTTTAATAGTTCAGCCGCATAAATATACAAATGGACATCAAAGACCTCAAAAAAATTGGGCTGACTGACGGAGAAATCAGGCTTTACAATGCATTGCTGGAGCTGGGCGAATCCACCAGGACAGAATTAGCCATGAAATCAGGCATTTCGCCGTCAAAGATTTATGATGTTGCAAACAGGCTGCTGGAAAAAGGCATCATTTCGTCAGTAAAAAAGAACGGCGTTATCCACTTTAGTGCAGCCAACCCTGAAAGGCTTAAAGATTACATCATCAATAAAGAGGCAGAAATCAAGAAAGAAAAAGAGCTGGTTGATGCATTGCTTCCTGCTTTATTGGCCAAATATACCAAAACCGAGGAAGAAACAGATATTGAAGTATTCTACGGCTGGGAAGGCATGAAAACAGCTTTTGATGACAAAGTTAAAAAATTAAATTCTGGCGATTATGACTATATCTTTGGCGCCAGCAAAGGCCATAACAGTAAGCAAGCAGATATCTTCTTCAGCCAGTATTACCTCAAAAAAAGGAAAAATGGCTTTGGAAGCAAGATAATCTTTAATGAAGACGTGAGAACCAATGAAAAGCGAATTTCCATTTTCAAAGAGAAACCCAATGAAATCAGGTTTCTGCACCAGGACACTTTTACAGAGATTAATCTTTACAAAGATACAGTACTCATTATCATGCTGTTAAAGCAGCCGATTGTGATTAGAGTCAAAAACCAGGAAGCAGCAGCTTCGTTCAAGAAATTCTTTGATACGCTGTGGAATACAGCAACTATTTAAAAAAAATAAAAAATTGGTTCTTTCAATGGTTTTCGAGCTGTTTCTTTTTCTTCTCATCCAAATGCAGATAGTTCTCTTTTGAGATAATCGACTTGCCGATTTTTTGCTCCAGCTCTTTTCTAGTGTTCTTGGCAATATCTCCGCCTTCTTTGGCGGTATGCTTTAATTCAGGAAGCCCTTGGGCGTCTTTGGCAACAGTGATATCGGTGGTGGCTTTTTCGCCAACCATAGTTAAAATCAATTCCCAGTCAGTCATATGGTCTCTTAGATTTTGATTTGGTTTCGCCAAACTTTTGAATTGCCTGTATTCTCCCACAGTTTTGCCAAAAGTTGCTTTGCTGATTTCATTGGTTAAAATAGCAAAATCTTTTTCTTCCTGAACACCCCTGTTTTTCCATTCTTCGGTTAAATCCTGCCGGATAGCAATGCCTCTTAATCGTTTATCTATCCAGTCTTTGGGATAGCCTTTAAGCTCATAGTATTCTTTTACCCTCTCTTGAGCTAGTTCAGGGTTTTCAATCTCTTGGACACGCTCATATCCGACTTGAGCTAACCATAACTTAAATGGTTCGGCTTTTTTAGAAGGAATTGACTGGACAATCCTGAAAAGAGCTTTGGTGTTGGCACAATCTGTTTCATAATTTTTACCATCAGCTGAAGGCAATTTCAGTTGTCGACAAAATGTCGATAACTCAATCCCGCTTGATTCAAATTCCCGTTTTTTAAGCCTATACCAGTAATCTTTAGCGTCAACACTTTCTGTTAAAACACCAACTGCATCAACCACCGAGAAGTACCATTCATCATTAAACCAGGTTCTTCTTATTTCCTTGCCCTGGAAAACCACTAAAGCTTTGTTCTGCTCCATTTTATCAAAAGCAAAGGAAAAACAAACTTATAAACCTTGCGCGAGGTTGTCCAGTGCGGGAAAAGGTGAAAAAATAAAAAATTAAAGTTTTTGCTCTTTGATTCTTGTCATTGATGTTTTGCATTATCTCATTGGATAGAATATCATTTCTCCCAATCTTTTGGACGAAATTTGACCTCACTTTGCAGGGTTGGAGAAACTAACAGGTATTAGCAAAAATGTAGTAAACTATTTATATTCCGGTTTCAATAAAGATAATATGCCTTACTATATCTTTTTTAACGGAGGGGACAGAACGGTTTTAACAGTTTGGAAAGCATTGCTTGGCATGTTCAAGAGATACGGCCATTGCACAGTTAAGGCAAATGGCGAAGAAGATTTGTATGTGAAGCTTTTTCCTTACTGCCAGCTTAAAAAAGTAAAGTATGTTGAGGAAACGACCGGGTCTTTCTATGCCAACAGGAAAATAACTGGGCTAAAACCCACTTTTAAGAGAGTACCAGAATATTATTTGGAAGGGAAACTTAAGAAGATACCAATTTCTAAACTCGTGGAGAAGGATGTGGGCGGGTGTGAAAATAAATATTCAGTAAACATAAAGAATAAGAAATATCCGGGTCTTTATTGGCATCATGCACCATCGCTGGAAATAAGCAAAAATGATTACTTTTGGCTGAAAGAGGTTTACAGAACAGCTAAAAGATGCAATAAACATATGAACTTATACTTTGATGCCAAAACTAAACTATTGATGTTCACACCAAGGTTTGGGGAACACCTTGGCCAGTATTGGCCCAAAACTTCTTTCAAAAAGATAAATTTTTATGAACTGGATGAATTAAAGAGCTTATTTTCTTAGGATTAGCTAATTTATGTTTTCTTTAATTAGCTTGGCTGCCAATGCTTTTGTTATTGCCGCGCTTCGTGCAGACTTTTGCACCGTTTCTTCAAAGGAGTCACGTGCTAATCAATCTCAAAAAGAAGTACTGCGCTAGGCGGCAATGATAAGCATAATGTTTATGTTTTCTTTAATTAGCTTGGCTGCCAATGCTTTTGTTATTGCCGCGCTTCGTGCAGAAAATTGAGCCTCTGATTTGCAGGAGTCACCTTTTGAAGAATGTCAAACAAGGAGTACTTCGCTTGGCGGCAATGATAAGCATAATGTTTATGTTTTCAATGCGCTTGGCTGCCAATTCTTTAGAAAATTCAGCTGCTCATCAAAGTAACTGCATTTGACCTTGTCGTGTGCTCTTTGCCGTCTTTCTTTGCAAACTTCACAACAACAACAGGCAGCCTGAACTGTCCAAGGACGCTTAGCTTTGTCTTAATCTTGTATGCAAGCACCCTTTCCTCGAGCTTGTCAAGCTCTGCTATCTCCCACTTGATGAGAGTTCCCTTTTGGTCGTGCTTCAGCACTTTTACAGGGTGCAGAGAGCCCATTTCAAAGTCCTTTGAGACTTCTGCAATATGGGGAACCTTGTCAATAGCATCTATTCTTTTGACAGCCTTTCCAGACCTGTTCTTAAGCACAATAAGCACCTTCAGCTCTGAAATTCCGCCTTCCTTGGTTGCAATCACAGATGCTGACTTGTGGACCACTACAGGGCTCCTGAAGATGTAATAAAGGATTACTATGACTATTGCAGCAACAAGCAATCCGAATGGAATCCTGTAGCTTACAACAACTGTTATTGTTTCTGACTCATACGGCTCGAGGCTGAGCATCCAGCCGTGGTATGTTTTTCCGTCATCCTTTACCTTTTTCATTTCAGGCTCTGATGACATCAGAATCCTATGCAGCCAGCTGAAGCCTGAATCATACATATCAATGAAATCAGCATTTCCCTCATTAGTTACTGTGATGTACAAGGTAGTTTTGAGGAAGCCTTTTGACTCTCTGCGGGACTCCTTTAGCCCGCCGTACTGCATTACCTCAAACACAACAGGCGCAGCCTCGTACTGGAATGTCTTTCCTGCTGCACTTGTGAACATTGTAACCCTAAGAAGGTCTTCCTGCGGCTTTGTAAGTGGGCTTATTGGAATATTAAGCGTTATTTTCTTTTTTTCAAGAGGGCCGAGCCCTGTCTTGTACTCTGTGTTTATCACGCTGCTCCTGAACTTTATATCCAGCTCTGTGATTTCCCTTCTGTTCTGGTTTTCAAGCTCAAGCTCGATTGTTATGTTCTGCCTTGGGTCGACAAGCTCTCCTATTGATGCAATTGCCCTGACAGCTGGAAGGTATTCGCCTGCAGGAGGATTTGGGTCATTTACCCCAACCATCACATAGCTCTTGATAAGCATGCTCTTTCCTGAAGGCCTTACATTGAGAAGCACTCCGTAAAGCCCGTTGTTGACATAAAGGGGCTTTACCTGAAGCTGGGTTGTCTTTTTTGAGTTTGCCTCGACTGTAAGAAGCTTGTCTGATGCAGGAATCGTTGAGACATCCCACGTAACATCAGGGGAGTAAATCTCAAAGTTCTGCGTTTCATCCATATTGTTCTGGACTGTAAGCTCATAAACTGCTGAATCGCCCATCATTATATTCTGGTATTCCGGGCTTATAGAAACTACAAATTCTGCTGCAAAAGCTGCAGATGAGAATACTGCGAAGCAGGCTATAAAAACCAATAACCTGGCACACCCTTTTTTCATATCTATCACCACAGGCTGTCTTTTGCTGGATTAATATTTAAATGTTTTGTTTAAGGGTTTTGCCGAGCCTTGCGCAAACAGGCATTTCCCTGAGCTTCATGCTCTCTTCAAGCCTGGCGATTATAAAATTAGAATCAAGCAGCTGGAGGCTGGGCTCATCGCTGATTCTCAAGCTGGTCAACCCTGCAAACGGATGAGTGTACAGCTTTGACTGCTCTTCGCCCAGATTGAGCTTTCCTGCACTTCCTGTTTTTTGATTTTTCATAAATGCATTTTCCATAATTGTTTTTTCCATGATTATCACTCTGTTACTTCAGCTTTGACTTTACAGCCTTTTCAGAAATTATTGCCGAGTTCCCTGAAGGGTCCTCGATTATAATTTTAAGCGATTCAGAGCCCCACATTGCATTCTGTATCTTCTTCAGCATGTTCTTTGCCTTTTTCCTGTCTGAATTGTCCTCTGCACTGTCCCTTAGCCCTTCAAGGATTTTTTTAACCCTGTTTAGCATTCCCTCTATGTTTGTAATGTAGCCGTTGGATGCAGGCCCTGATTCAATTGTTGTTATAAAAGGTATCTTGACTGTTGCAGACGCGCTCTTTACCACCCTTATGCCAAGGTCTTTGCTTCCTGAAACCTCGATTGTCCACTTGCAGGGCTCCTGAGTTTCAGTGGCCTCGACATCAGCCTTGTGGTATTTGCATTCAGAGCAGTCCATTGAGAACAGGTACATCTTTCCGAAATAAGGAACTTCCATTTCAGCCTCTGTAAGAGTCAGGCTGTTCTTGCCGCATATCGGGCACTTCTGGCCTGCAAGCACATCAGGCTGCTGTCCGTCGGCATTTTCCTTTTTTGCTTTTTCCATCAGCCCTAATGTTGCTTTTTGATTTAAATAGTTTTGGATTCAGCTGATTTTGGATGAATAAAAAAGAGAATCAGAAAGAAATTAAAAAGAGCAAAAATTTTAAAAATTACTGGTCTGCAGAGGGGTCTGCCTTGACTTCCTTTGTTTCCTTGCCCCTGTAGATTTTTGCAAATGAAGGTGTAACAACAATGTAGTCTTCTCCGAATCCTGCAATTTCTCCCTCGATTGCATCAGTTGTCTTCTTGAGCTTGTTGATTGCCCTCTTGAGCTCGACAAGGTCTTTTTCCTTGAGAGGCTTTATGTTTATCAGCGCAATTGTATAGCCTTCCCTAAGCGTGTCGAGAATAGGCTTGATGTCCTCAAAATCGCCGATTACAAAAGGCCTTACCAGAATTTTTGACTTGACATCATCAGCGTCTGTGTCTAGCTCGACGTACCCGTCGTCTCCAGACTCATCCTGATATGCAGGTGATGAAAATGAATCTTTTATCTTTGAAAAAAGTCTCTTCATTATTGTTACCTCCTTTTTTACTTTGGAATAGTATAATTACGTGCGGTTTAGGTATATAAATGTTTCGCTGGGCATTTTTTTGCTGCAAAAATCAAAAGATTTTTAAATCACTTCCTTTTTCGGATAGTTCATGGTAAAAAGAATAGGAAGAAGCAAAAAGAGATCAAGGAAGAAATTGACCAAGGACTTGAGGTCCAAAGGCAAGATTTCAATTTCAAAGTATTTTGCCCAATTCAGCAAAGGGGATGCAGTTGTGCTGAAGGCAGAGCCTGCAGTCCAGTCTGGAATGTATGATATGATGTTCCACGGCAGAAGGGCAATAGTTGAGGGAAAGCAGGGAGCATGCTACAAGGTCGTAATAACAGACGGCTCAAAGAAGAAGATGCTTGTAGTGCACCCAATCCACCTCAAAAAAGTATGATTTTTAGAAGGGGTTGACATGACAAAGCCAAACATAATCAGCGAAACGCCGATGAGCATACCTGAAGTAAAGGAAGCCCTTGAAATGATTAAGGAGAGGGACAAGGCGCTTACTTTCAGGGGGAACAAGGCAGAGGAGTATGTCAGCCAGTTTTCTGCGCTCAGCCCAAAGAAGGCTGCAGAGCTTGCAAAGAAGCTTGAGGCCCTGGCAATACCCAGGATGAAGGAGCTTCACATAAAAAAAATAGTGGATGTAATGCCAAAGTCTGCGAAAGAGGTAAAGGTTGTGCTGCAGGGCTATGCAGTAACAGTAAAGCAGGAGCACCTCAAAAAGATTGCAGACACAGTTCTTGAGTTTGCTCCCAGGAAATAATCATTTTCTTTTAAAGCAAAAATTTAAATACTCAACACTAAATAAATGGGGTTTAAGGAGGGCAAAATGGAAAAGACACTTGAGAGGGAAGAAATAGCGGTAGTGCTGGATTTCCTGCCTAACGGCTACCCTTTTGACAAGAGGCCAATCCACAAGAAGACTGCAATAGTGCAGGCTGTTGGAAAGCTTCATTTCACTCTTCTTGAGCTTGTCCCAAAGAAAGGGGTTTTTGTCCAGCCTTATGAAGAAGTCTATATCGGCGAGGGCAAAAGGGACAAAGTCCACCACATACTTGGTAAGCTTTCAATGAGCAGGCTGACATCAACAGCAAGGACAGAGCTGGAGTTTGTCATAAAAGACATAGTGAAAAGCAATGAAAAGCAGTTTGTTGACTTCTTCAACAATGCGCAGCCGCTCACAACACGAATGCACCAGCTTGAGCTGCTTCCAGGGCTTGGAAAGAAGCACATGTGGGAGATAATAGAAGCAAGAAGGGAAAAGCCTTTTGAGAGCTTTGCAGACCTCAAGCAGAGGGTGAAGCTAATGCCAGACCCTGAGAAGACTATAGTCAGGCGAATACTGCTTGAGATAGAAGGCGGCGAAAAGCACATGCTTTTTGCAGACTGATAACCCTTTCTTTTTTATAATTATTTTTCCATATTTTTGATTCCTGCATTTTCATATTTTTTTATCATGCAGTGGTAAATTTTTCTTGCTAAACTGCCGGATATTAAGGAAAGATTTATATATCCAATAGTTGAAAGCTATATATAATTGAATATAACCCGGAGGGTGATTTTTAATGGCAGAAGGAAGATGCATGAAATGCAAAAAGCAAGTTGAAATAACAGAAGGAAAAGAAGTAACATTCAAGAACGGAATGAAGGCCATAAAGGGCAAGTGCGGCGCATGCGGCACAACAGTATGCAGGATTCTCGGAAAGGAATAGGCAAATCCCATACTTCATATCCAGGAAATGATTATTTTTATTTTCTTTTATTAGTCTTTTAATTCTGTTTTGAGTTCATTAATATTATAAGCATCCTCAAATTGCATTCCTGGATGGAATTCAGCTGCAAGAAAGGCTGCACAAAGTGCTGCGAGGACAACAAGGTTGTTATTGCAATCACACTTGAAGACATATTGAGGATTTCTTTTATGGATAAAATGCACCCTGTTGAGATGTTTGATTATGCGCTTGTTGCTGACATTGAGCCAGGGCGTGCAAAGTGGGACAATGCAGGAAACATATCTTTTGAGCCTGACCAGGTTGTTGCAAGGCTGAATGTGCCCTGCCCGTATGTCGGAGAGGTTGAGACAGGAGTAAAGGGCTGCACAATACACTCTTATAAGCCGATTGTCTGCGCAGCAGCTCCAGAAGACAGGATTATTTTTGAGAGCAAAGCCAGAAAAAAAGGGCTCTGCAGATGGGATTTTTGCGAGCTCGGAACTATAAAACCTGAAAGAATACCTGAAATTGTCAATCTCTGCTCAAAAGGAAAGCAGGAGTTCATCAAGACTAAAGAGATTCTTTATAATCCTCCAATCTGCATAAGCAGGGATTTTCTCAAGACAAGCAAAGTTTTCAGGGAGCTGTCATCTGCAGACGATATTTCTGAAGCAGGGCTTAGGCATGCAAGAGTCTGCGCTGTTGAGGCAGAATACAGGCAGGAGCTTAGGAAAAGGTTTGAGGCGCTTGACGGAATTTATAATGAGTATGTTAAAGTGCATGACTTCTTCAGGATGAACTGATTTATTTTAAGGCAAGACCTGCCTTTTTCCGCAAAATTTATAAGTTTGAAATGGCATATAAACCCTAAAGGGGGTGTTTGTGATGAATGCTGAATCAAAGGCAAATCTCATCATTGAAATAAGGGCGAGGATTTTAGGGACGACTTCTATAAAGAGCGAGGCATACGCCGAGGAGATTGCCAGAAGATGGGTTGAAAAGGGCTTTGCTGCCTGAATTTGAAGAGCTTAACTAAACAGGGCATTAACTGCATTAGCAGCCAAGTTAAGTAAAGAAAAAATAATTATCTGCATTGCCGCCTAGCGCAGTACTAGTTTTCTGAGTTTGATTAGCACGTGACTCCTTTGAAGAAAAGGTTAAATAAGCAACACGAAGCGCGGCAATGCTGCATTGCCATGGTTAGCATCCCCTCGCGACGAACACAATGTCAAGAAAGATTGAGTTTTGGCTTTATGCAGGGCAATGCTCAAAAATCATCTCTGGTCAGGCTTTTTGTTCTTGTAGAACCCTTCCTGCCTTCTCTGCGCAATCCTAGACTCATAATCCTTATGGAAGCTTGTTGAAAAATCAGCAGAATACGCCTCTTCAGGATACTTCTTAGAATAATCAGGTGCAAAATACTCCCTGTTTTCACTGCCCGGCTTTTTGTCTCCACTCATTCAGCAAGGGAATTTGAGGGTTTATTTAAAGCTTATTCCCCAGGCATTTTCCGAGAATTTCAGCTTCTTTTGCGTTTATTTCGCTGAGCTGGGCAAAATCATTCTCATGCCTAAGAATAAAATTCTGCAGCTTGTTCTGAAGCCCTTCATACTGCTTTGGATTCATTAGCGACATCGCCATCTTTATCTTTGACTTTGTTATTTCCTTCATTTGGAAAACATCATTGGGGTCTTCTGCAGGAAAAACATAGGCTGGGAGCACCACAGACTGATTCATGGCATTTGCAGAATAGAACTTCTCTGTCAACTGGGCTTCTTTCATAATAAGGCTGCCTATGAATTTTGAGTACTCCCTGTATTTTTCAAGCTCTGCATCGCTGAAATCAATGCCTTCAGAAATGCATTTGTGGCTCGGGTCGATGATTTCCTTCAGCCTTTCCTTAGGAACTCCTGCAATTATAAAATAAGGGAATATTCTGCAGTTGAGAGGCCTTGCA
Source organism: uncultured Methanosarcinales archaeon (assembly GCA_964414985.1). Lineage (GTDB taxonomy): Archaea > Nanobdellota > Nanobdellia > Woesearchaeales > JAGWAF01 > JAFGCE01. The sequence continues at coordinate 24,827 of CAYPXA010000006.1, forward strand.
GGGTATATTGTGCACTTTCCATGAACCCTAAACCCGCACGGAATTGAAAGCCCGAGCTCATATTCGTAATTGTTCGGCCTTTCAGGGTCTCCAAACGGCCTCATGCCTATCTTGGGCATTATTTCGCCTATGCCGCAGTTCAGAAAGCTGCATATCCTTACGATGTCGCCTGCAGAAATGCTTATCTGCGTGCACTCGTCGATGCAGCATTGGCCGCAGTGTTTGCATTCAAAAGCCATGCGCCTGATTTTGCTTTTAGGTATTTAATTATTTGCAAAAGCTTTTAATATTCCTGTTCCAAATCATTTGGGAGTGAGTGGACAATGAGTGAATTCAATGAGATTCTTGACGTTCCGGGGATAGATTTAGGAACAATTTCTGACAAGATGTACTTTCTTTCAGAATGGGTGCTGGCAAATGTAAAGAGGGTGGCATGGTCCAATGACAAAATTGAAAAGTGCTACGGCAGGCGCTCTGTCGAGCAGATACTTTATGAAGGCGAAACATGCTACATGGGCCCATGCCCAGATCTTACTGCAGTTGCGATAGCTGCAATGAACAAGTACGGGCTGAATCCTGAAATTGCTGTTGAAAAGCTTGAGGAGCCTGGCTTTGATTTTCCAAGGTTTCATTTTGCATCTGAATTTATGCACGATGGCCAGCGATACTTCCTTGATTTTAATACAGGCAAAACAGTAGTCTTTGGAAAAGGGGATTATTCCAATATCAAAAAGAATGTCAGCAGGATAGGCTTGTGGAAGTTTGATGGCAGCATATTAAAGCCAGACACAAAGCTGAGCAGCCTTCTTACAGGAGAGATGGGGTTTAGGGAAAGCGATTTTACAAAGATTATTGAAAGGATGAAAAGAGGCAATACTTCCCAGACATTTGAGGAATACCAGAAACGAATGAGCTTATGCCCTTTCTCATTTTTGGCAGTGGACTACTCCAAATCAAATGCATAATCAATTTCCAAAACATAAAATTCAATTCTAAACAGAATTCATACAATTACATTATTGTGCCGTAGCCGATAAGCCTCCATCTGTTGCCGAACCTTCTGGAGATTGTTATCCTTGAAGTTTTTTCTGCGCAGACAGGCCTCTTCAGCGTGCATACAACCTTGTCCTTGCCAAGCTCCTGCACGATTCCGACAGTTGCAGCTGCATTGACATTAAGCATTAGTATTTCGCCCTTCTTGATTGGCTCGACAACAAGCTTGTCTTTTATGCCTACAACCCTCTCAAGAAGGTGTATTCCCATTGTAAGGCCATACCATACAGGAGGCATCTGCCCGGATTTTCCTGCAACTGCGCCTGAAAGAGTGTCAGACTTGACTATAGCCGGGTCGAGAGTTGTGAGGACTGCAATGCTTCCTCCTGGAACAACACTGCCCACTTTTTTTCCGCCTGTCATAAGGCCTGCAACATTTGTGAGTATTGGCTTCCACACTTTCTTGTTCTTTTCTTCAACTTCATACCCGGGAAGTATCTCAATCTTGTCTCCCTGAGAGATTGTGCCCTGTTTAAGAGAGCCTCCAAGAACACCGCCCATCATTTTTTCAACTTCAGCGCCAGGCCGGTTTATGTCAAAGCTTCTTGCTATGAACATTACAGGCGGCTTTGAGCTGTCCCTTTTAGGCACCTTGAAATTGTCGCAGATTGCCTGCACGAGAAGGTCTATGTTGAGCATGTGCTGTGCAGAAACTGGAATTATAGGCGCATCCTTGAAAGGAGTGTGGCTCATAAATTCCTTTATTTGGTTGTAATTCTTCAATGCGTCAGCCTCGCTTACAAGGTCGACCTTGTTTTGGACAATAATAAGATTCTTGATTCCTACAATGCTTAATGCCATCACATGCTCTTTTGTCTGGGGCTGGGGGCACTGCTCGTTTGCAGCAACCATCAGGATTGCAGCGTCGATTATTGCAGCTCCGCACAGCATTGTCGCCATCAGGCTTTCGTGGCCTGGAGCATCAACAAAGCTGGCTCCCATAATCCTTTTTCCTGCGCCTCCGCATTTCGGGCATTTCTCTGAAGTGCTGTATGCATCAGCGTCCTCGCATTTTTCGCACTTGTAGAATACTGCATCAGCATATCCGAGCCTTATTGTGATTCCTCTCTTAAGCTCTTCAGAATGAGTGTCAGTCCATTTTCCGCTCAGTGCCTTGACAAGCGTTGTCTTGCCGTGATCGACATGGCCTATAAGGCCTATGCTAATCTCAGGCTGGGCGCTTTGGGCAGCTGAATGCGATTCAGGCTTTTTTGCATGCTTCTGCGAAGGATGCTTCTTAGCTTTTTCCTCTGCCCCTTCTTCCTTCTTTTTCCTGGCCATAGCTATGAAAAAACCTGCCTTATTTAAAAAGTTGTTGTTTTATTGCCTTAGCAGGACTTGATGAGGGCAAGCACTTCATCCCTCCTCTTTTCCATGGCTTCTTTTGAAACAGCCTCAAGGTTGAGCCTTATCAGCGGCTCTGTGTTTGAAGCCCTGACATTGAACCACCATTCCTTGTACTCTGCAGAAAACCCGTCAATCTCTGTTATTTTTGCATCGAAGTACTTCTTTTTCAGCAGAGCCATTATTCCCTGCTTGTTTTCAGACTTGATGTTTATCTCGCCTGAATGGAAATATTTTCTCAAAGGCTGGACTAGGTCATAACTGCTCTTATGCTGGAGCGCCATTTCCTCGAGCAGATTAAGTGCAACTATCATTGGAGTTTCAAAAAAGCCGTCTTCAGTCTTCATGAAAAAGTGGCCAGAGGACTCGCCTGCAAAAACAGCGCCTTCCTTTATTGCCTGCGCCTTTATCAGCGAATGGCCTACTCTTGTAATGCCTGGAATGCCTCCGCTTTCAACAATCATATCCCTTGTTATTCTTCCAGGCCTGACGTCAAACAAAATTTTTGCCCCTGGATTGCTTCTAAGGACAATCTTGGCCATAATCCCCCTTATTATTGCAGGCTCAACCATATTTCCCTTGTTGTCTATGAAGAATATCCTGTCTCCGTCTCCGTCTGTCGCAATGCCGAGGCCTGCAGATTCCTCAACAACCTTTTTTTTCAGCTCTGCAACATTCTCATCCTTGAAAGGGTCTGCCTGGTGCGCAGGGAATGTTCCGTCCAGCTCAAAATTCATCTTGACAAGCTCGCAGTCCAGCTTTGAGAAGAGCAGCTCAAGATAAGGCGAGCCCATTGAGTTTGCAGCGTCTGCAACAACCTTGAACCCCCTTATTTTTGAGAGGTCTGCATGCCTTAGTGCAGCATCGACTTCTGCTTCAAGCACTCCTCCGAGCGCTGAAACTTTTCCTTTTTTTTGGGATGGCTTGAAGCTGCCTTTGACAGCAAGCATTTCTATATCTTTCATTCCTGTATCTTCGCCTACAGGATAAGCTTTTGCCTTTACAATCTTAAGCCCGTTGTATTCTTTTGGATTGTGGGATGCAGAAACCTGCATTCCGCCGTCATAGCCGTAATGCGCGACTGCAAAATAGAATGTGGGCGTTGATGCCAGGCCTATTTCCTTGACATTCACTCCCTGGCTTGTTATGCCTTCGATAAGCGCCTTGGAAAGGGATGGGGATGAGAGCCTCATGTCCCTTCCTACAACAATGGTGATATCCTCTTTTTTCAGCTCTTTCTTGAGGATTTCAGCGTAGGCTTGCCCTATGCTGCGCGCCTTATTCTCGTCGAGCTCTGAAGGGTAGATGCCCCTTATGTCATAAGCCTTGAATATTCCCATCTGCTCACCTCTTAATATTTTGAGTGGAGATTGGTATAAATCTTTTTGCTTTTTGATTTTGCATTGCCGCGCTTCGTGTAGAAGATTGTACTGCTTCTGGTCAGGAGCCACCTTTTGAAGAATGTCAAACAAGGAGTACTTCGCTGGGCGGCAATGCATCAAATGCCATATTTCAGTTAATCTGCATCAAAAAATATATAAATAAAAAATGCATCACCCTGATTATGAGTTTGAAACACAGGCCGGAGAGGGAGCCGCAGGTGAACACTGCAAGGGACTCGAGGCAGGCAGTGCACAAGTATTATCCTATTGATGATTCGCATTCATTTGCAGTGCCTGCAGGAAGGTGTGCAGCGTGCGGAAAGATTACAGACTGCTACTGCGACAGGTGCAGCAGCTGGGCGTGCGAAAACCACCTTAAGAACGAAAACGGCATTGATTTGTGCAATGACTGCACGCATAAATCTGCTGATTCCGAATAATTAGGTTATCAGATTAATTCTCCTTTAAGATGATAAGTGGTATAGCCTGTTATCCGGACTTTTTTCCTTTCTCCTATCTTAAAATCTCCCTCTACAACAATCGGCTTGTAGGAGATGTTCCTTCCGATAAACGTGCCTGTTCCTTCACTGCCTTTCTCCTCAATGATTATTTCTCCCTGCCAGCCAACCCATTCCCTGTTCTGCCTGCCCAAAGTCCATTCATAAACGGACATCAAGTGCTTTGACCTCTGCCTTGCCTCGTCTGCAGAAACCTGGCCTTCCATTGATGCAGCATCTGTTCCAGGCCTGGGCCTGAACCTGCTCCTGTTGACAACTTCAGGCTTTACTTCGTCAAGAAATGCGAGCGTCTGCTGAAAGTCTTCCTTTGACTCTCCTGGAAGCCCTGCAATAATGTCTGTTGAGACTGTAAGCCCCGGCACTTTTTCCCGGAGGTATTTTACCGCATTTTTGAACTGCGCTGAAGTGTACTTCCTGCCCATCCTTTTCAGCACGCTGTCAGCGCCTGACTGGACTGGCAGGTGGATGAACTTGAAAACCTTCTTGCTGTTCAGCGCCTGGGCAATCTTTTCAATTGCAGGAATAAGGTTGTTTGCATTCATCATGCCAACTCTTATCATAAATTCTCCGGGGATTAATGCAATCTTCTCAACGAGTTCAGGAAGTGCTGTCACATCCTGCTTGTCAAGCATGTATGATGCAGTGTCCTGGGCTGTAATCCATATTTCCTTTGCGCCGTGCTGTATGCTCTTTCTTGCCTCCCTTATAATCTCCTCTTCAGGGTAGGAGAACAATGCGCCTTTTACAATCCTCACAGAGCAGTATGCGCATTTTCCAGTGCATCCGCTGCATATCGGAATTATCCTTATGGGATTGCTGTATCCTGCACTTCCAAGCTTGACCCTTTCTTCTTTCGGCGGAGCCAATGCAGAAACAGGATTGTCGTTTATTGCCTCCTCGACAACTTCAACAATCCTATGGATGTTCCTCGTGCTTATCATTGAGATTTCTTCGCTTATTTTTCTTATCTCTGCAGCAATATCCCTTGTAATGCATCCTGCAACAATTATTTTTTTGTAGGGATGCATCTCCATTGTGCTTTTTATTGCTTTTAGAGGCACAGTGTTGCCCTTTACAGTGCAGATGTTGAGAATTACTGCAAATGCCTCTTCAGGGCTGTCGAGCATTTCGAAGCCGCATTTTGCAAGCCTGCCCTTCATTTCCTCTGTTTCAGCAAAATTTGTAGGGCATCCGTATGTCATGAAAAAAAGCTTTGCCATTATCCGCCAGAATTGCGCCCCATTTAATAACCTTATGATGTTTATGATGTCTTCCTTAATAGCCTTATGAGGTTGTCTCTCCTCATTTTCCTGAGAAATACAGCTTCGTCTCCCCATGTCGACGGAACTGCACCGATTTCGTGCTCAAGGATAGGCCCTGGCCCGAATTTTGACATTACCTTTCCGTTGTTCATAACCCCATAATGGGTTACATTCTGCCCGTCAATGTAGGCAATAACATCAAGGTCTTGAGGGTGTTCAACACGCTTATAGCCCATTGAAGCAAGGAATTCAAGCGATGCATCCCACAGCCCTTCCGGCTGGTTTTTTCCATCGCACCACCATTCTTCCATTATTGTCCCGAACACATACTCTGCGCACCTGTAAAAAGAGTCCTCCTTTGAATTTCTCTTTTCAATCAAAGTCACTCCAGGAACAGCTTCAAGGGCAAGGTACATAATCGCCTCATCTCCATCTTCGTATCCAATAATGTCACAAATTGTAGCGAGGGATATCACTTCATCAATCTGCTTTCTTGCCTCGTTGTCAGGAATGTTCATAAGCCTAGAAATTTCAGGATTTTTATAAATCCTGCGCTTCAGGAGCAGCATCAATCTTTCTCAGCCTTGCCTGCTCAAGCGAGATGATTTTCCTGCAGTCAAAGCACCATTTTCTCATCGGGCTGAAGCTCTGGACTGTGCATCCGCATCGCTGGCATTTTTTGAAGCTGGCCATTTTATTTGTTTTGGTAATCTCCTGCATATTTAAAGTTTTCTATTGTAACTATTTTTAAGTAATTACGAATTAGAGGATAATTTTAAATAATTCAAGCGCATTGCTTTCTAATGGGGTGACTTAAATGACAGATGCTCTGCAGTTAGGCGGGAATATCGAGCTGTCAGGCTTCAGGGAAATTGAGCCTGCAGGAATGGTTATCGTCAAGAAGATTGTGGGAAACTATGCGCGAAGGTTCAGCAGCCAGCTCACAGGCTTTGAAAAGCTCTCTTTAAGCATGAAGCCTGTTCATGAGATAGAAGCCTCAAAGAAGTTTGAGGTGAGGGGCATGGTTGTTGGAAACGGAAAAACCTACACCTCGGAAATGACTGACAGGAACATCTATGTGGTCATTGACAGCGTCCTTAAAAGCATAGAATCTGCGATGTCCAAGTAGGCCTTCCAGGGCAAGGGGCATTCAAATAATGGCTTTTTCTTTTTTCAGTTCCTCTATTATGTGGACCATTGCAATCTCGCAGCTGCCGCATTCCCTTTCAGCAGCCTCCTTGAATTCATAGGCTTTTGCAATTCCCTCAAAAAGGCAGTCTGCCATTATATTCCCTCCTGAAACAAGCCACGCTGAATTCACGCATTTATGATGCAGCGCACACTCTCCATTTTTTGTAGGCAGGATGAAAATCGCCCTGAAGCTGAATCCAATCCTGCTGAAGTCCAGCAGCGATGCGTTTCTAATGATTGAATCATTCATGGATTTGTATGCGCTGTGTGCAGTTGAATTTGGAATGCCTATCCTTTCTGCAATAACAGACAGCTTCTGCCGCGAGTTTTTCCTTAGCTCTGCGAGAATTGATTCCTGGTTTTTTGTAAGCATAAAACCTAAATGTATTCAATGTTTAAATTGCTTTTTGGCAGAAATCCGGATTATTTTTTTTGCTTTCCGTGTTTTGCCGATTTTATATACTTAGGCAGGTATTTATGCGCTGCGAGCGCTGCCTGGGCAAAAACAAATGCAGCTAAAATCAGAGTTGTTATGTGCCAAACCATTAGCGTGCTTAGGAAGTTTCCAGCAAACGCAAACACCACAAGGCTGGCTGCAGCTCCACCGAGATAGAAATTCTGCTTCTTCTCCCTCTTTATCTCAACATATGACCTTAGCAGCACTGCATAAAGAATTATGAAATTGAGGATAAGCTCGAGGATTGGCATAAAAAAAACAGCTCCCAAAAATACTGCAAAGCCTATCAGCACAATCAGCGCGCCTACGCTCCATAAGAGTATCATGCATGCTTTATTTTGATGCCACTATAAAAATTTTTCCAGTTTTGATGCACAAACTGATTTAAGGCCAAAACTCAATGCACATACTGATTAAGCATTGCCGCGCTCCGTGCCAATTATTGAAACTTTTATTTGCAGGAGCCACCTTTTGAACAAGGTCAAACAAGAAGTACTGCGCAAGGCGGCAATGCTAAACAGCCATGAAAAAGCAAACTTTTTTATATGATTGCCAATAAACCCGCCCCTATGAAAAAGAAGGAAAAGGATGCTCAGGAAAAGGAAGATTCTGAAGAGAATGTCTACTCTGAAGATGTCAGGGAGGACATGGTTGAAAGCGACAGCATATCTGCTGAAGAAGAAGGGTTTATGGCAGGATATGACGAAGCTGAAGAGTCAGAATCATCCGAAGAAGAGGAAGGCGAAGCAAAAGAAGATTTTGACTGAGTGCAGCATCAGCATCAGCTGAGCGCATTGAGGACAGAAGTTAGCTGGCTTTCTCCAACTGTTAGGGTGACCCTGGCTTTTTTGCCTGAAATTTCTATCGATTTTCTTGAGGTTTTTATCACGCTGAGAGGCGATTCGCGCATTCCCGCCTTCCTGACAGAATATGCATGCCTCCTGCACGCTGCGATTACTGCATCAATGTTTTTTGCCCTTATTTCTGAAGAAATCCTTCTTGCAAGCTTTGAGTAGTTGATAAGGTCCAAGGCAAGGCACTCCTCAATTACCGGCCTGCTTTTGATGTACTTTGCTGCAAGCCTCGCAATCTTTTCCATCTTATTTTAGGCTCTCCACCTTGAAAGTCCTTAAAAGCTGGACTGTCTGCTTGGGAAGCGCTGCAGCCTCAATTTCAAAATGGCTTGAAAGCTTTGTCTGCATCTTAATCATCACCTTCTGCACAGGGGTTTGAGCCGTACTGCATTTCCTCGAGTATCTCAAGCGCCCTTTTTGCCTTTTCAGCCCGCATCATCTTCTCATTTGATTCGTCCACACGCTTGTTTGGAAGTGCTTGTATATAAATGTTTCTTTTTTGACAAATATGTTCAAAATTGGACATCTATTCAGCCTGCGCACCATCATAAAATTTATAAACATGCTGCCCTTTTTTTCAGGCATGGACAAATTCAGGAATGAGATTGAAAATGCGCTGAAGGAGATTGCCGGGCCTGATGCTGAAATCACTCTTGAAATACCTCCAAACAGGGAGATGGGTGATTATGCATTTCCATGCTTTTCGCTGTCCAAGCTGATGAAGAAATCGCCAAAGGACATTGCAGAAGACCTTGCAAAAAGGATTAAGCTGGGGAAGCTGATACAGAAAGTTGAAGTCAAAGGCCCGTATCTTAATTTTTTCACAAACAAGGCAGAGCTTGCAAAGCAGGCATTTTTTGAGATATCCAAGCAGAAGGAAAAATACGGATTTTCATCCGGAAAAAAAGAGGTTATGATTGAGTTCTGCGCGCCAAACACAAACAAGCCGCTCCACCTGGGGCACGTAAGAAACATAATGCTTGGCGAATCTGTAAGCAGGATTCTTGAGGCATCTGGCTGCAGGGCAATAAGGGCAAACCTCGTCAATGACAGAGGAATCCACATATGCAAGAGCATGTATGCATACCAGAAATGGGGCAAAGGCCAGGAGCCGTCAAAGAAAACAGACCATTTTGTTGGAGACTGGTATGTGATGTTCTCGAAGAAGGCGCAGGAATCTGAAGATTATGACAAGGAAGCGCAGGAGATGCTCAAGAAATGGGAAGAAGGCGATGAGCAGACAATATCACTCTGGAAAAAGATGAACAAGTGGGCGCTCGACGGATTCAGCGAGACCTACAAAAAGATGGGAATAAAATTTGAAAAGGAATACTTTGAAAGCCAAATCTGGCAGCACGGCAGGGATATGGTTATGGAAGGCCTTAAGAAAAAGGTTTTCGTTAAGGACAGCGATGGAGCTGTTGTTGCAGAGCTTGAGAAGCACGGCCTGCCAAACAAGGTTTTGCTAAGGGCTGACGGAACCACAATCTACATGACAACAGACTTGTATCTTGCAAAGCACAAGTTTGAGGACTACCCTGGGCTTTCAAAATCAATTTATGTTGTTGCAAATGAGCAGGAGCTCCATTTCAAGCAGCTGTTCAAGATACTTGAGCTTATGAAAGAGGGCTTTGCAAAAAAACTTTATCATCTTAGCTACGGCCTTGTCAACCTTCCTGAAGGCAGGATGAAGTCAAGGGAAGGCAAGGTTGTTGATGCAGACGACATAATTGCAGAGATGGAAAGCCTTGCCAAAAAGGAAGTGCTGAAGAGGCACCCTGAACTTTCTGATTCAGAGGCTGTCCAGAGGGCAGGCCAGATAGGGCTTGGCGCGCTTAGGTTTTTCATACTCAAAGTAGACCATCTAAAGGACATGACCTACAACCCTGAAGAGTCAATATCTTTTGAGGGAGAAACAGGGCCTTATGTGCAGTATGTCCATGCAAGATGCTGCTCGCTTCTAAGGAAGTCTCCCCTAAAAGAGATAACCTCTGTGGATTTCAGCCTGCTGAAGCATGAAAAAGAGCACGCGCTGGCTTCAATGCTTGCATCATTTCCTGAAACAGTCAGTGCTGCTGCAGCAAACTACAAGCCAGCTTTGATTGCACGATACTTAATAGACCTAAGCCAGCTGTTCAACGAATTTTATGCAGCATGCCCCATAATCCAGGATGACCTTGAGCTGATGAAGGCAAGGCTGCTTGCTGCAGACTGCGTAAGGCAGGTTGCAAGGAACGGGCTTTACCTTCTTGGCATAGACGCCCCTGAAGTCATGTGAATTCATTGCGATTATGCAGATAACACACAGCCAGAAAAAAGAAGCGCTTGAATTGCTTGCAGAAAAGGCTGAGATAGAGCTTGGCAACAGGTTTGTCTCTGTGCTTGATGCATTCTCAAACTACAGCCTTTCTCCAGAGCAGGAGCATTATCTGGGCGCATTCCTTCCTGAAAGGTTTTTGTCCAGCAATCCTTCTTATCTTGAGACGTCAATCTCTGCATTCAGGGAGGGGTTTATTGCAGAGTACCGGCTTTCATCATTAAGGAAGAAGGCAATAATGCACTCAAAGCCAGACCATCTTATTTTTTCCATAATACTCGGAGAGGCGCAGTCCTCGCTGATTGAGGAAAACCGTGATGATTTTGCTTATATTATGGGTGAGGAAAAGCTTTTTTCAAAGGAATACACCCTAAAGAAAGGCTTATGCATCCACGAGTCTTTTATCTTCCAGGACATGAAATCTTCTCCTGAAGCAAGGTTCTCAATTTCAAGCAGGTACATAAATAATATGAAAGGCTCAAAGCAGATGAGGCCTTCAGACCCTTTTTACTCTTCAGAATCTTTCTATTTTGGGGTTGCGTCAGCATACGGCTCGATGATAGTTGATGCGCTTGCGTGCGAAAGCCTTAGCTGTGCAATTTTAGAAGAGGACCTTTTTTCTGAGTTTGAGGCTTACATTGAGAAGACAGTAATGGCAATCCAGGAGGGGGATAGGGCAGACCCTTATCTTGAGCAGAGAGTTTTTGACATAACAACTCTTGTGAACAGGAAAGTTATTGGAGCAGGCTTTTCGCAGTTCTCAGCTTATCTTAACAATGTCAGGACGCTCTGCAAGATGCTTAGGGAGTTTAGGGGCTGATTTCTGGTTTGCTTAAGCTTGCTTATATTTTATAAAATAAATTATTTATACTTCAAAGTCTTGTTATAATTATATAAAAATATTATCCAAAAAGAGGGTTTAAAATGCTTGGTGGAACTGATATGGAACTGGACCCTATCGGCCTTTTCAGGCAGGAAGAGTTTGTGTGCGGAAGCTGCATGCACACAATGATAACACTATCGAGCGGAAGATACCAGTGCCCGCATTGCGGCATGGTGTTTTACGACGTCAGCGACTGGGGCAGCGCTTGAAGGGCTGATTGGCGAAAAATTAAATCTGCATTCTTCTTAGTAATTGGAATGGCTGCTGATTTGTTGAAAGCATTGCCTTGCTTAAGGCCAAAACTCCATCGTTCTTCTGTGCGGGTTCGTTGCGAGGGGATGCTCCTTACGGGAACGCAGAACTATCAGAATTCAAATGCAGGAGTTTTGGAGCAAGGCAATGCGTTGTTTTCAAACGACACGGCAATGTGCATTGCCGCGCTTCGTGCCAACACTTGAACTGCTTCTGGTCAGGAGCCACCTTTCGAGCAATGTCCAAAACGAGTACTGCACTGGGCGGCAATGCTGAGGGTTATGCTTCAGTTAAATTTGCTCTTGCTGCGGCAAAACAATTAAATACTCGAATTTTGAATTTCAGGCTAAGTGAGGATGCATGCAGAACTTTCACCTTTACCTTCAGAAGATAGGAATCATCAGGAAGGAGATACACCAGGTCTACCTTAATTTGATGATTGAGACATTTGCGCTCTCCCTGATTTCAATCTTTGTCCCAATCTACCTTCTCAACCTAGGCTTTTCCCTCAATGAAGCGCTGGCATTCATCCTTGTGGAATACACCACTTTGAGCTTTTTCACTCCTGTTTCAGTCAAGCTTGCCCAGAAATTCGGGTTTAAGCACATCATAATCTACAGGATTCCGCTTCTTGCAGCGTATGTTGCAGGCCTTTATGCGCTTGAAAGCATTCAAATCCCAATCTATGCAATTGCGCTTGCAGGCGGAATAAGCGGCTCAATGTACTGGGCTTCGCTTCATTCGCTTTTTGCAAAGTATTCAGAAAAAGTAAGCAGGGAATCACAGGCAGGGAACCTTGTCTCCCTTCCTAAAATTGCATCCCTTGTAGGGCCTGCTTTTGGCGGGTTTGCTGCTGCAGTTTGGGGGTTCAGCGCACTTTTTGCACTTTCTGCACTTTTCATAATCATTTCAATAATCCCCCTGTTTTTCACAGGAGACATGAAGCCTGCTGTCAAAAAGGTTGATTACAGAAAGGTCTTCCTTAAGTCAAACCTTAAGTTTTTCACAAGGTTTGCAGCGCAGGGCGCAATAATGATAATGGGCCCTGTTCTCTGGCCTTTGTTTGTTTATTTTGCAACAGGCGACATTGCGCTTACAGGAATTGTAGGAACAATCACATCTTTGGGGACTATTGCAGCATCTTTTGCTGTGCCCAGGATTTCCCGCAGGATAGGCGCTGAGACTGTAATGAGGCTTGGCGGAATTCTTGTTGCGTTGACTTTTATCCTCCAGATTTTTTCAGAAAGCGTTTCCAGAATAATTTTTGTGTCTTTTGTTTCAGGCCTTTTTATTGTTGCAATAGACGTTCCATTGATTGCAGCGTTCTATGACAAGGCAAATGATGAGGATAATATTGGAGAGGCTGTAATCTTCAGGCAGATGGGGCTAGGCATTGGAAGGCTTGTTTCTGTTTTCATTCTTTTCTGGGTTGCGCAGAAATTTGCATCCGGCTTCGGAATAGGGGCTGCAGCGTCCCTACTCTTCAGCTTGATATAAACATTATAAACTTGCATGGGCTGGCAGTGCCTGCGAATATGCTTATTTTCCAATGCAAAAATTTATATACCTGAATGATTAATTCCAGATATCAAAATTTAGGGGGGATTTTAAATGCTGGCATACATTGTTTTGCAGTTGAGGGAAGCAGACGAAAATTCAGTGCTTGAAAGGCTCAAGTCTTTCAAGGAAGTCAAGAACGCGCATGTCATATTCGGCGAGTGGGACATTATTGCAAAGGTTGAAGTGCAGGACGCAGAAAATCTTGCTTCATTCATGATAGACAAGGTAAGGCCTATGAAAGAGGTCAAGCTGTCATCAACAATGATTGTTGCAAAGTAATTAGATTGGATATATTGGATGGTGAGCTGATGGAAGAAGGAGAAGAAGACACTGAAGAGGAAATGACAACTGAAGAGGTTGCAGAGCACGCAGACGACAAGGTTGACGCGCTGATAAATCTCCTTGTAAAGAAGAAGGTCATAACCGAAGAGGAGTTTGAGGCAGAGTACGAAGACCTTTTCAGCGAATAATTTTTCTGTTTTAGTTTTTTTAGCCAATGTTTTGTCTTAAAGGAGGTATGAAAATGAGTGAAGGCTATAAGGAAAATTACAAATCTGACGATATGGACCTTTTTTCAGACAGGTCTGCTGCTGGCAGGAGCGAAGTCCTGGACTTTATCCCCAAAGCAAAAGTGGCATACTTTGCAGATGTCAATAATGACGGAGCAAAGGAGATAGTTGTCCAGGAGGCAAACGGAGACTACTCTGTTTTTGTCGGCTCTGCAGAAGGCGCTTTTGTGTTTGACAAAAGGGTAAAGGCTGGAGAGCTTGAAGGAAAGCTTCAAAGCCACAATTAGCTATTTTATTCTTAATTCTTTTTTTACTCTTTTCGGGCTGTATGACCAGATTACAATTCCGTCAGGGCATTGTATTATCTTGCCAGACTCTTCAAGGTAGTCAAATATCACCTGAAATGTCTGGTACATCATTTTTTTTGGAAGCTTTTTCCACAGCTGGTACTTGGTCAATTCCTGGCTGTGCCTGCTTATGGTTTCCTCTACCATAATGACTGAGCTTAGCGTTGGGCTATGAATTTTCAAGGTATATAAGTTTATATAAGCCATTTATTTAAACCTTTTGGTATCCAAACCTGTTTTCATATCCTTTATGGCTGAACCACTCAAGTATCAGGCTGATTATCTCAATCTCATTGCTTTTTAGAGTAAAAAGTATTTGCTATCAAATCACAGCAAAGTTTAAATACATTGCATTGAAATAATCAGGTATGGACAAAAAAGGGATGATGGTTGCTTTAATAGCAGTTTCTATATTCTTAATGCTCTCGCCATCTGCTTTTGCTGCACAGCAGGAAGGCATGCTTGGCAGCATCTTCGGCATGTTTGGAAACCTCAACGAGCTTTACGACAACCCCTCCAAGAATTATTCTACACTTATCGACATGGCAGTCTACCTTGTCATATTCATAGGCCTTGCACAGGCAACAATTGGAAAAAAGTTTGAGGGAAAAGGCGGAAAAGCAATGGTTGCGGGCATAGGAATAGTGTTTGCAGTCGGCCTTGCGCTCTGGGAAAAAACTGCAGGCTTCAACTTAAAATCATTCGGCCCGGTTGCAATGATAATCCTTATTGCAATAATGTGCTTTGCGTGCTATGAAGGGCTGCGCAGCTTCAAGCTCAAAAAGGCTCATGCCATGATAATCTCTTATGTTGTTTTTTACCTTGCTCTGCTTGGCGTCGGAATCACAGCATCAATGCAGGAAAGGTTCTCATTAATTTCATCCATTCTTGCGCTTATTTTTCTCGCATGCATTATCGCATCAATTGTGATTGCTATCAGCTATTTTACTGGCAAAAAAACCAGCAGCCCCGACAGCGGAGGGGATAGCCATGCAGGCGAGGAATTCGAGAGGGAGCTTGAGGATGAAAAGAAAGATTTAAATAAGGAAAAGGAAAAAATAGAAGAGGAAAAGAAAAAAGAGGAAGACCAAAAAATGAGTGCTGAAAAAGGGAAGATTATAAGCCTTATCAATGAAATTCTTGACATTATCCAAAAGCTTGAGCATGACATTAAGGTTCATGACCACTACAACAAGCAGAGGGCTGATATTGACGAAAAAGTAAAGGCTGGAAAGATGAGCTTCAACCAGCACACTATGAGTCAGATAGATATAGGGGACAAGTATGAGAAGGAGCAGATTCACTTTAAATTAAGGCAGCTGGACATCATAGCCAAAGAAGTAAGAAAATACCTTGACCTTGCAATGGCAGATGCAAAGTCAGCATTTGAAAAAGAAGAGTTTGCCAAAACTGCAGCAATCATAAACAGCCTTGACCAAAGGCTTATCAAAATTGAAAAATGGTGCGGAGTGTGATTTAAAAATGGCTGGGATTCTTGGAAACATACTGAACAAAATGGGCCACGGGATAACTGACCCTGAAATAAAGGAAGTTGAAAAGGCTTTTGAAAATGCCAAAACAATGGGCAATGCTTCAGAAGGCTCATTTGAGGAGGCAGTCAGGCTTATTAATCTGGGAATAAAGATAGAAAAAGCCAAAGTAAGGCGGGCCCAGATAAGGGAGATGAGAATCGGCAGAAAAGTCAGCGGAAAAGAGAGAAATCTCAATGACGCAATAAACGCTTCTATCAATTCTATAAGGGATATCAACAAGCAGGTAAGCCATGGGCTTGTCCTAACAACTGCAGCACAGGCTTTGAAAACCAAGGCTGATGAAGAGCTTTTTGCAGCAAGGCTTCACGCTGAAGGCAGCCTTATTGCCAAAAACATGAATCAGGTTGATGAGGATTTTAATGAAGTGCTTGAGGACCTTAATGCACTGAAAAGCCTTGAATCCGCTGAAGTTGCTATTGATGGAGTAGAGGAAAAATACGAGGAAGACGTGAAAAAGCAGATTGATGAGGCAAAGAAGGCTCTGGCATATGCAAAGCAGCAGTTTGAGCTGTTTTTTGCAAATGAAAGGAGGGATGAATAATGGCAAAAGGAGCATTCGGGACTTATGCACAGGGAATCAACCTCCCAAACAACGCTTATCAAAAGATTGTCGGCGATGCAGGAGGCAAGTTTACAGCCCAGAAGATAGCAGGCCTCATGGCTGAAATTGAAAATAGGGTTGCAAAATCAGCAGCAGCTGTTGACAATGAGCTTATTGCTCTTGAAAAAAGCCTTTCAATCGACCTCAAATGGGACCTTTCAAGCTATGTCCAGAGGGTCAATGACAGGAACAAATTTGCTGCTGATGCAGATGCTGCAATCAGCACAATCAAGGATGCAATAAAGCTTACAGCCCAGATGATGCATATTCAGGAGGCAAGGCTTGACATGATTGAAAAGGTTAAGAAGTCAGGCAACCCTTCACAGCACAGAATCAACTGCATAAGGCAGGAGTTCCATATAAAGGCAAAAGAGCTTCTGATGGAATACCTTAAAGTAAAGGATGACCTGCAGAAGGCGCTGGATTTCCTTAATGAGCTTGAGAAGATACTTGGAGACAGCATAAACCTCAGCCTTAAGTCAATTGCTGTGGAGAAGGACAAGATTCTGCCATTGGTCAACAGGATGATTCAGATTGTCCAGAATGCGCTTTTAATAATCACACAGGACAAAAAGCAGGTTGAAGCTATCCTGAAGCAGGTATAGCATTTTATTTTTTTAATAACTTTTAAAAGCTGCTTGTAATTATCCTTCTTATGAAAGGATTATCAGGCCCAGGCAGGCAGTCAGACATTTCCGACATTGTAATCTATCATTCTGACAGGTGCATGGAAATTCCATTGAATATAAATGCAGCTGCGTGCATGAACCCGCTTGCAAATGCATACAGGGCATGCGAATACCTATCAGGCTTATGGAACCTCAAAAAAAGGGGCAGCCTTCCTTTTGGCAAAACAGCAAGCTCAATACTCCAAGAGGAGGTTTATGAAGAGGATTTGGCACTTGTTTTCAGGTCGTTAATGGCTGCCCAGGGAGTCCCTTCTTCAGTAATCCTTGCAATACAAGGGGATTTCACAACCGGCAGGAAAGAGGAGCTTCGCCTTTTTTCAAGGGTTTATGGCTCAGGCAGGGACTTTATTGTGGATGCAGCACCTCCCCCTAAATTTCTTAAATCTGAACAGTCAATGATGCCCTATACTATGATTCATGAGGGCCTTGACTTGGAAGGAATGGGCTTTGGCAGCGAAAAGGATGTGGACAAATTCATAATAGCCAATTTAACAGAGATTGTCGCAACTTACCACAAGAGAATGGGCATGTATTTCATAGAAAAGCTTGAAGCTGTGAGGCGGAAGAATGATTGAAACACTGCTGGAAGCAGACGGCTCTGAAAAATTGGAGGCAGAAAGCATAATACTTTCAGCCCACTCCCAGCTATGGTTTGAGCAAAACAGGGAATATGCAATCATGGTTGACAACTATTTTGCAGGGGGCCTGTTTGAGGAGCCTGCAATGAAAAAGTCGCTCCAGGAAAGCATAATTGACTGCCATTATTCAGTATTTGAGGAGATTGTTCAGGGACTTGCCTACATTAATGGAGTCAAAAATGAGAAAAAGAAGCTTGGCTCGAGATTTATAACTGCAGGAATTTTGAACATTGCAGCAGCTGTTGCATATGCTCTGCCTGCTTCAGGGCCTCTTCTTGAAGGGAGCGGGATTAACATCCTGCTTGGCGCAGGAGCAGGGTTTGCAGCTATCTCCCTGGCAGACTATGTTATCAAGAAAAATGAATGGCGCAGAAAGGTTACTTCTGATGATTTTGTTTCAGGCTTGAAATCAGCATTTTACGAGTTTGCAGCAAGAAAAGAATATTTTGAATGCTTTGAAAAATCAAAGGACCATCTTCTCGCGTTCAGCAAGATTGAGAAGGCCATTGAAAAAATCAAACAGCACAACGGGCAGATAATCAGCATTTGATTCAGGGGTTTTATTCTCCGCAAGGCTTTTATAGTTGTTTTTTCTGGAAGGCCATATGAAGAAAATCCTGCTTTTGCTTGCTGTTATTGCAGTCATTGCCGTAGTTGTTTTGTCGTCTGCAAAGAAGATTTCTGTTGAGGAATCCGCAATAGACTCTGTTTCAGAGCTGGGCATTTCAGGGATTACACTCAACGGCCATTTGAATGTGAAAAACGGAGGCTTTGTTCCAGCTTATGTTGAGAACATAACCTACTCTGTAAAGCTTGAGGATGTTCCTGGAATAATCGGGAATGGTGCAATTTCAGGAGGGGTTCTTAAGGCAGGAGAATCAAAGGAATTTCCTTTTTCAATAAAGCTTGAATGGGTTCCGTCAATTGAGACTGCACTAAGCCTTATTCATTCTGACAAGACCTATGCGCTTGTTGAAGGCAATGCAAACATAGTCTCGCTGAAATATATCAAGCTCTCAATACCATTTACCGCAAGAGTCAACCTGGAAGGCTATATCGAGCAGTTTGCAGTCGAGCTTCCGCCTATTGTCTCTGATGTTGTTGATGCTGTAGAAGGCGTAATTTCAGAGCTGAATATAACTCTCGAGGATATTGCAGGCGTGATTGAAGGAATGATTGGATGAAATGCACCCAATGCGGAAAGTGCTGCAGGCTTTTTCTGATTAATCTTAGTGAAGAGGAATGGAATTCTGGAAGGTATAAAACAATGTTTGATACTGATTATGACGATGCGAAATGGTCTGATTTGAATGTTCTCGAGCAGAATCCTGACGGAAGCTGCATTTACCTTAAGGATGGAAAATGCTCAATCCACGATTCAAGGCCAAAGGTCTGCAGGGAATTCTTCTGCGATTCCAAGGAAGAAAGGTTTCAGGATATGATTAAGAAGATAAAAGAATATAAAATTTGCCTGGAAAAAGGCGCTTAAATTTTATAAAATCAGTCTCTTGCGGCTGAAAAATATACCTCATTGAGGTCTTCTTTTGGAATATAGCTTTTGCTTATGACAAAGACAAGCCCGTTTCTCATTTCTTCTGTCCTTTTATTGTCTTTAAAATAGTCTTCTCCGCCTTTTTCGAATAGAGTGTACCTCTTCTTTATTTCAGTGCCGCACTCCTCAACTTTAGCCTGCTTTTCAGTTGCATACAGTGTCTCATTCATTTTGCTCACCCTCAACCTTATTTTTGGAATAATCAGGCATTGCAACATAAACACATTTTCTGAACATCTCGATTTCTTTCAGGTTCAGCTCTGTTCTTGCATCAAGAGAAGACAGCCTCTCCTGCTGTATAATTTCATGCATGTTTTGATATTTTTCCTGCTTTTTATCACTCATTTTGACACCTATTCCTGATTTGAATTCAGCTTCCTTTATAAACTTTTCGGTTTGTAGCTACTTATTAGTGGTTATAATCTCTTTGATTTTCAGGCTATGTTTAAATAGCACCTTGCACTTTTTGAAGGAATGGCAGACCCTTTATGCAGGTATTTTGGCAAGTGCGGAGGATGCACCTCCCAGCATATTGACTATTCTATCCAGCTTGAAAACAAAAAAAAGGAGATTTCCAAAGCTGCAGGCATTGCTGATGTCAAAGTATTCTCTGGCAAAGAGTATGGCTACAGGAACAGGCTTGACATGCTTTTTTCAAGCAGGGGCATAGGCATGAGGAAAAAGGAAAATCCGGGTGGAGTTATTGAGGTGCCCAGGTGCGAGATTGCAAATGAAGCAATAAACAGGATTCTTGCAGAGGCTTTAGCATTCTTCAGAAGCCCGGACTATGCAGATGTCAAGAGAAGGACAGGCACTTTAAGGTATGCAGTCATAAGGGCTTCAGGAAACACTTCCTGCATATCTTTTGTCATGAATTCAGAGTCAAACAAGATTGCAGAGGCTGTTGAAAAAGTAAAGCAGTTTGCTGAAAGGACAACTGCAGACAATGTTGTAGTTGCCTACACTGACAGAATTGCAGATGAAAGCATCTCTTCAGACTTTTTTGCAGTAAAAGGCACTGAAATGCTTTCTGAAACACTGCTCTCAAAGAAATTCTTTTTTTCATCGCAGGGATTCTTCCAAAACAATACAGAGATGGCAGAAAAAATGCATGAATACTGCAATAGCCTGCTTAAGAAATACGATGCTTCAAATGCCTGCCTTCTTGACCTTTTTGGAGGCGTAGGGTGCTTCGGCATAATCAATTCTTCATTGTTCAAAGAAGTCTTTATAGTCGAGAACAGCGCAGAGTGCATAAAGGCTGCAAAGATGAACATTAAGGAGAACAATGCAGTGAACTGCAAGGCTGAAATCATGGAAGGCTCTCAGATTATGAAGCTTCCCCTGAAGAAGCCCCTCTTTGTTGTTGCAGACCCTCCAAGGTCAGGGATGGGCCTGAAAACAATTGCAGCATTAAATTCCCTTAAGCCTGAAGTGATTATTTATGTTTCATGCAGCACTTCACAGCTTGCAAAAGACCTTCCTAAATTCAGCTCTTATTCTGTTGAGAGCGCAGCATTGTTTGACTTATTTCCGCAGACAAACCATTCAGAAGCAGTTGTTGAGCTCAAGCTGAAGAAATAATTATTTTGTGAAGTCAGTTGCAAGCGCATCTTCCATTGTCATGCTCAGCCCTGACATTATTTGGGGTATAGCTGAAACCTTCCATTTCATAAGGCTTTTTTGGGGTTTAATGCTCGCAGAAGAATATGTTCCGTCAATTATAATCCCGTTGTATTTCTGCTTGTACATTATGCCGTTGTACTCCCACCTGTCAACTTCTTCTTTAGGCACATCGCTGAAGTAAATCTGGCATTCTCCAGAGCTTATAGGCCTTATGTGCCCGATTGCTGCAGAGAATTTTCTGCCGCATTTAAGGCCGCCTAAAAATTCTTCATTTGGAACATATCCTATAATGCTTAGCTCCATTTTTTCCATGCAGCTGTCAGTATCCCTGAATCCCTCAAACTTGTACCTATCAAGCATGTACGCAAGATCGTGTTTAAGCTCCATGCAAACAGATAAAAACAGGCAATATTTAAAGATTTCAGCGATTTATTTTACCAAGTTTGATTATTAGCAATATCTTTAAAAACTGAGCATAATCTTCTTCTGTTATGGAGCCGGAAGTTAGAATTTCATTCCCAAACACTGAATCATACATTCAGTTTCTAAAATACATTCAGGAGCTGCCAGCCGAATCAATCACTCTCGAAAATGCAGGCCAGATTGTACACCAGTGCGGAGGGCTTGAAACAATTGTTGCCAGCAGCAAGCCTGTAAACATTCGGCCTATAAGCAGAAACAGGTTTGCGGACACAATAACCCAGATGAATGAAGCATACTTAAAGGGTGTTCGGCCTTCTACATCACAGGACTTGATTTCAGTGGCAACTGCGCTTAGGTATGTCCAGGATTTCCTTCTCAAAGGAGACTATATGGATATTCAGACAAACTCCAGGAAAAGCGCAGGCCTCTGCGGTGAAGGCATAGTAAGGCTTGCACTGACAGCATTTGTTGATTTTACTCCTTACGGATTTTCAGGAGCAGGATATGCTAAAGACCCTGAATACAAGGATTTTATCTTGAGCCTTGCAAAAGCAGTTGATGTAGCTGAATTCAAGAGCGAGCAGGCTGCAGCAATGGCATTCATGGTGCTTAGCCCTGATTTCATGGCGCACTCCCAAGGCGATCATTACAACTACACTTACGGCAAGGACTCAAACCAGAAGCCTTTTACTCCTGAATCAATACAGCTCATAAAGAATGACATAGTTGAAAAAGCCAGGGCGCGCTACATGCAATAATCATCATATTTCTTGCAAAGCTTTTCAAGAATCCTTGCTGCCACATCGGCAAGTGATTCTTTTGAAGGATTATTCTTGTGCATTTTTATCTCGCCATAAAAATCCCTGATAAAAATCATGCCTTTGTTATTTTCTTCGGAATCAAGACCTGACTCAATGCTGGGAAATCCAGTTGAATTGAGTGAAGAACTGATTGCAGGATTTATATAACCCATCTGCAGCGCCCTTATAAAATGCTCTTCAAAACAGATTTCATTTTCAAGGTATGTGCTTGGGTACATCTTATTTTTTTGTGCGAGACTTACAAAGTTTTTGCTTTTGTCAAATTTGAGTTTATGCATTATCCCACATTTGGCTAGGGGGTGGGAGCATTCGTGGGCGATTAGATAGACTATATTGCTCCTGTTAAATATAGGACCTGCAACAGGATAAAAAGTATCTCCTATATCGCATCCGACTCCTCCAGATTCAAGGGGCATAAAAATATTTTCTATGTTCGCAAATTCCTTGAGTGAGGGCATTTCCCAGGCATCGCCCAATACCTCCAAAAGCTTGGATTTTTCAAGCATGCTCTGGACAGAACTGCACTGCTCTTTGTATTCTGGCAGTATGCTTTCGTAGAACTTTTCAAAATCAGTATTTTCATAGAAATGGATAATATGCGGCAAAAAGTTTGCTCCTATAGTTCTATCTTCAGCTAAATCCTGATTTAGAACAGCACCTTTTTTTTCAGAAAAGTCTGGAGCTTCATTGAGAGTAAATACATATTCAACACCCCAAGAGTAGTGCATTTTTATTGGTACTTCAAGAGGGGCGTAACCCTTAAAATACTCAACTGCCTTTGCTCGTATAGGATTCTCCTTTACAGACCCGCTTATAAGCTCCTTTGAGTTAAGCATAGCATATAGAAGAAACATGTTCTTATCAGGCCGGGATATAACTTTGCCACCCATAATTTCTGTTTAAGAATCAGGCGTATTTAAAGATTCGGAGTGAATTAAAGCGCTTCTGCAATCACTTCAATATCGCTTATTTTATCTGCCTTAAAATCCCACTTTCCTTTTGGATTTCCTTCTGCTCCGTACACTGCAAGGCAGGTCTTCATTCCCATAAGCTTTGCGCCTTTCATATCTTTAGAAGCGCTGTCTCCGACCATCAGGCACTCTTCCGGTTTGACTTTAAGCGCTTTTAATGCAGCCTTGAATGGAAGCCTTGAAGGCTTTTTTCTGCCTGTGTCTTCCAAAGCAATTACTGCATCAAAGAAATTGTCCAGCTTGATTGCAGTCAGCCTAAGCCAAGCCTTTAGTTTAGGAGCGTCAGATACAACTGCAAGTTTTAGTTTTTTTGATTTTAATGCTTCCAGAGTTTTCCTTGCGCCTGGATAAGGAGCCATTGCTTTCTGCCTTTCAATCCTGTAAGCGTTTACTGCTCTGGCTAATTTCCTGTAGTCCACAGAGCCGGATATCCTCTCAAGAAACTTCTGGAAAATGAGAGGGTCTTCCATTCCGCACTCTGAATAGATTTCATAAAGAACTTTCATTGCCTTCTGCCTGTTTATATTTAGGCCGGATTTTATCATCGCAGAAACAGCGCTCTCGCAGCATGCCTTCTTGAACTTCATGAAGTCAACAAGCGTGTTGTCCAAATCAAAGATTACTGCCTTGAGCATATGCCTGTTTTAGACTTTATTGTTTAAAAGCTTTTCTTAAAGAAATCCGGCATTTACTTGTATTTTCCACTCATTACATCTGATTTTATCTTGTAATACCCATAGATGAGTGCAGAATTCAATATTACTCCTCCTGCTGCAATAGGATAGTGATACCATTGTGCATGGCCTTCTGCAATTTTTACTGCTGAAACAAAGGTTGCAATTGCTTCACAGATTATTATTGCAGGTGATGTGAGTATAAGCCCTATGGCTCCTGCGCCTACCATGCATCCAATAACATCTGATTTCAGCTCTTCACGCCTCCTTTGTTTTTCAGACATTTTCTTAAGATGTTTTGAATTTCTATGCTGATAAATTATATTAGCCAGCTGAGCTTCATTCTCTCCAATCAAATGCTTGTTTTTAGGGGTTATTGTCTTCATAAACTCAAAATCCACGAGAACAGGCCTTCCTGTTTCATCGAGAACAAAGTCATTAAGGTTTACTTCGGTTTCATATGCTACTCCCCTTTTGTGGGTTTCCCGCATTGTCTCAAACATCTGGCTTTCCATCTTGCCTGTGATTTCATCAATAGTTGACAGGGTTTTTCCAGGAACATATTCCTTGATTGAGTAAGACACTGGCATTTTTCCAGTCTTATGTTCATCAAACATATGCATTAGGCCTTCATGGTTTACAACCACTCTTTGGCCTTCCACTATTTGAGCAATTCCAGGTATTCCTTCCAGCTTTTTGCCTATGCTAAATTCATTCTGTATGCCACCCCCAAAATTATGGCTTTCATCCCTATAATCCCAATTTGCCTTTAATACGAATTCTTTGCCATCTCCATTTTTCATAAGAAAAACGCCGTGCGTAGAAGCATCTAAAGGTTTTACAAAGTCATAGCCCTTTTCCTTTAGAAGGTCGCAAAGGCTTCCATATTGTCTTTCTGGCAGAAGTTCCATAGGCAATTATAGGTAATACTAATATATAAGCTTTTCGCTTTTTAGTTACTAAGTAGTGGTAACTTTAAGACTGCTTAGGAAACCCTCTTATCTTAAAGAAATTTGGCAATTTAGAAAGATTTATCAACACGAGTTGTATGATTAAGAGAATGGCAAATACTCCAAAAATTATGACTGTTCTGCCGATTATCATTCTTCTGATATGTGCACTCCTTCTTGCATTGGATTTTGGAGGCTATATTGAGTTGTCAGGATTGTTGTCAAACAGGGGCAGTTCAGACAATGATTTTAAAGAAGCTGGCCCTTCTACAGGCCCTGATTTTGAGGACATTACTCCTTCAGATACCTGCCCAAAAACATCATGCGATACAGGCGTATGCTGCCATTCTTCAGAATATGACCCTACACTAAAAACTAATGTTGCAGCATATGCAGTGATTACTTATGAAAGGTGCGAATGCCCGATTGATACTGACCCTGAACCAATCGCAATAGACAGAATTACTCCAGGCGGGCCGTATAAAACGTGCAAATGCATTTAATTTAATTCTCAAACAAGCAGAATCAGAGTTCCAATCGCTTCTTTCAAATCTCCTTCGCAGTATTCAAGGCCTTCTACCAAAGATGAAGTCCACTGTCCGTTAAACTTGCCTTTTTCATATGAGCAGTCCATGCTTTTCCCTTCGACAAGCGCCTTGATTACAGCATCCTCGTTTTCGTTGAGCGCAACAACTCTTTTAGTGAGTATGCACACTCCAGCTTCTATCCTTGAAGAATAAGTGATAGTGCCAAAACTGCTTTTTTCAGTGTAGGATGCAGTTGTGCACTGGTTTGCCTTTTGCACAAAGCAGGGCATGTCATTGCAGCTCATAGCACCTATAAATGAAACAAACATTGAGGATAGAAGAATTACTGTCAGCGCCAGCCCTAAAACCGCCATCACAAGGCCTGAAACTGCAAGGCCTTTGCCAGCACTTTTTCCCTGCTTTATATGGTTTAGTGCGACTATTCCAAAAATGCCTGACAAAAGTATTAGCAACCATCCGAAGAAGGGAATCCAGCCAAAAGGCACTGCAAATATTCCCAGCACAAAGCTTGCAATTGCATATCCTGATGTTGGTTTTTCACTCTTCGCCATAAATTCCCAGCTCCTCTTTTATGTCATCAATCTTGTGTGAATATGAGAATGCCCTTGAAATCTTTTCAATGACTTTTGACTCTTCCCTAACTGTGCTGTCAACCTTTTCCATCAGTGTGTCAAAACTGCCCTTGACTCCCATAAGGAATGGCGAGCTTTCAACTGAAGGCAGTGTTGCTATATTCTCTTGAGGCTCAAGGCTCTGCAGAATCTGCATCTTCATTGCAGGATCGGTTATTGAATCAACCAGTTTCTGGTAATAGAAAGGGTCTCGGGCTTTTGCGTTCTTCAGCGCATCCCTGTAGTATTTGTATGAATTAATATTGTCTCCTTCCCATTTGTAAAGTGTTGCCATCTGCCACAAAGCATCAGGATTTCCTTCATCCTCCCAAAGGACTTCCTTGATTAGCCTGTTTTTCATCTCCTGAAGCTTGCTTTCAAACTCTTCCTTAAGCTGGTTTGCATTTGATGCTTTTGAATTGGCTGCCCGCTGGTAGTCGTTCTTTGCATTGATTACTTCAAATCCCAAAGGCCTTGTGGCTTCAAGATTTGCATTTGCTGCATACTCATTCTGGCCTCCGCCTGGAAAGCTTGGCTGCCTGTTGTAATAGTTCTGAAGCTCTGCTGTTTCTATCTGGTGCTTTCCTGAAACTGCTTCCATTAAGGCTGCCGAATCATCATCCTGAATGTCTGAAATCCCTGCCGGCTCTTCATACTCCTGGCCACCATTATAGTATGCATCCCAATCTATGTTTTCAATTGCCCTGGAAATTGCTGCAGCTTTTTTGTCATAAGCAGCATTGCATTCATTAAACTTGACAACCCAAGTGTCATAACATCTGCAGTCGCTTTTGCTGTAATCGCATGTTGCTATGCAGTTGTCAAACCTCGCTGAATTAGGGTCTTCACAGGCATTCCATTCATTGGATATAATCGTGTACTGGTTATTTAATTCATCATAACTCATTCCTGCATAATAGCTGTCATACTCCTTGCCCATGTCTGCCGGATAGTAAGAATCAGTTCCTGTTTCAGTAGTCCTTTCATCGCCTGCAGTGTACTGTGTTCCTTGAGTTTGAGCTGGAGTTGTTGTCTGAGTGGGCGTAGTTGACTGCGTTGGTGTTGTTGTGCCTGTTCCTGCGCAGAATCCCAATGCTCTAAGCTCTGCATCGCTCTTTGATGCCAAACTTGGGCTGTAGGCTCTTGCCTGCGCATAAGTTGTGCAGCTTGAAGGCGCAACATCTGCAAAAGCTGATATTGCCAGCAAGGATGAAATGAGAACAAAAGCAACTGCAAAGCCGCAAAACTTATTCATGCATAGCAATCTGCATTATCCTCTTTAAATATTTTTGGGTTTGGGAAGGATGCAGGCTTTCAGCTTAAGGGCGATGCCCATAAATTTAAATGTTTTAGATTGAGAAATTTTTTGTTTAATAGTAACTTAATAGTAGTAATATTATAGAAATATTTATAAAGTAGCAATAATAACACCATATTATGCAATTAGAACTAAGTTTATCTTTAGGACCTGCCAATTGGCTTGAAGAAATGTGGATTGAGATATTTGATAAAGCAAAGAAAAAAGGTAAAATTTTTGATGCAAAACTAGGAGATCATGAATTTCAGTATGCTTTAATCAACCCACAAGATGGTTATGGCAGAGATAAAATCTCAACAAAAGGATATCCTTACATTTACACAGGTAGTAATGTAACTAGGCATATTAAAGATAAGGAAAAAGGAGGTTGTATCGGCACTAGTTATGGCGGATTAGCTTTTGTTCTAGAAAGAGAATTAGCAAGACCCGATTTTGCAGATTATGTTGGATTACATGAACATATTGAAAAATTGACGAGGGATTTGCCTGAAGTTCCTTGTGATTCAAATTTAAATAGGGATCATGCAGAAGCTTGTAAGGCTGAGCTAGGAGAAGTGTTAAAAAGAGAATCAGACTTTGTTGAAGCTTATGCAAATTGGATTGTGGGAATAACACACTCTATGAAAAATCCTGAGCGAGGATATTTTGGAAGAGCTCTTCCTGATTTCTTACGAGTAGTTAAAGAAGGGGGATTAAGTCCGACAGAAGTTCTTAGAGAATTTAAAAGCCAATTGGATGCTGGTTATCACTTACAATAATTTCTTTTTCGCAGAAAAAGTCTATCTGTCCGAAGGACTAAAAGTTCCCTCTCAAACGCGTTATCTCAAATTTTCCTTTCAACTCTCCCGCCGTCTTCCACTCCCGCATTTATTGCTTTGTCCAGTTTTGGGCTCGGATTGTAGATCCATAGGATTCCTTTTCTGCTGTCAATTATTTTTCCGCTGTCTTCCAAATATTTGAGTATTACATTCAGAGTCTGGTGCATCACTTTTGTAGGAAGGCTTGCTTTTAATTCTTCCCGAGTCATCAGATTGTTTGCTTTTTTGAGAGTTTCTTCAACCATCAGCACTGTTTTCAGGTTGGGATAATGCAGTATCTCCAGTTTTTGCATGAGCATCA
The DNA here is from genome assembly GCA_964414985.1 of uncultured Methanosarcinales archaeon. GTDB lineage: Archaea > Nanobdellota > Nanobdellia > Woesearchaeales > JAGWAF01 > JAFGCE01. The sequence continues at coordinate 52,850 of CAYPXA010000006.1, forward strand.
CCAAATTTGTATAATCTTATATAAGTATGTGCATATACTTATATATAAACCTTTGGTTATTTCAGTGCAGGATTAGCATAAACTCTCATATTAATATGGTTTTCTCGGAAAAATCCGCAAAATTTTGGATTAATACTCCCAATCAAGGCAAAATTTATATACCCTTAGTTTTAAGAAATGCTGATGAAAAAGAGGGATGGGCTTGGCAGAAAGCAGGCTGAAAAACTGCTTGAAAAGTTTGGGCCTAATTCTATCAGGGATGTTTCAAAGGCAACACCTCTAAAGCTTCTCATCAGGCAGGTAAAAAGCAACTTTATGGTTTACCTGCTGTTTGCAGCAATGCTGATATCTTTCTTTGTAGGCAAGTCAGTTACAGCATATACAATACTTGCAGTTATTTTTATGGTTGTCTTTTTTGGATTTGTGCAGGAATACAAGTCTGAAAAGGCAATAGGCGCGCTAAAAGACATGATTGTGCCTGTTTCAATAGTCATAAGGGATGGCAAGGAGCAGGAAGTAAAATCATCATCTCTTGTTCCAGGAGACATAGTTGTATTAAGGAATGGAGAGAAAGTGCCTGCAGACTGCGTTATTCTTGAAGAGAGCGAGCTAAGGGTTAATGAATCAGTGCTTACCGGAGAATCAAGGGAGATAAGGAAGACTGCAGGAAAGGAATCTGATTTTTCAGACGAAAACATGGTTTTCATGGGCACATTTGTTGTGAACGGAAGGGCGATTGCAAAAGTAACTCATACAGGAATGAACACAAAATTCGGAAAGATAGCGGGCATGATTTCTGAAACAGAAAAAGAGCTTCCACTGCAGAAAAAGGTCAACAGGATTGCAGAATATATGGCATCAGTTGCGATTATAGTTTCAGTCCTGACAGGAATGATAATGCTTTACAGGGCTGAAGCTGTTACCGGAGATGTAATAGTCGAGATATTAATACTGATAATTGCGCTTTCTGTTTCAGCATTTCCTGAAGGGTTTCCCGTAGTCCTGATTACAACTCTTTCATCAGGCGCATACAGGATGGCAAAGCTGAATGCAATTGTCAACAGGATGTCAATAATTGAGACTTTGGGAGAAACCACAGTAATCTGCTCTGACAAGACAGGAACAATAACAAAAGGAGAGATGACTGTAAAAAAGATATTTGCAGAAGGCTCACTTTATGATGTTTCAGGAGTAGGCTATGAATCAAAGGGAGAGTTTTCATTAAAAGGCAGCAAAGTTGACATATCTCATCATCCTTTTTTTGAATCGCTTTTCAGCAATGCTGTGCTTTGCAATGACGCTTCCATAGAAAGGATTGGGGAAGATGATGAATTCAAGGCAAGAGGCTCTCCCACAGAGTCAGCACTGCTGATAATGGCTGCAAAGGCAGGAGTTTACAGGGAAGACCTTGATTTTGAAAGGCTGGAGGAAATACCATTTAATTCTTCAAGAAAGATGATGTCAGTGCTCTGCAGGCATAAAAAACAGAGGGTTGTTTATGCAAAAGGCGCTCCAGAATTCCTATTGAAGCACTGCAGCTTTATCCAGAAAAAATCAGGCATTTCAAAAATGACTGAAAAAGACAGGAAGGAAATCCTCAAGGCAAATCAGAAGATGGCCATGAAATCATTAAGGACTCTTGCTTTTGCATTCAAGAATGAAGGCAGGCTTTCCAAGGATAATTTTGAGAACAATCTTGTGTTTACTGCGCTTGCTGGAATGGAAGACCCTCCAAGGGATGAAGTCAAGGATTCAATACTTCAGTGCGAGAGGGCAGGCATAAAAGTAAAGATGATTACAGGAGACAACAAGGAGACTGCGCTTTCAGTTGCAGGCCAGATAGGGCTTAAAGGAAGGCTTGTTGAAGGCAGCGAGCTTGACGAAATTACAGATGATGAGCTGTCAAAAATAATAGGGTCTGTTGTCATTTTTGCAAGAGTCAAGCCAGAGCACAAGCTTAGGATTATCAAAGCGCTCAAAGCAAACGGAGAAATAGTTACAATGACTGGAGACGGAGTAAATGACGCCCCTGCACTCAAGGAAGCTCATATAGGCGTTGCAATGGGCAAAAACGGCACAGATGTCTCAAGGTCTGTCGCTGATTTGACGCTTAAGGATGACCATTTCAGCACAATAGTCCTTGCTATAAAAGAAGGCAGGACTATTTTCAAGAACATAAGGAAATTTGTTACATACCAGCTTTCGTGCAACTTTGCAGAGCTTGCAATACTTTTTACAGGCGTGCTGCTTGCTCCGCTTCTTGGCTGGAAAGTGCCTATCCTTCTTGCACTGCAGATACTTTTCATGAACCTTGTTACAGACAATCTTCCTGCAATCACTCTTGGATTCAACCCGCCTTCTTCTGACATTATGGAGGAAAAGCCAAGGAAGAATGCAGAAATACTCAATTCAAAGCTTGTCGTGCTTCTTTTGTTTACAGGCGCACTGCTGACCTTATTTGTCCTTGCAGGCTACTACATAGTCCATAATGTCTTTATGATGGGTGAAGAATACTCAAGGACTGTTGCACTGCTTGTGCTGATAATCCTTGAGATAACTTCGGCATTCAATTTCAGGTCATTCAGGAAAGGAGTTTTGAATAGGGGGATGTTTGCAAACAAATACCTTGTTTATGCATCTGCAGTCTCGTTTATTGCAACTCTGGTTGTGATATATTCTCCTGCAAACAAGCTGTTTGAGACAGTGCCTTTGGGGCCTAAGGGATTCATTATAGGCATTGCAGCAGCAGCTCTCCTGATAATTATATTTGATGTGCTGAAGCTGCTGAACAGCAAGCTGAAGATTTTGGATGTTTCTCATTTATGAATTTTGAATCCTAAATTCTTCCGGAATTCTCTGGGAAACGCTTAATAAGAATAATAGGCACTTTGAGAACCTGTAAATAAGTTTTTAAAACCGAAAGTTATATAAACTTATAGTTTATATGTTTAAACTGTGAGTTTAAATGAATGATTTGACTGCCAACGAGATGAAAGTAATATTGAGAATTTTCAAGGATTTTAATACAAAGTGCAATGCAAACACCCTGGCAAAGGTTTTAGGGCTTAGCGCTATGGGCGTGTTGAAGATTCTTAAGAAGATGCATGCCCAAAACCTTTTGAAGGTTGAGATGGTTGGCAGGGCAAGGATATACAGCGTTAATTTCGGGAATGATTATGCTAAAGGATACATTGCTTTTTTGCTTAGAAAAGAGGCTGAGGAAAGTGCAGGCATTGTTAAAAGGTGGGTTGTTGAGCTTAGAAGCCTGGAAAAGTCTGCGGAGATATGCGTCTTGTTCGGCTCTGTTCTGAAATCTGGCAATTATAATGATGTTGATTTGCTTGCAGTCCTTAAACAGCAGAAAGTTAAGGATTTTAACAAAGCAGTTGAAGAGATAAGCCAGCTGAATGTCAAGAAGATTCATCCTGTGAAGCAGTCTGTTCAGGATTTGAGGAATAACCTTCTCAAGAAGGATGATGTTGTGCTGAATGCTGTTAAGGAAGGCATTGTCCTTTTTGGTTATGAAAAGTTTGTTGAGGCTGTTGAAAGTGCCTCACATTGAGAACAAGGTTGCATGGTGTTTGCAGAAGGCTGAAAAGGAATTAAAAGAATGCGGACATCATAGGGGTCTTGTCAAGAAAGAGCCGAATCTTGATTTGGCAAGGCAGCATATTGCCAAGGCGCAGCATAATCTCAAGGCAATGATTTCATTTAATAAGACCGGATTTTCTGACTGGTCTGCTTCAGCAGCGTTTTATTCAATCTACCATTGCTTTCTGGCAGTTCTTGCAAAATTTGGGTATGAAAGTAGGAATCAGGAGTGCACTTTTGCCATTATCAATTCGCTTATTGATGGCCAAAAGATTAAGCTTAGCCCAAATTTTGTTGAGCAAATTTGCTCCTTGAATCCGGAGGCCAGGCATGAAAGCCCTACAATAATCGAGATAAGAGAGATGGAGCAGTATGGTGTGAGCCTTACTCTTGAAGACCTGGCTTATGAAAGATTATTGTTTCTGGCAAAGAATGCGCTGGACCAGATAAAAGGCATAGTTGAGGCATGAATCACTCAATCTGCCTTTTCATCGGCCTTTCTTTCCCAAGAATGTAAGTTCCGTCTTTTCTTTTTCCTAAAACTTCAGTTATGCTGAAGTCAGAATAGTACTCTTTATCCTGGATTTTTTTCAGTTCTTGCCTTACCAGTTTTCTTAGTGTCTTATTATCCATGATTTGCAATAAATCTTAAGGCTAAATAAAGATTCTTGACAGAAATATTATGATTAGAATAATAAACAATTATTCTGATGCATCAATTAAGTTTACTTCACTTTTTTGTCCTGCGCTGTTTTTGAAACTATCTCAAAAATTTCGTTAAGGACTTCTTGAGGGATGTTGACCTTAAGCTGATTTTTTAATTTTTCCAAAAATTCTCCCAACTCAAATATTGCCCCATTTTTGCCAAGCTCAACTTGATGTTTTGCTTCTTCAATTACTATTTTCCAATCAATCTTTTGAGTGCCTACAATATTTTGAACGTCTTCAGCATCTTTTTGCCTGTCTGTAGCGCATTTCATCATGATTAAGTCATGCACATCAGCAATTTTTAGGATTAGTTTGCTGTTATATTCATAGGTGCTGGCTGACCTGTCCTGCATATGCTTTGAAAAAAAGAATGAAATAACCTCATAATTAAACAAATCAAATCTTTCAGCCCCTCCTTTCTGCCTTGATAGCATAATTGGCTGATTTTTCTTTTCAGCGCCGTATACTACAACAGAATCCATCTCTTTATACCCTAAAGACAAAGCTGCTTCCTTAAACACCTGCCTGTCATTTTCATCATTGAAAACAAGATCAATATCTTTAGTTGCATCTTTAATTCCGTGAAACATCATTGCTGTTCCACCTACAGCATAAACAACTATTTGCTTCCTCAATTTTTTTGCTATGCTTAACAGCAGCTCTTGCTGTTCATTTGCATTAATCATTTGCAATCCTCAAAATCTGCCTTGTTTAAAGGTATTCTTATCTTCCATATTTTTTCAATCTCCTTGAAATCTTTTGAGCTGAATCCTGTTATTATATCTGCAAAAGAATCTCCTTTTTTTGGAAGCATTGAATTTCTTATAGTTTTATTCATGCGCCTTACTTTTAATATTTGTCTTGCAACATCATATAACGCTCCTACAGATCTTTCAACATGGTTTTCCCGTGCTAATTTACTTAGCAAAGCCCAATTCGTGATTGATTTAAAAAGAAAGATTGATGCTGTTATGGCTCTTACTTGTTTTGTTTTTATTGCATATATCAATGCCTCTTCTAATGACGGCTCTCTGCCATACACCTTGTAAGATGTTGATTCAGCTAATTTAAAAGGAGAATATTGGTTGATTAGCTCATAATAACTTTTTCCGCCTAATTTGTTTTTTCTGCTGATATAATAAATCCTGATTTTATTGCTTGCAGCTTTGGTTTTTACATACCCTTCTTTTCTTAGCCGATAGATATAGTAAACTGCCTTTTTCTTATCAACCTTGAGAATAGCCATTACTGTATCAATAGACTGGATTCCTTCTAGTTTTTTAAGCAGGTTTTCTGTTTTCATAGGTAAAATGTGAATGTAACGTTTTTATTATATAAACCTTTCTATTTTAGAAATATAATAGTTGAATCTAACGTTTTTATTATATAAATGTTTTTGTTTTAAGCTTAGCTTTTAGAATTAGCTGTTTTTTGGCGTTAGCACAGTCAGTAGGTCTTAATTTTCCATCTGGTGACTGCATTTTCAAAGCGTTACAATTTGTAACGGTTTCATTCCATTCATCTTTTCTTTAGGACGCTTTTACTCAGGGTTTGTTCTCTGTCTGCAATTTAATAAGTTTAAACCTCTTTAAGCGTATCAACAGATACATTAAGCTTATCTCCTAATTCTTTAATCATAGAGATAACCAGCCAATCTGCTTCCTTAAGCAAGTTTTTGTGAGATTTTTTTATTTCTTCCCAAACAGCATTTTCTATTTCCCGATGGTTGATAAAAAAATGCATATAATTACTGCCATTTTCAAGAAATCTTGGCTTTTTGATTTCTATTTCCCACGTATTGGCAACTTCAAATTTCTTGCCGACATCTCTTAACGGAAATGAGGCATAGCCTGTCTTCAGAAACGGAAAATATTGGATCTTTTTTGTCATTTTCTTCAATCAAAAAACCTTTTTTCTGGATTTGCCAGAAAATTTTCAACATCACACTTGTAATAAAGTGTTTTTCCTTCTTTTTCCATAACAGTTTGGCCTTGTATGAACCTATTGAATTCTTTCCAGAGGTAATCTTTAACCTCTTGTTCTGTTAAACAATTCTCTTTTTTCATAGACTAACTAAAGAAATTTCCTTTTAAATATTTTATGCGTGGATGTCCACTGGGTCTGGCAGAATTGTTCTTAAAAATTAAGCATTGCGCTTTTCAAACTCCAATTGAATGCTCAAAAATATTTAATTTTTGTTGTTCCAAATTAGGTTCCAGAAATGTTCTTCGCCATATAAAATTATATGCTTTCTTATGATTTCTTTTGCAAGGTTTTGTTCTTCTTCCTTAAGCATTTGCCTGAACTCTTTTTCTTTTAGATAAACTGGGTTAGTCTCCAGTTTAAACAATAACTCGAATTTTGATAAGTTTACTTCTTTTTTTCCGTCTTTGTTTATTATGCATAAATCAATGTCACTTTTTTCTCTTTGATTCCCTTCTGCTCTTGAACCAAAAAGGATTAATGAATATTCTCCTTGAGGGAGTTCTTTTTTAAGCACTTTAAACTCCGGATTTTTATTCAGGAAAGAGTCTGCTTCTCTTCTTTCAGCTAGAATAAGATAATTCTTTGTTATGAGGTCTTTAGTATTAAGTGATACTAGCTTAATATTCCCTTTTTGTTCTATAAGGAATATATCAGGATTAGATTTGATTATTCTATAACTGGTAGTATACGGGACTTTAGATTCCTTTGAAGCCTGCCTAATAGGAATCTGATTTGCAAGATTCTTGCCTAAGGCCTGGACCAGTTTTAATAGATTATCCATATTTGGTTAATATTAACCATAAATGGTATATAAATCTTTCTCTTTATTTCTTGAGTTAGGAATTCCTTTGGGTGTCTACAAGTTTGTAACGTAGACACCTACTTTTATCACTCTTCTTCCTTCTTCTTAGAAAGCGAAATCCTGTAATCCTTTTCCTTCTTTGTTAATTTGATTATGTCTTTGTCAAGCTCTTCTTTAGCTATTGCCGAAGTTAATTTCATAGTGTTGAGCATTGAAAACTCATCAAAAATGCCCTTCTTTTTCAAAGCCTTGATTAGTATCTCCTTGTCTTCAGGCAAGATTATTTTGAAAAACTCTTTTACCGAAGCTTTTTTGTTTGAGCCGTAAACAATGCTTATTTCTTCCTGTTTTGCAAACAGGATAAGATTTTGTTTTATGTCTTCTATCTTCTTTTCTGTTTCGCTCTTTAGAATGCTTAATTTTGACAATTCATCAACAAGCTTTACTCCTGCATCCTTCTTGAACTCTACTGCAGACTTTGTTTCAAGCTTTGCTTCGTGCCTGAATGCAGGGCAGATGCTCTTGTATCCGCAGTAATTGCACAATGAGGTTACATTTACAGGGTATTCTTTGCATTTTTCAATTTCTCTTATAATCTTTACAGTTTCGTCCTGAAGCTGTTTTAGCTGCTTTTCAGTCCTTTCTGAAGTGACTTCCTTGTTGAAGGCAAGCATATGCCACTTAAGGATTACTTTCTTTGCATCCTTAAACCTGTCCTTTACCCAGATTGAATACATGGCCAGCTGCCTGTCTTCATCAGCCTCTTCCTGGCTTTTCATGCTGCTGTTTGTCTTGTAATCGCAGACATAATAGATATTATCCTTACAGCCTAATTTGTCAATCCTAACATGGTAATGGCTGCCGTCAGGAAGCGTTATTTGGTCCTGTGTTTCCAGGCCTAAGATAGTCATTTCGTTGAAAGGCTTGTATTTGTTGTAATAGTCAGTTATGTACTTCTCGCCCATTTTTCTGTAGTTTTCAGCAGAATACTCTTTGGCGATTATGATGTCATCAGCCCATTCCTTCTTCCATAAATCATTGTAGAACTTGATTAAATCCTTTAATTCGTTGAGCTTTTGGAACTTGAGGTCTTTGTAAAGCTTTTCCAGAGTTTCGTGCACAAGGCTTCCCAGGAACGCTTCTACAGTGGTTTTTGACTCTGTTTCAACCTTGTCTATGTAGTGCAGTTTATACCTGTACCTGCACTGCTCAAACGTGCTTATCCGCGAGTTCGAATAACATGGCATTGTGAGGTTGTTTTATTAAATCGATTATAAAAATGTAGCGGTGCGAGGGGTTAAACAGCAGCCTAAAATAAGAGATTTTATATATTTGGAAGGCACTTTATTTGTTAGCCTACCATGGAATATTACTGCAAGGAATGTAAACAAGGAATAACTCCTGAAGAATATAATTATTCTATAACTAAATATGGTCTACCCTTGTGCAGGAGCCATCAGAAAAATAATTCCCAAAATGAGAACAATGGGCTTTCTAAAAATGAATATAAATTCAAAGATGATATGATTAAGGGAAGGATTGCAGAAACATTAGTAGAAGAACTATTTTTATCTTTAGATTATAATGTATTTAGATATGGGATGGAAAATACTGTTCCAGGTATTATTAAGCTTCTTAAGGGAGTTAGATCTGATGTTGCCTTCATAATCAGAAAAATGCCGGATTTTGTAATTCAAAACGTGAAAACTGGAGATGTGTATTTTGTTGAGGTAAAATTTAGAGCGAAGGAAGAGTTTTCTTTAAATGATATTGAAAAAAATTATCCTTTTGAAAACGCATTTTTTATTGTTGTGTCCAAAAAGCATATTAAATGCATTTCTTACAAAGAACTTAAGGAAGGGAAGAGAATAACCCCTATTTCCCATAATTATTTGGGAAATCGCAAAGAATTTGAATTGGATAAGGAAGTCATAATCACCTTCTGTGAGTTTGCTATAAAATTCTTTAGCGAAGTTTGATTGAGATAAGGAGTGCAAAAGTTTAATAATCCCTTCAATTTATAGGCATTGGGGGAAATAATGAAGTTTTCGTTACTGCTGGTTATAATTGCAATTTGCATGTCGTGTTTTGCATCTTCTTTGGAGTGCCAATACACAAAAAGCGAAAATTACACTCAAATAGAGCCTAAGCTGGCGATTAGTTCTGAGTTTGAGCTGCTGGATGATTATGGATGGGGAGACCCCCTTATCATTACGGATAATGGGAAAGCTCCTGGTGGGATTCCGGTCATCAAGGTAATGAACCCAAATGATAAAGAAGTTTCAATAGACATTAACTATACTCAAATTGTGACTAGCTCCTTGACAGGCACTTCCAAATATGGCTCACAAAAAGAGGGCATAAGAATTCCTGCCAATGATTTTGTGATACTGGAAGCAGTGCACGGATTTGACAGCAGCTATACTTCTTACATTGATTTGCAGTCATTAAAGTATGTGGTAACTGAGCCCCGCTTGATGACTGTAAGGAATATTAAAGTCTTAAAGACTAGGGAAATTTGCCAAACTTGCGCTCAGGGCTTGCAATGCCTTAATGATGGGCATTCGTGCAACCCTATTTATGATGATGCTAAATGCGGTTCAGGAATCTGCAATATTGCGGGATTCTGCGGACATATCAAAATTGTAGATTGCCCTAATGGAAAGCTGAATTGCAATGATAAGATTTGCTTAACGCCTTCAACAAAAGGAGAAGGTGAAGCTTATGAATGCCAGTTTGAGTGCAAATCTGACAGGTATGATGACGGCAAATGCCTTAAGTCTTCAGAGGAGCTGTTTGCTTTTATGGCAGGCCTTATTATCCTAACTGCGTTTGGTGCTGGGCTTATTGCAATTCCTAAAATAAGGAAAGCAAGAAAACTTCTTAAGAATTTGACTGATGAGTTTGAAAAGATTAAATCTAAAAAAGAAGAGTTAGATGCGGAAGCTAAAATTTTAGCCACAACTATTCAAAAATTAAACGGCAATATAGCTGAATTAAATCAAAAAATAGGCGCCTTAAACAAAAAGAAAGAAGATGCTGAGGCTGAAAGTAAAAGGGCCATTGAAGCTTTAAATAAACAGAAGCAGAATGCCGAATCTGAAAACAAAAGAATTATCCAAGAATTAAATACAGAGATAGAATTAGCTAAACAGACTACTAAAAAATCAATTAAAATTCTCAATAAAAAAATAAGAAATGCTAAAGGAGATGCCAAATTAGAATTCCAGAAACAATTAAAAAAAGAGCAAAATCTGGGAAAAAAGAGGATTAAAGCTATTCAAAAAGATATCCAAATGAAGGCTGATTCTCTAAAGGAGATAGAGAACGATCTAAACGTAAAAGTGTCTGACGAGCGGAGAAAGCTAAACGATAAAATGGATGAAATAGATTCGAACAGAAAAGAAATCCAGTATCAAGAACAGGAATTATCTAAAAGGAAACGCAAATTAGAATTAGAGCAAGAAGAAATTGAAAGAAAAAGCAGAGAGCAGCATATTAAAAAATTAGAGCAGTACTACAAACAAAAGTATGAGCACGCATCAAGCAATGTCTTTTATGATAAAGATGCAGGATACTTTAAAATAAAGTTTAAGAACGGGAATCTTTTTAGTCTTCAGAAGCATATATACTACAATAAAATTACAGAAAATCTCCAAGGGAAGGAAATACATCATATAGACTATGACGAGTTGAATAATGAGTTGTGGAATCTCATTGCAATTGATAAAAATGCTCATAAGAATTTTAAGCATTATCGTGTTACAAAAGGCGATTGGTTGCAAGGCTATAATGAATTAAAAAGCCAGCTTGAGATGAAAAATGAGGATTTCCCTGAGCATATAAGAAAGCATTTGAAAAAATTGACTCAGCAAAAACTGGTTGATAAGCCTTAACTTAGAGATTCTTAATTAATTTACCCAAACAAACAAAACGTTTCAGTAAAGTCGATTATGTCCATAGAGATCTGTTCAGTTGCATTCATACTATCTTTCCCAATTTAATTTTCATTGTTAAAACATAGAAAAATGCAGCCCAAGGCAAGAGAAAATGGAGGTATCAATTCTGAAGATGGCAACCTGCCTTGAGCTTGAAGGCTGGAAGGTTTGTGGTTTTAAGAAGGGAATGAGCGAGAAGTCGGAAGATTTTTGGTTTAGTAATTCGCAGGGTAGGTTTGTTCTTTTTTAATAACTGGTTGGCAGTTCGTATGGCTATTTAAGATTTCTTTTAGCCTATAAATGTTCCTGGTGTGGCTCATGGCACATTTCTGACAAAATTGTTCTTATTGGCAATCTTGCCAAAAATACTCCGAAAAGCTAGCTACAGCACCTTAAATTATTGAGTTTTTTACATTCGAATCACCCAAACGCATAGAAACCAGTATCATTAATATGTGGTCCGGTAACTTTTAATGAGGAGAAAAATGACATTTTGCTTAAAATGTTCCAAAATACATAAAAATCATAAGATTTATAGTTTCAGATAATATACTACTAACATGGGGGTAAACATGGATAACAAAGAGATTAGGGGAAAAATCTTAGATTATATCTATCAGAAAGATGAAGAGAAGCCTCGCTATATGGCAAGTAGGCAAGAATTGATTGATTTTATGGGGATTGATAATAACAAAGTAGATACCAATGTGCTTTATCTAGAAGATAAAGGTTACTTAAAATTGTTGAAGGGGATGGGGGCTTTATTTTTTTTCGCTCAAATTACAAGTGAAGGCAAAGATTTAGTTGAAGACCCTCACCAGTTCCATCTTAAATTTCCAATCCACGTAACCCAAAATATAATCTCCAATAGTACTGGGACGGTTATAGGCAACAACAATATACAAAACATATCTATATCTGATAGCTTCAAAGAGTTATATCAAGAAATTGAAAGGAAGAGTCCTGAAGGAAAAGATAGCATTATCAAAGAAGTTAAGAATATCGAAAGTGAGTTAAAAAAGAAGAATGTAGAAAAATTATCGATCTCAAATTCATTAGAATATCTAAAGCAAAATGCTGCTTGGATAATCCCCATTATTATTGAAATTATTAAAACCGCTTTTGGGGGATAGTATGGATAAAAAAGCTTACGAAGTAAAAGATAGTATTGGAACAATTATAGGGGATAATAATCAGCAGACAATTAATTTTGGAAACAAAAAAGAGAATCCTAAAATCCCTATCCAAGATAATTCGGATTATTTTGTTTTACTTGGCAGGTGGATTGTTAAGAAGTATGGAATTAAAAAATTCTATTTAATTATTGGAATTCCTTTGATTATTTTTTTACTCGTTTTTGTCTTCCTTTTATTCCCCTTAATTAATATATCTAAATCGGGTAATATTTCTACAAATAGGGTGCTGTGGCTAATTATAATTGGAGTTATTTCCAGTCTCTTAGGGAATATAATCCGACTCTTAAAAACTAGAACTTGTGAGAATTGTAAGGCCTATTTTAGTTATAGAAACCATAAACCTCTAGAATATCTAGGAAAAACAGAATATAAGAATTCAGTGTATCATAATATCAAACAGTTCCTAAAATGTGATTTTTGTGGACATGAATTGGAACACGAATATATTGATGAAGAGTCTAAATAATAGATTAGTTAAAGACTCTTTAAATCATTTTATTTAGCATTTTTGCACAAAATATGCAAAAATAAGCGATAAATTTATAAATAAGCTCACTTTACTAACTCTTATGATACTTGAAATAACAATAGAAAACTTCCTTTCAATAAAGGATAAAATTACATTCAGTCTAGATTCTAGCGGGAGTAAGAAACTTAAAGAGAATCTAATCAAATTAGATAATAAAAATAGATTGCTAAAATCTGCTGTAATATATGGTGCTAACGCATCTGGTAAATCTAATTTGATTAAATCAATATTTTTTATTTGGTCTATGGTCAAGAATTCTCATAATTTTAATATTGGAACTAAAATACCCAGGTCATCATTTAAATTAAGTAAAGAATATTCTAAGAAACCAAGTAAGTTTGAAATACTATTTATTCATGAAGGCACCAAATACGAGTATGGTTTTTCTTGTGATAATGAGAAATTTATTGAGGAATACTTGTTCTATTGGCCACAAGGTAGACGAGCTTTAGTATTTAGTAGGACAAAATCTAATCAGTATGAGTTCAATATAGATAAGAAAAAACAATCATTAATCAATCTTCAAATGAATGAGAATGTACTCTATTTATCAAGAGCTACACAACTAGGTTATGAGAAAGTTAAACCAGTTTATGAGTTTATTGTTGATAACATGGTTATAAATTATGGACCTGCATGGCAAGATTTTACTATCAATCAAATATATCAAAACCCTGCATTAAAGAAGAGAGTTATTGACATACTGCAGAAGGCCGACTTTGGAGGCATTCTGGATGTAAGAGTAAATAAAGAAAAAAAGAAAGTGAATGGTTTTGAGCTCAAGATTGAAAAGGATGTCCCCTCTTTCAATCCAATAAAACAGGAAGAAAAGGAATTTTTTAATGTTAAATTTGTACACAAAACTACTAAAGGTGAAGTAGTCGAGTTTAATATTGATGAAGAATCAGAAGGTACTAGAAAAACATTATCCATGCTGGGACCTATATTTGATATTTTAGAAAATGGTAAAGTTGCGTTTATTGATGAGTTTGAGCTAAATTTGCACCCAAATATTACACGATTTTTAGTCAGGCTTTTTAATAGTAAAACTAATAATAAAAATGCACAGTTAATAATAACAACCCATGACACGACCCTCTTAGATAATGAACTATTCAGGAGGGATCAAATATATATTTGCAGTAAAGAGCCTAATCAGAATACTTTACTAAAATCTTTCTTAGATTATGATTTAAGAGAAAGCACAGATTTTGAAAGAGCATATCTAAATGGAAGAGTAGGAGGACTTCCTTTTATCGATGAAACGTTATTTGATTAAAAATGGTTCGAAGAAGTGGAAGGAGGCCTACGAAAACTCTTTGGGTATGTTGCGAAGGTAAAACTGAAAGATTGTACTTCAATAAACTAAAATTTATTGAGAGAATAAGCCGTTTAAAAATTAAATCATTTGAATCAGGCCATAAGAACGCAGATGGTTTGGTTAATGAAGCATTGTGTTGTGTTTCACAGAGAGATTTTCAAGCAGGAGATATAATTGTCTGTGTTTTTGATAGGGATAGTAATTCTAACCCACAATTAGCTCAAGCTAAGAATATAGCTAAACAAAAAGGAGTTTTACTCTCATTTTCTAACCCTTCTTTTGAGTACTGGGTTTTGTGTCATTATGGCTATTTTCCAAGTAAATATGAAAAAGACTCCTTAGAAGCCAAAATTAAAGAAAAAAATCCAAGTTATAAAAAAGCAGACCCGGAATTATATACTCAAACAAAAGCTAATATTCAAATAGCTATAAAAAATGCTAAAACCATCCAAAAAAAACATATTAAAGAAAGAACAGAACTGATTAGTAAAGAGAGTAATCCTCTAACTTTAGTTTTTCTTTTATTAGAACTTATAGAAAAGTTTAGATAATTTATACAAAAATAATTTCATTTTTATTTGTATTTTTTTGAACAATTTCTAGTTTGGAACTTCCGAAAGAAGGCTTTAAATTTTATTTATTCCCCTTCGCTCTATTGTGAGTTTTACAAAGCATTTGACAGTTTTTTATGTCTGTTTTTCCACCTTTGCTCCAAGCACTTACATGATCAGCATCCATTTCATTAAAGCTCCACATTCTCTTTTTATTAGCACTGTGTCCGATAGCACAAAGAGGACAATTTGATTTCCTATCTTTTTTTGCATTATCTGTTTGAGTTGTATACACTGCTTTTTTTGTTGCTTCATCAAAAACTCGTACATCAAGAAGTTTTGTGTCTTTTTCTCCACCTAAGATATACTCAAAAACACCTTTCCTATTCTTAACGTAAGGGTCAGCATATAGTCTGTGTACAGCATCAGATACTTTTTTGGGATTATATTTTTTCTTGTGATGCTCTTCATAAAGTCTTCCCCAGTCTAATCCCCTCATTTCACTTTCTACATCAGTAAATGTTTTAGAAATCCAACCAATTACACCATTAAAGTACTTTTTTAATTCATTAATATTGGTATCTTTTCTATGTTTACTCATATAGTCATCTATTTTTCCACTACTCACCCATTCAAATGCTGTTGCCAAAAAATCCTGCCTATTCACACTGCCGTTAATATAGGCACCCCACTTCTGTATATTAGAATTTTGAGAATTGCTAAATTCTGCTCTTGCAAGAGTTACAAATGGTCCAGAATAGATTGCATTAAAAAGTTCCTGTTGGTTTAATGGGACACCTGCAATATTGACTGTACTAAACCAGTCTCTTATTTCAGGTTCTGTTCCCTCACATTCATAAACTAATAATTCTGTTTGCATTATTTTGTCTTGCTCAGTTTTTGCAATACCATTAAAATATTGCTCCATATCATTTTTATCTTTAACTCCAAACTTTTCTGTTATGTATCTCCCAATACTAGTAATTCTCTGTTGCCCATCTAAAACTTCAAATTTGTCTTTTCCAACTTTATTAAAATAAAATAGCCCAATAGGATATTTACTTAAAACAGACTTGATTACAGCTACATCCCTCTTTCCATCTGCATAAATATAGTTGCGCTGATATTCTGGCTGAATTGTTAAATTTCCATTTAAACCAAAAAGTCCTTTCCCTTCAAATTCGTTATAAACAAATCCTTCACAAATTTGTTTTACAGTATATGTTTTTAGTGTTGTTTTCATTATTTTCTACCCTTTATTTTTTCTTATGTTTTATGAGGATTCGAGTATATATTCGCTTAAAAGTACCGTCACCCTTGCCTGTATAAAAACTTGGACCACCTTGTACAAATGTTCCTTTCTTTGCAACCTTAGACATAGGAATTCCGTGAGTTAAATTTGAACCGATTATTTCAAATTGTTTAGGATTATACTTTTCTAAAAAACTGATTGGAACTCCCATTACCCCTTTATAGTCTGAAGGAATAGCATCAGCAAATGGAACTTCTATCGCATCATAATTGCTGTATTTCTCATAATTTTTCTTACCTTTCATTTTTTGATTGAATTTTATATTATCTTCCATTGACATTAATTGTAAGGGTTGATGTCTTCTTCCGTGTTCTAAATTGGTAAACCAACAAGTGTTTCCCATTTTTTGTTCAGTCCCATCTAGTTTAATATAGGTCTTTGCGCCACTTGACATTCCCAACCAAACTTTATTAGATTTAATCAACGGAAAAACCTCTTTATACGTAATGGCATTCATGTTTCCAATAATCATAAATTCTTTTTTGGCTTCCATTATCCAAGCTAAAAATTCCCTAAATAAACTAAATGGGGGATTAGTAATTATTATATCTGATTCATCTCTTAATTTCTTTACTTCTTTACTTCTAAAATCACCATCTCCTTCCAAATATTGCCAATCTAAATCATTGATGTCTATTCGATTATCCCCTGTTTTATCTTTTGTAAGAGTAAAAATTTTACCTTTTATTCTGGTTTTCTGCTTATCAAATTTTGGACTTCTTTTTTCAAAAAGTGTCGTCTGGTATCCGCCCTTATATTTCTTACTCTCAATAGCATAACTTGTAGAAATTAATTTTTTCAATTTAAGCTTTTCAAAATTCTGTGCAAAATATTTAGTAAAATTGCTCCACTCCGGATCATCACAAGGCAAAAGTATAACCTTACCATTAAATACATCTGGATTAAATTCAAGATAAGCATTTACTTCTTTTTCAATATCTTGATATTGAGTATAGAATTCATCATTTTTTGCACTTTTTGCTTTGTCCAGATGAGGGCTTGCCATATTTAAATATTTAAAAGTAAGCAAATATAAACTTTTCTTTTATTTAAGGGTATTTACAAAAAATATTTTCCTTAGAAACTAATCCATTAACAATTCATTAAGAATATTTGACAAAAATAGGATTAGATGGAGCCTAACTTTTGTTAAACTTTAGGCTTGCTAGGCAAAGATTTTTATAGATTTGGAGTAAAAAGCCACTATGCGTTTATTGAGACCACTTAATTTGCTTGCGATAGTCTTTTTTTTGCAGGCATTTTGGGCTTGCGCTGATTCTCAAATCCTGCCAGGGGCGGATATTAATTTTGGAAATACCTCCTTTATG
Source organism: uncultured Methanosarcinales archaeon (assembly GCA_964414985.1). GTDB lineage: Archaea > Nanobdellota > Nanobdellia > Woesearchaeales > JAGWAF01 > JAFGCE01. Next base: position 70,112 of record CAYPXA010000006.1, read on the forward strand.
AATGTTGATTTAAGCGAATACAATGGAGACTGGGGCTGGGTTTACAATTATGAGCCCTTTACAAGGGATAGAAAGCTCAGCAATTTTCTTTTAAGCACAGAATTGGCTTCTAAAGAAGGGCATTTAAAACTCCCTCTGAAAGAAGGAGATTATACTATCACCGCAGTTTTCGGGAGTCTGCTGTATCCACAAGAACTCCCTCCGTATTTTAAGGCAGAATCTAAGGTGTTAACTCAAGGCGAACAGCCGCAAGCAAATGAGTTCTTGGTTATTACTGAACAGATTGATGTTGACAAAGATGGGCTAGACTTATACTTGGGGAACAGCAAAGACCTAACTCCTTATAATAAGGTGTCTTGTATTAATTTTATAGTCCTTAACCTTCCAGGCTCTAGTGATGTCTATGTTATCAACTTTGGGCCTTATAACGATGTGACTGACTCCAAATTGGAATTTTTAAGGGGCGGTTTAATTGGGTCCTTAGAAAATACTAATCCTCAATCTGATTATAAAATTAGGGAGATAACATGCTCAACAGATTTAGACTGTGGGAAAAACGAAATAATCCTTTCTAAATCGGAATGCAGTTCGGATAATGCTTTAGTTATCAACCATACTTTAATTCGCCATAATTTTTGTGATAAAAATACTGGCAAATGTGCCACATTATCTAATTATTCAGACATAGTGTTAACCGAGTGCAATTTAAGCAACGAAATCTGCCAAAACTCAACTTGTGTTAGAATGGATGATATCCCTTCATCTAATCAATTAATATCCCCTAATTCTCCAATAGTTCCTAAAGCATATTCTAATCCGAAAACAAAAACTGAAGTAAATATAAAAAATCAAAAAGATGATGTTTCTTTTTTTTCTAAAATAGGCATATGGGCTATATTCATATTTATTGTGTTCACGATTGCAAGCGCAATAACTGATAGGCGCAAAGAAGTGGACCTTAATACTAATAGAAACAGCTTACACTTTTTGAATTTAGAGCATTTTGGTTATACTCCCCAAGAATTTGCAAAATTCAGAAATTCCTTGCTTAAAGCAGAATCAAGCAGCAAATTGTTTTTTGATAGTTTCTTTTGGTTTATAAAAAAGCATGCTCCTAAAGGCAAAGCCAAAAAAAAGGAGCTTAATATTTTCTTAGATTACCTGATGGATATTCTTCCGGAAGAGATTAACGATGTAATGATAAATAAGGAATTTCTCTTAACTGCCTTAAAAAAGTATTACTCTTTTGATCCTGAAAAACTTGTTGAGTGGATATATCAACTAGGAAAATGGGATTTAATTGTTAATTTTGTAAAAAGAAATAGTGACGACTTTGAGTCCGAAATTAGCTCTTTGATAAATATTTTAAGCAAATATGGTCTGCAAGCAGATCCTTTTGAACTAAAACTTGTTTTGGGAAGTATCCATGGAAGAATAAAATATGATTATTTTAAATCCAGAGTCAATCAAAAAAAGCCGAAGCAATTAAATGATTATCTAGACATATTTTTAGAGATTTTCGGAGAAAAATTTGAATCTGACTTAGAATCACTCATAAGGATATTATTTGAAAATGAACTGCTTCATAAAATAACTTTTATTAAACCGGTGATTGAAAGAAGGAAAGAAGAGTTTGAATTGGAGATTTATGAAAAAAAATTAGAGGGCTCCAAATATATTGCAAGAGAAGTTGATTTTGGTTCACTAACAGGTTATCAATTTGAGGCTTTCCTTTCAGAACTATTCAAAAAAATGGGATATAAAGTAAAAAATACTAAATTAAGTGGTGACCAGGGTGCAGACTTGATTATTGAAAAGTTTAAGGAAAAAACAGCAGTTCAAGCTAAGAACCATGCCAACCCAGTCTCTAATAAAGCAGTACAAGAAGTTGTTGCAGCAAAAAAATATTACAATTGTGAAAGTTGCTTAGTGGTAAGCACGAGCGAGTATACTAAGAGTGCAATAGCATTAGCTAAAAGTAATAAGGTTATGCTTTGGAATAAAGCGAAGTTGTTGGAAAATATACGCCGATTTATGTGAAGGTTGAACAAACACTCCCGTAACCTTCAAACCCGTCCTCGCGTCTCTTAAACTAGTAGATTCAGCGTTTCCCCGCAGTCTTCCACTCCTTCTCGAAGTAATCCTTATACTTCTGTGCAACCTGCCTGCTTCTGATGATGAATGCAACCGGCTTGTCCTCCCAAACTAGTGTAAGCACGCTGTCTTTCCAGACTGCAATATTCGTAGGAAATCTCGACTCAGAAAACCTGTATTGATAATATCCAAGCCCTGAAAACTTATTCATGAAATCACCAGTGTCAGGATGCATTATTATTCGCGCATCAACCTTCTTTTCAGCCCTTCTAAGATGGAATTTTCTCAAGAACAGGGAAACAGCCTCATCCTTAATCTCTTTCAAGCCCAGCCCAAAAGCAAGGTATTCATCGCCTTCCTGAAGCTCTTCCAGAATCTCATTATAGGCAGTTTTTAATCCTTCAATGCCTGTATAAACTTTAGCTTCCTGCTTTTCAAGCTGAAGGCTTTTCAGCTTGTTCAAATCCTGAACAATCTTCCTTGAGCTTTCAATTTTAGCTTCAATATCCTCTTTTTTGAGCTGCAGATAGTCCAGAATCCTTTTTGGGTCAGCAGCCTCAAAATACTGTACATTCTCCTTAATGACTGAAGAAACAAGGCCTTTCTGCTTCAGCCTTTCAAGAACATCATAAACCTTGCTTCTGGAAACTTTAGATTCTTTGATTATGCTTCCTGAAGAGGTGTTTCCAAGCTTAAGCAGAGTCAAATAAACGTCAGCCTCTCCTTTAGTAAGCCCTATGCTTGTTAGAGTTTCAGAGTCCATAAAGCGTATAACAACAAAGGAATATTTAAATCTTTCTAAATGTATTCCCCTTAGGGGGGAATAATGTTTAAATCTTTGAGAAAGAACCACTGTTTAGTGATACAAAATGGCATACAAAAAATTCGGCAAGCCATTGGAAAAACTAAAATGGTAACAAAAGAAACAGTAAAGGAAATACAGAAAAAGTGCATGTGTGGAAGAATCACAGTGCCGCAAGCAGTATCTGAGATAGACAGGACTATTGGAGGGATAACTGGCGTTCTTTTCAAGGATGGAAAGCAGTTCAAGATTTTAAACCATACTGCAATGTTTCCTTTGCAATTCTCTGGCTACCAGAAAAAGCAGATGGACATAGTCTATGGGCTGGCCACAATGGCTTACTTACGGGCTCAGGAAAACGGAAGCATCCATCCAGGAGAAGTTCACATTTCAAGGGAAGCATCAACAAAACACCATATGGATGGAATTTTTGATTTGATTAGCAAGTATCTGCCGCTAGAAGAGGCAAAAATAGATTGAGAGGTAAAAAATGGCATACAAAAAATTCGACAAGCATCAAAACGGAAAATATTGGGAGAACTATTTCAACAAAGGAATTGACTTCTACAGGCTAATCCAGGACCATATGCAGGAAAGCCTTGGAGGAAGAAGCACAAAAGGCCTGGATGTAGGAGCAGGCCCAGGAGTAGGAGCAAGGCTTGCTGCTGACGCAGGATTAGAAACACTGATTATAGGATATGAGCCTTCTGACACTCATAAGGATGGAGAAAAGCTGGCAGAAGAGCTTAAGGCAGACGAAAGCCCGACAGTTTACCTGCCAAGAACAGGAGGGATTGAAGCAATTTCAGGCATTGAAGAAAATTCATTGGACTACATCGTAATACTAAGAGCTTGCCACGAAATTGCAGACTCTGTAGGCGGAAAAGAAGTATTTATGCAGTACCTGAGCAGATTAATACCTTTGCTAAAGCCTGAAGGAAAAATAATAGTCGGAGAGCCGCAGTTTTCTCCTGAAATAACAGAAAACCCTGAAAACTATCAGGATTTAATCAAGGAAGTGCAAAACTATCAGGAAAAGGCAATAGGCCACAGCCACGTTCCTTCAGACTACATAACATTTTCAGAGCTTGAAAATGAATTTGAGAGAGCAGGCTTAATCCTCGAAAGAAGGGATTTTCTTGAGCACAAGCCCGTGTTAAACCACTTAAGAGAACAAGGATACACTCTGGAAAAATCCCCTAATATGTTTTATGTGGAGACATTTTCAAAAAAATGAAAGCAAAAATAATCGTCTCAAAAAGGATTGAGGAATTGTTCAATCTTAGAATAAAGGATTGGCTTATAGAGCAAAATATTCCCTTTATGGAGATTGAGGATTTGCCTCATTACCTTAAGGATGAAGACCTGAAGGATGAGGATTCAGAATTTTTTATTGCTGTAAACATTCATAGCATGAATGATTATCCAAAGCAATTCTGCGTCCATCCTCCAGGAAACTGGGGAAGCCTTTGGCCTCATCCAAAATTCAGCAATCTTGGAGGTGAAAAAGCAACGCTCTCAAAAAGCTCAGCAGCATTGCTAAAAGAAGCATACCTTTCAATCCTTAGGAACAACAAATTAGAGCAATACAAGGTTAACATTGAATGCACGCACCACGGCCCAAACATCTCAAAGCCTTTAGTGTTTTTGGAGATTGGCTGCTCTCCAAATGAGTGGGAAGACAATAACGCATTGGATGTAATAAAAAAAGTGATATTGGATTTACAGAATCCAATTGAAGACAAAAAGAATGCTTCAATAGTAATAGGCGGAGGGCATTACATGAAAAACGTCCAGGAGCTTTTGAAAAAAGGCAATGTTCAAGTTAGCCATATGTGCCCCAGCAGCCAGCTCCACGCTTTAACTGCTGAAAGCATAAAAGAAGCTGTTGAGAAATCCTATGAGAAAGTGGAAAGCTTCATAATAGATTTGGAAGGAGTTGGACAGCACAAGGACAGGATAGTTGAGCTGTTGAAAGAAGCAAACCAAAAGTATGAGTTTATGCATGAGATGAGATGATTGCTTCAATCTTATCTGGAAACCCAAAATTTTATATATTTATGAGGATAATACCATTCAGCAGGTAAAACCTGTTGGTCAGTGTACCTTGAGGTGCACGTTCAACAGTACCAGCAGGTGCTGCTTTCTTTTTATTGTTTCCAATATTTTTGCACAAAAGCATCTTCCTGCAAAGCAAAAACAGCACCCTTCCGAAACCTTTATAAATAAATCCAGTTTCCTATCAATCAGGTTATGGATATCATAACTAATCTACTCGCGCAAGCGGGGAAATACTAAAGGAATCAAAACAAAATGGCAACAATATATGACGTTGATGCAAACGAGCTTATCGAAAAGGCAGGTTCAGAGCTGAAAAAGCAGTCGCTTATCCAGCCTCCAGAATGGGCGCCTTTCGTAAAGACAGGAACACAGAAGGTAAGGCCTCCGCTGAACAATGATTGGTTCTATGTGAGGACTGCAGCTGTCTTGAGGAAAATCTACAGGTACGGTCCAATCGGAGTGGCAAAGCTAAGGGGATACTACGGCGGGCTGAAGCACAGGGGAGTACAGCCTGAAAAGTTCAAGAAAGGCTCAGGAAGCGTTTTAAGAAAGGCGTTGCAGCAGCTTGAAAAGGCAGGGCTTGCAAAGCAGGTTGAAAAAGGGCTTCACAAGGGAAGGATAATAACACCTAAAGGAAAGTCATTCCTTGACAAGATAGCAACTCAAATTCAAAAATCAGCACCAACTAAAGAGATTAAGGCTGAGGCAAAAAAGCACGAAGAAGCTCCTCAGAAAGATGAGTGAGCTGGACGAAATAAGGCAAAGAAGAATGGAAGAGCTGCAAAGGCAAGCTCTTCAGGAAAACGAGATAAACAGCCAGCTTGCGCAGCTGGAGTCAATCGTAAAGACTCTGCTGACAAAGGAAGCGCTTGAAAGGTATGGCAACATAAAATCAGCGTTTCCAGACAAAGCTGTTAAACTATTGCTTGCAATCGGCCAGATGGTCGAAAAAGGCAATGTCAAAATCATAGATGACCAGCAGATGAAGCAGATGCTTATGCTGCTTGACACAAAAAAGCGTGAAATAAGGATCACAAGAAAATGACAAGAAATAAACCAACTTCAACAAAAACAAGGCTTGCAAAGGCCGGAAGGCAGACAAAGTGGGCTCCTTTCTGGACTGTTCCTAAGAAGTACGGCACAGGAAGAAGGGTTCACCCAGGCAGGCACACTGTTGTTAAAAGAAATTGGAGAAGGAAAACAGGGATAAACCCATAGGACCATGGCAAAGAAAGAAGAATCCAAAATTGTTATTGAAAGGGAATACAATGTTCCTCTAAGAAAAGAATGGCTTAAAGCGCCAAACTGGAACAGGACAAAGAAGGCAGTAAAAGCCTTGAAAGAGTTCCTCCAGAAGCACATGAAGTCAGAGAATGTTAAATTAGGAATTCACCTTAACGAGCATATGTGGAACCACGGTCTAAAGAACCCGCCACACCATGTCAAGGTTCATGTAACTAAAGATGCTGAAGGCAATGTTTTTGCAGAGATTCCAGGCATAAAGAAGGCAGAGCCTAAGAAGGAAGAGAAGAAGGCTGAACAAAAGCCTGCTGCTCCAAAGAAAGCAGAAGCGCCAAAGGAAATACCTGCAAAAG
>CAYPXA010000006.1:76763-80567 GCA_964414985.1 uncultured Methanosarcinales archaeon
TTAAGCAATTTCTAAAGGAACCATAATCTGCGCAGGAACTTCACTGTTTAAAGTCTTAAGCAGGATTTTTACAAAAATCGCATTTGATTTCTCAATTACATTGAATCTTGCGCCTGTAAGCCGGGCCATAACATTCTTCTTCAGAAAGCTGGATGCATCCATAATCTCAATGCCCCTTACTCTTCCTTTTGTGGAAACGTCAAGCACAATTGAGCCTGCAACAAAGTTTCCTTTAAACCCTTCGTCTTTTGAAAACCCTTTGTGCAATGCCAAGAGGTCATTTTCCGAGTCATAGCTGAATTTCATATGAAATACCTCCTTGCTTTGAATATTTTTCTATGCCTTAAAATGTAAGTGAGTATATATAAGCTTTTCGTGCCTAATATGGCAGGCAGTATCATTGTCCTGTTGCTGCTAATTCTAAAATAAAGTATATGCTTTGTGTCTCCAAACTTTCCTTTTTCTGTTTGAAAAAAAGCAAGACTTGAAGGATCTGTTAAATGATGAATTACTTCACTCCTGCTTCCGCATCTAAGCTCCAGCTGTGCTGTAAAATGAGGCTCATTGAAGGTTATGGCTCCTTGGTAACTTAAAAGTTTAGCCTTAATTTCTTCCAGCTCATCCATTAAGATAACTCAAAAATTAAAGTTAAAATGCCTTAGCACAAAAAAACCGAAATTATTTCGTCTACCTTAATTTTATTGAGGAGTCTACAGGCCTTAATTCAGTATGCTTTTTTCCTGTCCTGTTCTCAAAGAATGAATATAAGTCTGTAATGCGCCTTATGCCCATAGACCAAAAATCCTTTCCCTCATCATAAGCCCAGCCTTTCAGGCTTGGAATAATAATCCTGTACTCTTCAATCTTTGAAGCGTCCTTAGGATTTTGAGGATGCGCATCAATTGTTATAAAATGCTCGCCAAAGTAGGCATTTACAAAACAATGGCTTTCATCAGCCTTTACAGCCTCAACAACAGAAGCTGCAATTCCTTTTGAAACAAGCAAAGTCCTTAGCACAACAGCATAATCAGAACAGGCATCAGGAAGAAGGCCTTCAACAACCATCCTGTCTGCGTCTCTTGCAAGAATAAGGCCTTCCTTAAGCTCTTCCCTTTTTGAGTTAATCACCCCATATTTGTAGCTGTTGTAGATGTCTGGATGCTCAATAAAGCTTCCGCCCATCTTCTTTGGAAGCTTGTGAAGCTCGATTACAGCCTTTTCAAGAAGGCTTACACTATGAGATGCACTCATTCCTGCAGAAGGGCACTGAATGTCCTTAACAGCCTGCCTAAACCTTAAAGTAGGCATTGACTGTTCTCCACCCACAAAATACAACCTATTCATTAACAAGCCCGGGAAAAACAGGGGCTTTATAAAGCTAACCGAGAATTTATAAGCTACAGGGCGTATAACCTCATTTTATGAAAAATAGTGTTTTGAACAAAAAAGAGCTTGAAGACATTGCAGTTACTGAAAATGACATAAAAGAGCCTGAAAAAGCCCAGCTTCTTGAAACTGTAATAAGGGTTGAGTGCAGTTTTGGAGAAAACCCTGAAGTAACCACTTATCCTTCATTGTACAACGCATTTGCATTTTTGTACAGGAAAATAAAGCAGTCAAGCCCTGAAGCAGGCAGAAAGTGCAGGGAAGTGCTGATTCCTGAAACAATGCGTATGAAATCTGCAAGGCACTCTATACTTCTGGATGAGATAAAGTCCAGGGCAGGCATTATAGCCCAGGAATACAGCAAAATAGCAGAATCAGGCCTGTATCAAAATCCTACAATAATCAAGGCTGCAGCACACTGGCTCAAATTCAGCAGCGATGAATTTTACAGGCAGAGCGAAGAAAAGCATGATGAGGAGTTCAGCTGGTCAGGCATTGAGAAGGCAGTGGGCATAACTGCGCAGGACAAAACCGGAAAAAGGTCATTCTATGTCCTGGTTATGAGCGACGATCTTTTAATTGAGGAGAATCTTGCGCAGTACGCAGGAGGAATACTCCAGCAGCAGCACATACAGAAAAAGGCAGAGGAGATAAGAGAACAGCTTGAAAAGCTTCACCAGACTCCTTATTTCTGCGTGCTTGAGCCTAATAAATGATTATTTAGAAGTGTACTGTTCCACCATCTCCTTTGTAACAGTAATCTTATTTTCAGGCCCACCAACCTTAAACAATAAATTTTCAGTAACCAAGCCGATAATTGCATGGAGTTCCCTCGCACCAGTACCGGTTTCATATGCCCTTTGGGCAATATAATCAATGGCACTGCCTTCAAAACTAAGTGCAATACCCTCCTGCCTGAATATTTTTTCTGCCTGTTTCAAAGCTGAATTTTTTGATTGAGTTATTATATCCCTTAATTCAGAAACACTAAGCCTATTAAGCCCCACCTTTCTCTTAAGCCTTCCGACAAGCTCGGTTGTAAGCCCATACATCTTAAGAGCATCAGAAATGATAGCCTGCATCCTCTTAGTTTCATAGTTAATTTTCGGAGCACTGCCTACTTTTGACTCCTGTCCAAATCCTAATTTGCCACCTTCTTTCTCTTCTGAACTAAGGCGTTGTATAATCAATTCTTCAAGACTAGGTATATTACTGGACGGGTCTCCTGCAAAAGCCCCTCCGCATACAAACAATATTCCGCGGGTGTCAACAGGCCCTTTGCTAGTTTTTACAGTCTTTCCTTCAATCAGCTTGAGCAGGTTATACTGGACTTGCGTGGTCTTTACTGTAGCATGGTCTCCCATGCTCGCAAGTTTGTCTATTTCATCAATATAAATAATACCTGTTTGCGCCTTTTCCCTGTCCCCTCCTGCAGCAAGGACCAGCTGATTAATCATTTCACTCGCATCTTCACCCACATAGCCTGGTGCAGTAAGGCTCGTTGCATCTGCAATTACCATAGGAACATCAAGTATTTTTGCAAGAGATTCTATGATATAGGTTTTTCCTGAAGCTGTAGGCCCATAAAACAAAAGGTCTAACTTCTCAATGTTCACATTATCCTTTTCTTGGTAAATCCTTACATAATGATGATAAGCTGCAGCTGCAAGTGCTTTTTTTGCCTCGTCCTGTCCGATGACATACTGGTCAAGAGCAGATTTTATGCCGCCTGCAGTAATGTTCAACTGTTTGTGCAAAGGCACTGTTCTTGGGCCGTTGCTTTGAACCTGAGACGGCATCTGAGGTTTCATCTTTACTGGCTTTGGCTTTTGTTTTAGTGGCAATACAGCCCCTTTTTGGCTCTTCTTGAAATCCTCAACCGAATTATATTTTACTGGCCTGTTCGAAGTATCATTAAAAATAAGCCGGCTCACATTTCCATAAACCACATTCGAGAAAGGCTTTTTTAGAGGCTGATCTTTATAGTTATAATGCGGATGAAATACTAAATCCTCCTCTACTTCTATGCCTGATAGATTATTGTAAAAGTCGATGCACTTGCCGAAAAGCTCTGCAAATTCAGCCACTTTTGAGATAACTTCATCAAAAGATTCAATATTCACTTTAATGGCAGTGTTTCTTCTCTCTTTTACAGTTTTATTCCCTAAAAATGAGAATCTCTTTGAGCGCGGGACTTTCTTGCTTGTCTCCTTAAACGTCTTAAGTTCGCCTTGAGGAGATGCATTGATATAAACATTCACAATTTTCCTTCCTTCTGCCTGAAGTTTCTTTAAGTCTTCTATGTCCAGATCCATTCTTGAAGAAGGAGTGTCAACCTTGACTGAAACATCCCATTCCGAATTGGAATACATTCCAAATGCACTTTCTACTCTCTTATCCAAATCATCTAAATCCTCC
>CAYPXA010000006.1:80667-82133 GCA_964414985.1 uncultured Methanosarcinales archaeon
GGAATACATTCCAAATGCACTTTCTACTCTCTTATCCAAATCATCTAAATCCTCCTGAAAGAAAGACGCTTCTGAATTAAATACTGCGCCAAATAAAAACCTATTGCCGTCTGTAGCCCCAAGGATCTTATAATCATCAATAAATTTGAATTTTGGATTTTGGGTAATCAAAAAATCAGGCTCATCCTTATTGTTTTGCTTAAAATTCTCCTTGTCTTCATTGGTAGCATCACGAAGTGTAGAAACAGCAAGTTCAAGCGGAGTGAATACGGGACCACCTCCTGATATCTGGTTAGTAATATTCCCTGCATAGATTAAGTGAGTTCTTATCAATGGCGCCCATCCCCTTTGAATTATAATTGTGTGAATCGCTGCTAACTTAAAAATTTAATGGAATTTTTGCAATTAAGGTGTATTGCGCATAACATTTAAATACGGACTGGAATAAGTTAATGCCATGACAGAGACAAAACTGCCTTTTGAAAAAATGAAGCGCCAGCTTTTTGTGAGAAAAAAGGCTGACACAGACCCTAAATTCGGCAAAAGGCCTGAAGAAAGGACAGTGCAGGAGCTTCTTGATTTTGGCATTGTAAACATCAACAAGCCCAAAGGCCCGACATCGCATCAGGTAAGCGCATATGTCCAGAAAATCCTGAAAGTCAACAAGGGAGGCCATTCAGGAACATTAGACCCTAATGTAACAGGGGTTCTGCCTGTTGCAATCTCAAGAGGGACAAGGCTTGTCCAGGCATTGCTTCCAGCAGGAAAGGAGTATGTCTGCCTTATGCACCTGCATGAAACTTACACTCCTGAAAGGATTAAGGACACAATAAACTCGTTTATAGGAAAGATAAAACAGCTTCCTCCTCTAAGGTCTGCTGTAAAAAGGGAAGAAAGAATAAGGAAAATCTATTACATTGATATTCTTGAAATAGACGGCCAGGACGTGCTTTTTATAGTGGGATGCCAGGCAGGAACATACATCAGAAAGCTTTGCCATGACATAGGCAAAAAGATGGGTTCAGGAGCGCACATGGCAGAGCTTATAAGAACAAAAGCAGGCCCTTTCAACTCATCCACAATGGTTACTCTGCAGGACCTTGCAGATGCATACTGGTACTACAAGAATGAGGGCAATGAAGAGATGATAAGGAAATTTGTTTTTCCTGCTGAAAAAGCAGTTGAGCACCTTCCAAAGGTCTATATTATGGATACAACAGTCGACTCTTTGTGCCACGGCGCAAACCTGAAAGTGCCTGGGATTGCTGCAGCAGAATCTGACATACAGGTTGATGAGCTTGTTGCAATCATGACACTTAAGGGAGAGGTTGTTGCAATCGGAAATGCAAAAATGAAATCAAAGCTGATGATTTCCGAAGAAAAAGGCATGGCGGTAACTCTTAATCAGGTTTACATGCCTATTGGCATCTATCCCAGGATGGACAAGTAGTTTTCTTTCAAAGAGG
>CAYPXA010000006.1:82233-100185 GCA_964414985.1 uncultured Methanosarcinales archaeon
TACATGCCTATTGGCATCTATCCCAGGATGGACAAGTAGTTTTCTTTCAAAGAGGAGTATTTCTTAATAGGGAATGTTATTGCAGTTTTAGAAGAAGAAAATGAAACTGTGACAAATTGTCACACTTTGAAAATGCCTGCACAAGACGACAATATGATGGGTAAAGTAAAAGAGAGAGTTTAATGTTCTTGAGTTGTCCCCAATTTGGATACAACTGAATTTCTTTAAGAATATGGCAAGTATTACACAGAGAAGGATTTCAAAGCCTAATGCATCAGTCAACTGTGAAAAGCCGTGAGTCATGCACGTCAAAAATGCCTATTCTTGCGCCAGCGTCAAGCCAGCCGTGCGCATAGGAAAGCGCAGCAAATGCATTCACAAAGTCGCCTTTTGCCTCAAAATGCTCTGCATCAGAAATATACCTTGAGACCATGTCAAGCATGTCTTCCCTTTCATCCTTCAAAGAAGTCCTGTTTCCAGACTTTTTTGCAGCAGAAAAAGCCTCTTTTGTAATCTTGAAATATTTTGCAAGCTTTGCAGTGGTTATCTCTTTCATTTTCTGGATTCAATAAACGCTTTCATGTAATTTGAGAATAATCCCAGGAACAGGTATGCTGCTACAGACGCAAGGCCTATCACAAGTATTGCTATGAGCGACAAAGGCACAATTCCGACTTCAGAAAATCCCTCGTCTTCAAGCTGAATGACATAAATCATAATTGCAGCAGCAACAGAGTAGACTGCAAAGAAAACAGAGCATATCCAAAGCTTCTGCTTCTTTGAAAGCACTTCATGCGCAAACTTCACATATGCATATGAAAAAATAGCTGATGCAAGCAAAACTTCAATAATTGAAGCTGCAGGAAACCTGTTTGGGACAACAAGCGCTGCAATAAAATAAAGCAGGACAAACTCAATTGAAAGAACTGCCGGGTGCCTTAGTATTTTTTTTGCTTTTTTATGCATCCTTTTCCTGCTCCTTCATTTTTTTGGAGACTTCCTTGAAAGCTTCAACCTGCTTTTCAGAAAGGTTCCCAAAACGAAGGTAGTTTGCCTTGATGTCCCTCAAAAAAGCATTCCGCTTGTAGAAATCTTCAGGAACATTAAACATCTTCTTCATCTTTGGGTCCTTGATTGGAGCCTTGAGCTCGTCCTTCTGGCAATCATAGCACATTGCATACTTCTGGCCTCTGCTTACTTCAACATAGTTCTTCTTGCAGCGCCAGCACTTCTGCTTGTATTTAATCATTGTATTAAAAAATGTGACCTACTATATAAATCCTGCCTGAATTTGATAACGACTAAAGAGTGGCAAAGAATAAGAAAAATAAAAAAAACAAAAAAATTTACGCTGCTTTCGGCTCTTCCTTCGGCTCTTCTGCTTCAGGCGCATCAATAGTCCTTTCGCCTGGAAGAGGCCTCTTTACTGTTATTGGAAGCACTCCCTCATTGAACTCTATCTTTGCAATCTCCACAGGGTTGTAGCCAATCTTCTGCAAATCCTCGTCATTAAGCTTTACGAGGAAAGGAGCGCCCATTGCGAGCTGAAGCGCCCTTGAGCCAAGCATCCTTGCCTTTTCATACTTGCTGAAAGACTCGTGTTCAGATGTTTCCTTTGCCATTTTATTCACCAACCTTCTGCCTCATTTCATCAGCCTTCTCAACAGCAATGCCTATCATCTGGTCAATCTCTTCTATTGAAAGCGGGCTGTCCCCTCCCTTCTGGAGCGAGCAGAACGAGCCGTCCTCAATTGTGGTTATTGTAAGCCTTGCGTCAGCGCTCTTCTCCTCTTCAGGAGTAGGGTCCACTATCAGGTGCTTGTCAATCTTAAAGACTGTTACAGCAACAGGGCTTGATTCCATAGGCACTTTGTTGTCTGTGTGCTCCTCATAGTCGACTTTTTCGCCGTCGAACTTGGGGAACCTTGCATTCTTTATTGCTGCAAGCGCTGCAAGAGCAGCTGCATCAATGAGGTTTCCGTCTGCGTTTATTGTGCAGACATCAATCATCACAGTCCATACCTTCTCTCCTTCTTTTATGCACAGCTTCTTCAGGTCTATTGAGTGGGACTCCCTTATTCCCCTGTCAACAACCCTTGCAAGCTCTATGGATTCTATGCTTGGAGGGCCTGGCTCAAATTCAGGGCTTGACAATGGAGTAAGCTCTGCATTAACCATCAGGTTTCCCTGGTCTGCAGTGTCTGGATAAGGCTTTTCAATGCCCATCTTGACTCCTGCAATGACTTCAGTTGCACCCATCTTCACCCTTGCAGAGCCTTCTGCACTCACTGAAAACCCCAGCTCGACTGTGATTTCCCTGAGCTCGTCAAGCTTCCTGCCGTCAAACCTTATTCCTTTTGAAAGCGAAGCGATTATGTGCTCCTTGGCTGCCTTGGTCATTGTGGCACCTCCTTTGCAAACCTTTCCTTGAGCGCCTTCTTCTGCACCTCATAAAGTATTGGTGCTGTCTTTTTTGCAAGCTCAAGCGCCTTTTTCATGCCTTCCCTTGTCATATCTCCGTCCATCTGGAGAAGCGCTATATTTCCTGAATTTGGAAGCACTGCCACAGGTATGTCTGCAACTGTGCCTTCCTCATAGGCTTCCTCGTCGTATGTAAGGTCAACAACAATCTGGTTGTCCACTCTGCCAACAGCAACTGCTGTAACAAGGTCCTTCATATGGAGCCCTGCATCAGCAAGAGCCATTGATGCTGCATTTATTCCTGCGCACCTTGTGCCTGCATCTGTCTGGGGAAACTCAATAAAGATGTCAAGCACTGCATTTGGAAAGTCGTCAAGGTCCAAAACAGGCGTCAGCGCCTTCGCAATTACCATTGAAAGCTCCTTTGACCTCCTGTTTCCGCCAGGCCTTACCCTCTCTCCATGGCCTGAAAAGGGCATCATGTTGTAATGCACCCTAAGCACTCCCTTCTGCGGGTTCTGCAGGAACTTTGGATGAAGCTCCCTCGGGCCATAGACTGCTGCAAGCGCAACAGTGTTTCCTGTCTTGAACATTGCACTGCCGTCAGCATTTGGTATTATGCCAACTTTGGCTTCCATCTCCCTTGGCTCGCCAAAATCCCTTCCGTCAAATCTCTTATTATATGCCATTCTGCTCACCCTGGAACTCTGAATCATTCCTCTGCTCTGATTCTGAAACCTGCTTTCCAGTAACCTTCTCAAGATAGGATTTCATCCTGTCTGTAAGCCCTGAAATATGGGATTCATCCTCAATCTTCTTTATTGCATTGACTGCAACAATCTCTGCTTCAGGCTCTCCGCTTATCCATACAAGCCCGTTCTGGCCTACGATTATCCTGCAGCCTGTTGCATTCTTCACCATTGAAATCATCGAGCCCTGCTTTCCGATTATCCTTGGCACCTTGTATGAGTTGACCCTTAGCATCCTTCCTTCCCTTATCTTCCTAAGGCCTGGCCCCCTCATGGTAAGGTCTATCAAATTCTGGCTGGTGACATTCACTATCTTTGTAACAACATAGTCGTCAACGTCAAAATACTTTGTCAGGTCTGCGCCCTTTGCGATATACTCAGAGGTTGCATCCTTGACTGAAAGCATTGCCGGATATGCTGTGTCTGTGTCCATCTTCCATCCTGAAAACAGCACGTCAATGACCTTTGCAATGATCACGTCGCCTGCCTTCGGCTTGTACCTTCCTGAAAGCGGAATTATCCTTACCACTTTTCCGTCAAGGCTTACCATTCCCAGCCGGGCTGAAATTATATTTTCCCCTTGCCTGTATGTCCCCTTGCTTGGCAGGTAGCCCATGCCTGTAGCAATAGTCTCTCCAGGGACAACAATTTCCTTGTCCTGTGCTTTTAGTTCATCTGTCATTTTTTCCACCTATTCATTGTCTTAGCGCCTGGGTCTCAACGCTTCCGTGAGCCATGCTGCTTATTCTGTCATAAAAATCATGCTCAAGCCCAGCAGGCATTTCGACGACTGCAAAAACCGAGCCGTCCTGCCTCCAGTCCTGCTTCAAAACCTTTCCGAAGCCCCTGACCATTGCATTGAGCTGCCCTGCATACTTTGCAGGAACCCTGATTTCTATTCTTCTTGTCTCGAACCTGATTGGTATTATCGGCTTAAGCTTCTTAAGCACTGCCTCGACCTGGTCGTCTGCACTCCTGTGCTCGTCAATCCTGACCTTTGCAGCCACAAAGGCATTTTCAATCCTTGCCATGGGGTGCGGAAGCCCTGTATGCGGGTCGATGCCGTTTGCGTGGATAAGGCCGATTATCCTCTTCCTTTTCTCAGCCATCACCCTTGCCTTGAACTCTGTGGTGAGGTGGACTTCGCCCTTTTCCACTATCTCCTTCAGCACAGCCTGAATGTCATCTGTGCCGAACGCCTTCTTTATGTCAGCATCAGACGCTGCCATTCCCCTGTTTGCGTCGGAAAAAACCCTTTCCCTTACAAGCACGTCTGAAATCTGCACAGGCTTTCCTGCCAGGTAGTCCAGCGCAAGCTCAGGATTGATTGCTGCCTCAAAGCACATGCCCTGCCTCTTCAGCCTGGCAATGCTTGCAGCATCCCTTTCCTTTGCATATGTCTGGCTCCGCATGCTTATGCTTTACCTTATCACTTCTTCTTGAGGTCTTTGCAAACCCTTTCGAGCTTGTCCTTTGTGACCTTTACAAACTTCTTCGAATCTGATTTGATGAATGCAGCGTCAATCCTTTCAACGCTGAAGTTCTTGTCAAGCACTTTTGCAAGCGCCCTTATTGCCATCTTCAGGCCGTCCTCAATGCCCATTGCAGGGTCGTATTCCTTGTCAAGGAGCTCCTGGACTTCAGCCTCTCCCTCTCCTATGACAGTAGCCTTGAACTGGAAGAAAATTCCTGTAGGGTCTGTCTCAAAAAGAACCGGGCCGTTTGTGTCTATTCCTGCTATAAGCAAAGAAACTCCGAAAGGCCTAAGCCCTGCGGACTGCGTGCATATCTGCTTGAGCGCGCATACATCCTTTACGATTGTTACAACGTCGATTGGGCTGTCATAAGTGACTTTGTGCTGCTGAGCCCTAAGCTGAGCCCTTTCAATAAGCACTCTGGCGTCTGAAAGTATTCCTGACGCTGTCGACCCAATGTGGTCGTCAATCTGGAATATCTTCTCAACTGAGTCAGGCACTATCAGCTTCTCGATTATCCTCTTGTCTGTCACAAGAATGACTCCGTCAGCGCATACAATTCCTATGGCTGTCGAGCCCTGCTTGACTGTCTTCTTTGCGTATTCAACCTGCAATAGTCTGCCGTCAGGGCTGAACATTGTAATTGCCCTGTCGTATCCCATCAATTGGTGTGGCATTGGTTGCATTATTATCCCTCCTTTCTTTTATTCTGGTATAACAAAATCGTCATTGTAAATTTCCTGGTATAATCTTTCAGCGTATTCAACAGCCTTCTTATGGCTGGGCAGGCTGCAGTTCCTGCATACTTCTTCAAGTATTTTTTTGGAGTCTATTTCCTTGTCTTGGAGAATCAATTCTTCGTCCCGCCTGTCATCGTTTACTACAACATACATCTCTACATTCATTTTACTGCACCTGTGAATGATGAAGCCTTGTTGAGCATTCCGCTCACGCAAAGCGACCTTACAATAACTTCCTGGCCTGCAATCCTGTCGATAAAAGCAATTGCAGACTTCAGCTCATTGACATATCTGTGGCTGACTTTTATGACTCCTCTCTGGGTTTCAGGGTTGTACTTGTCAGAAAGCACCCATATTCCTGCTTTTGCAGCACCCAGTTCGCCTATAAAAGAGAGCAAATAAGCCCAAATAGAGCCTGAAACACCTGAAAACTCCTTTATTTTGGATTTTGAGATGATTTCAAACGCCAAATAGCGCTTCTTCTCCCTTAATGTTGGCAATATTGGCTTTAGCTTCTTAGCCACTCTTTTTCACCTGTTTCTGCTTTTATTAGCAGAGAAAAAAGCATTTAAACGTCTCTCGCTCCTTTTCTCTCCTCGATACCATAAAGTTGGAGATGTTTAAAAAGGTTTGGAATTTATATATGAATTTTAAGTCTGGAGTTCTGAAGCATTGCCGCCCAGCGGAGTACTCGTTTTCTGAGATTATTCGAAAGGTGACTCCTGTCAAGAATTGTTTCAATTATTCGCACTGAGATTGTCGTCAAGAAATTGCCTTTCCCTGCCGATTATCTCATAAAGAATCTTTGCCTTGTGAAGCCTGCTTTCCTGCTCATAGGCTAGTTTAGACGGATGCTTAAGAAGGTATTCTGCCTTTTGGAAAAGATACTCACTCACTTTTTCATCGTCTCCGTAGAACTGCTCCAAAAGCTGCTCTTTTTCATGCTTCATTTCCATCAAAGCCTTAAAATTGTTTTCAGGATTGAATTCCCGGTATTTTGAAAAATGTTCATTCTTAATCCGCTCAAAAAGAATATCCCTTGCTTCTTCAAGCGCTTCTGTACCATTTTCAAATCCATGATACTTTGAAAATGAGAGTGCCAAATCCCTGCTGTACTCGCTGTTTGTATACGCCTTATCCCTCACAAGCCTTGCAAGTGTTGTCTCCCATTCCGGAGTTGATGCCTCTTTATGAGCTTCTGTCTTGCACTTTTCGTATAAATCACACCAATCCAATGAAGCTCCACTCTCTATAACATGGTCTGGAAGGGAGTTCATGACTTTTCCTGCAAGTCCAGATAAATCTTCATGCCGGGGGTCTCCTGAATTCTTTGCAGATTTTATTTCTTCTTGGGTTTTCTGCTCAAAATAAGACCAGGTCTTCCTGTAAATATCACTCAAAATATCTGAATTATCAGATTCTTCATTCATCAAAAATTCAGGCTCATCATCCCTGTCCATTTCCTTAATCAAGCTAAGCAAGCCCATAATCCCTCTTTTGTCATTTTTGCCCTTGTTTATTGAAGTGTAAACATCTGCAAGAAGCTTGACAACATCATCACGGCCCTCTTCTGCATCCTTTGAGCTGAAAAAATCCTTGTTGAAAATCAGCATAGGGCCGTGGAATGAGAGCGCTGAATGATAGATTCTGTTTAGCTCTGAAGGAATTTTTGAGTCATCCATTAGAACATCAATTCCGTCTTCATTAATAATGTCGTTGTAGGCCTTTATGATGTCATAAAGCGCAGTGCAGACAACGTTGAGGTTTACAGGGTCGGCAATTGTTTGCAGCCCAGGCTCAAGAAGATTATTAACCATATCAGCAACATCCTGCGGCTGGCTGAATGCACAGTAGTCTGCATCGAGAATTTTCTTAGCTTCCGAAGTGCCAATATAGTGCTTTTTCTTCTGATTAATAATCTCTTTTAATTTTTCCCTCAAATCTGAATTTGCAGGTTCCATGGAATTATAATGCACCCCAAATATTTAAATCTTTGGATTTTGTAACTACTAATGAGTAATAGTAAATATTATCAAATTATTAAAAATCTGGTAAAAACCTCAAAAATGAGAAAAAGGCAGCCTAAGAAAAAGAAAAAAACAAGAAAAAAAAACTAAAAAAGCCTAGCACTCGCCTTCAACCCAGTAGTCTGAGCCTGCAGCGCATGCTCCGCATTTATTGCCGTAAGTCTGCTTTGTTCCTGAATTGTCATATCCGCAGACAGGCGCATATTCCATAGTGCAGATTTCAGCCTGCTTCTGCTCTTCTGTGCAGTATACTGCTGGCTTCTTGCCAGAATCTGAAGGAAATGCGCAGCACACTGTTGGAGCGCTGAATCCAGACACTTCGCCGATTTCTGACTCGCCTGAAGCGCAGCCTATCTCCTGTTTTACAGTCCTGCCTCCTTCGATGTAGCAGTCGTCAGGATACATCATGCTGCCGGAAGGCTGCTCAGGTTCGCTGCTCACAACATCTTCAGCATAAGTTTTGCCTTCGTGCGAGCACTGCCTTGGATAAGACTCCATTATAGGGTTTCCTGCTGCAGCGCAGCTCTCAAAATCAACAACCCTAAAATTCTCCTTGAACTCCTCGCAGTACTCCTCCCACATTCTCTGGCACTTCTGCGTTGAAGGGCACCAGGAGTAGCCTGCAGAGCCTATGCAGCCGTGCTCATCCTTGTCTCCTCCAACTATCATTCCGCTGTCGTCTCCAGCTCCGTCTTCAATCACATTGCCTGAATAAAAGCTGTATGCAATTGCGATTACAGCAACCACTGCAACTGCAGCAAAAATGCATGGCTTGCAGCAGCACTTCTTTTTCTTTTCAGTCATAATTTTCACCTCGAATGCTGGTCAATATGCATCTTTTTGAAATTGAGGCCTTTCTCAATAAAAGAAAGGAAGACCTCTGCATCATGCTCATCCATTGCAAAAAGCCCTGCAAACTCTGAAGCAGAAATTTCCTGCCTTGCCTTGTCTGTGAGGAATTTTGCAATCTCCTCCGACTTTTCAGGAGAGGCAAGGCTGTACTTCTCGATTATCCTCCTGAATTCAGAGTGGTGCTTTTCAATATCATTATGAGCCATTTTATGCAGCCACCGCAGCGTAGGCTATAAGGAATGCAAGCCCTATTGCCCATCCGCCGATTACATCTTTAATGTCGTGCTTTTTCAGCTTGATTCTTGTAATGCCTACAATTATCGGAAGCGCAAACAAAAGCAGCGCCCACTGCGACTGAAGGTAGATAAAAATCATGCCTGGGACAAATGCAGAACGTGCAGAGTGCACGCTTGGAAAGCTTCCTGCATCAATCTTCTCAAGCGCATTTGAATACTTCATCTTTTTAGGCCTTGGCTTGTGGAATGCAAGCTTTATCGAGTCGCAGAACGCCTCAATCAGAATAAGGCCTGCAAGTGCTGCAATGCCTTCCCTGCCCAGGCCCATAATTGCCAGAGATAGAAATGACAGGATAAACGGGCTGCCAAAAGACGTGAAATCCCTGACAAGCCTTTCAAAAACCCTTTTTGCAAGAGGTAGATAGTCTGCCATATAAAAAAAGAGAATAAAAGAATATAAAAAGCTTTACTTCTTGCAGATTCCGCCGGTAAGCGCAAGTATCAGCAGGCCGTTTACGCCGATAGCCCAGCCGACAAATGTCCACCAGTCGAGCAGCATATACCTTGCGTTCAGGACTATCAGGACGCCCAGGATGAGCATCTTCCAGCCCCTAAGCTGCGGATCGCAGCAACTGCATGATTTTTCTTTTTTTCCAAACATGAAATCACCTCTTTCTGCTTATTCTGGAAATCATCATATTTAAACGTTTCTATAAGCATTGAGGGAAATAGAAGCACATGCATTGCCGCCCAGCGCAGTACTCGTTGTTTGAGATTGATTAGCACGTGACTCCTTTGAAGAAGCGGCTCAAGTGTCAGCACGAAGCGCGGCAATGCACCTTGAATCACTTTAACTGCAACCTTTTTATAGGCATTCAGATTAAAACATACTATGAGCAGGTTTCAGAAGATAGTAAACAGCGTAATAGGCAAGGCTGACATAGTCATCCTCGTGCTGGACGCAAGGCTTGTCCAGGAAACAAGAAATCCTGAGCTTGAAGAAATAATCAAGTCAAAAGGCAGGTCTCTTGTCTATGTCATAACCAAATCAGACCTTGTCGAGGGAAAGGACGAGCTCGAGAAATTTAAAAAAGAGCTGAATCCCTGCGTGTTTATCTCTGCAAAAAACTATGCAGGAGTAGGCATACTAAAAGAAAGGATAATGATTGAGGCAAAAAGATTGGGCATTTCAGACAGGGCTGTGATTGTTGGAGTCATAGGCTACCCTAATGTCGGAAAATCATCCCTGATAAATGCAGTTACAGGGCGAAGCGCAGCATCAACAAGCAGCATGAGCGGCCATACAAGAGGGGTGCAGAAAATAAGGGCAGGCCATGCAATGGTATTTCTTGACACTCCGGGAGTAATCCCTCCTGAAGATGATGATGCTGCAAAGCACGCAATAATAGGCTCTGTAGACCAGACAAAGTCAAAAGAGCCTGACCTTGCTGTAATGAAGATAATGGACAGCTTTCCAGGAAGGATAGAAAAATTCTATGAAGTTGAGCCCAGCGAAGACCATGAGGAAACCCTTGAGGAGATTGCGAGGAAAAAGTGCATGTTCAAAAAAGGAGGAATCCCTGACATTGACAGGGTTTCAAGGGAAATCCTCAAGTGCTGGCAGACAGGAAAAATAAAATAGGCGCATTTCTGAAGATATAGGCTTAGATTTCCATTCTTCTTTTTTAGGTGCAGTTCGGATTTAGCTGTTCTTCTGGGCTGGCCAGCAGCTGATTGCATGCTCATTGGGAGAACACGTTGGATTGGAAATAGAAGAAAAAATCATGAGCCCAAGGGGATTTGAACCCCTGACCTTTCGGTTGCTCCTAATAAGGATTAAGAGCCGAACGCTCTAGCCAGGCTGAGCTATGAGCCCATATGGTACTGGAATTTTAAATTCTTTTATAAATGTTATGCAAAAATCGCTTCCTGCTTCAAAATCAGGCTTAACCCCTAAATTTTATAAATAGCCTATTAATTTGAGTAACCTTTGAGGGACAAAATAATGTTCATAGAAAAAAAAACCTGCATTGACTTGAATAATGTTATTCTTGAAGACATAACTATCGGCGAATTTGTTTCGATGGAGCAGTACCTCAAGCCAGGCAGGAGCGGCAGGAAAAAGTCAGTTAATCATTCATATTGCCAGATTGTCCAGCCTCTGTGGGGGACAAGCTACATGGGATTAATAGAAGAATTTATGGAAAACCCGTTTGCATACAGGCTGGCTGTAAACTGCAACGGCAAGTGGATAAAGAAGTACAAGGATGAAAAAAAGGGCAGGTTTCAAGCAATTACATTTAAGGAGATAGCTGAAATTGCTGAGGAAAATGTTTGGAAATCAAATTATTTTGAGATGGTGTTCAAGGAAAACCCTGAATCACTAAATAGGATAATAGCTGGATTCACAGAAACAAGCGATGCGATTGTAAGCTATGAAATTACAGCCCACAGAAACCTTCTGCACCTTCTCGGTCCGCAGCGTGTGGATGAGTATATGCTCGGGCAGACAGCGTTCACAGTAGGACTCTGGGTTCCTGAAAAGTATCTTAAGCTGAAAAAAGAGCAAAAAAAAGTCAGCGAAGCGAGCTTTTTCAGCCAAAACTAAGCTGAATCATCTGCGGTAATACCCTTTCATATTCTTTATTTTTTCCTCAACAGACTTCTTGTAGTTTTCGCCGATTGCCCTGATTTTTTCATTCGCCTCCCTGATGTCTTCAGGTGTTGCAGGCCTTGAGCCTTTTTTCCTGTTCTCAAAATAAACAGACACGCTGCTGCCTGATTCAGTCCTGTCAACCTTGACATAAGACCTTTCGCCCTCCTCCCTGCCTGAAGCATTGCCTGTGATGAGCGAATAAAGAGACTCAACCTGCCTGCACAGCCCGCCCCCATTCTGGCCTACTGAAATATAGACTCCTGGCTCTGGGCTATAACTGTACTCCTCAAGACTGCCGCATCCCCTGCCCATTGTGTAAAACCCAAGTGCAGAAGCCACCAATCCTGCAATGTACTTTTTTTTCAAATGAATCACCTCAAGCCAGGAAGAATCAATGGATTTAAAGTGCGTTTCCAGAAAAAAACCGAAAATATTTCAGAGCATCTTCAGCTTTGAGGTTATCATGTCAATCTTTTCAGAATCATCAGGCCCTATGCCTACACATGTTTTTGAGCCAGGCTCAACTTCAGTCCTGCCTGCATCAGTTATCATGCATGCAGTTAGGCCGTCATCCTTGGCAGCCTGAAGAATTGCAGCAAGCTCTTTAAGGCTTCCGACCTTAAGCACAACCTTCTTCATGCCCTCCAATCTCCATTCCTTGACCTTTTCCCTGCTGCTGTTCAGCACGCACTCTACAGACGCGTGGCTTGCCTGCGCAGCAATCTTTCCCTTTGACATTTTTAGGTCAGCCCTTACAACTATTGCCTGCTTCATTTCCATATCAGTTTATTTTTATTTTCATTATTTAAACCTTTGCCAATAAGCTTAATAAACAGTTTGAGATTCCCTCCTGCGAAGCAAAATGAAAAATGTTTATGTGTGCAAATTTGGAGGAAGCTCGCTTGCAACAGCAGAGCTTGTAAACCACGCAATTGACATAATCCAGTCAGACAGCAGGAGAAAAATAGTAGTTTGCTCTGCACCTGGAAAGAAGTCAATGCAGGACACAAAAGTTACAGACCTTCTCATAAAGATTGCAGAAGGCGACAACTCAAATGCAGGATACCTCCGTGAAAAGCTTGATGAGCTCTCAAATGATGTTGCTGAAGAGGTCAAGCCCTGCTATTCACTCCTTGAGAACGCGCTTTTATCTCAAGATGATGACAGGAAGGAAAGGATAGCTGCATTCGGAGAGGACTTTTCAGCACACCTTATGGCTGCAATGATGCGCAAAAGGGGAATAAATGCAGTGAACATAGGCCAGGTAATATTTGGCAAAAAGGAAAACGGCAGCTTTATGCCAGACCCTCTCTGCTATGAAAATGCAGGAAAAATGATAAAGGAAAAGGCAAACGGAGCAATTGCAGTAATCCCTGGGTTCTATGTAATTGCAGACGGAAAAGTCAGGCTTCTTGCAAGGG
Source organism: uncultured Methanosarcinales archaeon (assembly GCA_964414985.1). Classification (GTDB taxonomy): domain Archaea; phylum Nanobdellota; class Nanobdellia; order Woesearchaeales; family JAGWAF01; genus JAFGCE01. The sequence goes on from CAYPXA010000006.1 coordinate 94,811, forward strand.
GCGGCTCTGACACTATTGGAGCTGCAGTTGCAAACTCTGTCAACGCATCAATCTATGAAAACTGGACTGATGTAGACGGGCTGACAAGGGCTGATCCCTCAATCGTGAAAAACCCTCTGATAATACCTGAAATAACATATGAAGAAGTAAGGGAGCTTGCTTACATGAATTTCAAGCTCCAGCAGGACTCAATGATCCCTTTGGAAGACAAGCACATTCCGCTTAGAGTGTGCAATTCGCAGAGCCCTGAAAAGCAAGGCACCTTGGTAGTCCATGACAGGATTGTGCCTAAAGGCGAGGTAATTTCAGGAGTCGCATTCAAGCCAGGATTTATTCCTCTCAACATCTACAAGAGGTTTATGAACCCTGAAGTCAATTTCAGCACAAAGCTTTACGGCGGAATAGGCAGCCACGGAGTTTCATACGAGCATTCTGCAACAGGCATTGACAGGATGTCAGTAATAATCGGCGCAGACCAGCTTGAAGGAGTTGGAAAGCTCAACAATATGGTAAGGACACTGGATGACCTTGTAGGCCCGATAACTGCTAAAGCTGGAAAGGAAATGGCAATGATAGGCGTAGTCGGAATGGGCATGGGAAGCTGCATAAATACAGATGCAAGAGTGGTATGCGCCCTTAATAATGCTGGAATAGAGATAAGAATGCTTAACAAGGGAGCGTCTGCAATAAGCATGTTCATCGGAGTTGACCCTGAAAAAGCTAAAAAAGGGGTTAATGCAATCTACAATGAGTTTTATGGCAGCGGAAAATAATCTCTTTTTTATTTTTTAAGCGAATTCTGCAAAATGTTTATAAAATGCTTAAGATTCCTCCAGCAAAACTAATCGGTGGGTGAATACTAATGAGTAGAATAATTGTTTTGGAAAAAGCGCTTGAAATTCCGGTGCAGGATCCTGGAAAGCATTTCTGCCTTGTGGGAATGCCTGATGCAATAGAGATTAACGGAAGTTCGGCAGGTGCATTTGGATTATACGACCTTTTTTTCCATGCAGTGCCTCTGGAAAAATATTCTGAATCTTGCGCTTGCAGCGGGCTAAAGGCAATCCCCATAGCCTCGTACAACAGCTCAAAAGATGGAATTGAAGAAGTGCTGAAAGACAGGAAAATGAGGGAAGAAATGCTTACAGGAGCATGGCTGCCTGTCAGCGGAAGGCTTAGCATTCCCGGCCCTGCTGCAAAAAAAAGCTGGGGCAAAAGGCTTGTGATTTACGACCTTGCAGACAACCCCCAGTTCATAAACTTTAAGTGCAAGAAAGACTTCATTATTGCAACTGAAAAGCAGTTTATGGAAGACTATGCTGGCTGGCCTGAGTTCAAGGAATCCCTTGACCGTGCAATAGAAGACATAAACAATGAGGTTTACAAGGCAGACCAGATAAAGAAAATTTTTGGCGATTGAAACCAAAGTATTTTAAATTTTGATTCATTCTTTTTTATTATGGATAAAAAGAAGTCTGTGGGCGGCCAGGCAGTCATAGAAGGGGTTATGATGAAGTCAAAAACCCGCATTGCCGTAGCTGTGAGAAAGCCCAACGGCAAGATTTCTGTAAAAGTTCAGAATCACAGGCCTTGGGCAAAACTCTGCCCGATTTTTGCACTGCCTGTCATAAGGGGATTTGTCGAGCTTGTTGAAATGCTGATTTTTGGGGTTAAGGCGCTTATGCACTCTTCAAATGAGGCTGCTGAAGCTGATGAAAAATTAGGAGCTGGAAGCATTGCGCTTACATTTGCAGCAGCCACTGTTTTTACAATAGCTGCATTCATTGCACTTCCGCTTTTTGCTGCAAGGCTGCTGACTTCAGGCACAGGATTCTGGTTTGATTTTACAGACGGCATTGCGCGAATTGCAGTATTCCTCGCTTATGTGCTTGCCATCAGCCAGATGAAGGACATAAGGAGGGTTTTCCAGTACCACGGCGCAGAGCACTGCACTATAAACTGCTATGAATCCGGCAAAAAGCTTACTCCTGAAAATGCAATAAAATTTTCAACATTCCACCCAAGATGCGGGACATCCTTCCTGGTGATAGTCATTGCAATCTCAATAGTGGTCTTTACTTTTATAACAGACCCGAGATGGATTGTAAAATTCTTTTCAAGGCTTTTGCTTATTCCGCTGATTGCAGGCGTTGGATATGAGCTGCTAAAGCTAAGCGCAAAATTCAGCAGCACAAAAATTGTGAAGGCGCTGATATTTCCAGGGCTTTGCATCCAGAAGATTACTGCAAAAAAGCCTGACAAGATGCAGGTTGAAGTTGCGATTGCTGCGCTTAAAGAGGCTGTTCAAGATGAGTAAAACCATTAATGGGAAAAGCCAGCTGGATGGAAAAGCGCTTGCCATAAAACTGATTGGAATTGTGATAATAATTATTGCAGTTCTTAACTTTGTGCTTCTGTTTTTGGGCAGGTCAAGCCCTGCAGTGTTCTGGATTGTGACAGCATTTGCTGCAGCATCTGCATACTGGGGCATACCTGCTCTAAGCTCAAAGCAGTGAAGCTGAGGAGCATTAGGCTGCCTGCATTTATTTTCTAAGAGCATGGGCAACAGTAAAATATAAATACCCATTATTGCAGTTTTACTAATAATGAATAGGAACTTAAGGCTGCTGCTGTTTTCAGCATCAATGTCGTCTCTTGCAGGAGGACTGCTTCTTCCGATTTATGCAATATTCGTCGAGGAGATTGGAGGGGATATACTTACTGCAGGCACAGCATACAGCATTTACGCAATTGCAGCAGGAATCCTGACGCTTTTCATAAGCAGGATGGAAGACATCTCAAAGCATAAAGAGAATATGATAATTGCAGGATATGCCCTTGGATGCATTGCATTTGCCGGATACTTGTTTGTAAGCAAGCCCTGGCACCTTTTCGGAGTTGAGATGCTTTTCGGGCTTAGCAATGCAATTTGGTATCCTGCATATGACAGCTTCTACTCAAAGAATGTTGACAGAAAGAAGTCTGCAACCCAATGGGGATTTTATGAAGCAATGGCGTACCTTACATTAGGGGTTGGCTCTTTTGTTGGAGCTGCAATCGCAGACAGATTTGGGTTCAGGTCCCTGCTTATAATAATGCTCTGGGTTTCAGTTGCAGGCCTGCTTAGCTCAATACTACTTTTGAAAAAAGGAAAATGATTTTTAGACGGGGCTCAAACCCTTGAATTCTGCATCTACAGACGGTATAAACGCATTTTAGAAACAAAAGCTTTAAATATACCAAAAAATTCAGAATTAATAAGGGATAATCGCCTTAAAAGAGGTTAAAAAAGAGCAAGAGAACTTCTGTTAAGAAAAATAAGGCCTAAAAAATCTGGGAAACTAAAATGGAAACCGAAAACACACAGAAACCCCACGCATATGATGCTTCTTCAATAAAGGTTCTTGGAGGGCTTGAAGGTGTCAGAAAAAGGCCCAGCATGTACATAGGCAGCACAAGCGCAAGAGGCCTCCATCATCTTGTTTATGAGGTTGTTGACAATTCAATAGACGAGGCAATGGCAGGCTGCTGCACAAAGATAGGCGTAACCATGCACGCGAATGGGTATGTAACAGTTATAGACAATGGAAGAGGCATTCCAGTTGAACCACACCCCCAGCTTAAGATTTCAGCGCTTGAAGTGGTAATGACCAAGCTCCACGCAGGAGGCAAATTCGACAAGGATTCCTACAAGGTTTCAGGAGGGCTTCACGGAGTTGGAGTTTCGGCAGTGAATGCGCTTTCATCCCATCTTATTGTAAAAGTTTTCAGGGCAGGAAAAATACACGTCCAGGAATACAGGCAGGGAATTCCAGTTGGGCCTGTCCAGCAGATTGGAGATGGATGCGAAACAGGAACCCATGTAACATTCCAGCCTGATGCAGGGATTTTTGAGACTGTTGAATTCAGCTATGACACTTTGGCATCAAGGATGAAGGAGCTTGCATTCCTCAACAAGGGGCTTGAAATGTCAATTTCTGAAGAGAAGTCAGGCAGGAGTGAAACATTCAAGTTTGAAAAAGGGCTCTTCAATTTTATAGAGGATTTAAACAAAATCAAGAACAAGGTTCATGAAATCATAATGCTGGAAGGCGCAAAAGGCACAACACAGGTTGAGGCTGCAATCCAGTACAATGACACTTACAATGAAACCCTTTTCTCGTTCGTAAACAACATAAATACTCATGAGGGAGGAACTCATCTTAGCGGATTCAAGACCGCGCTTACAAGGTGCCTCAACACATACGGAGAAAAAAACAAGCTTCTTGAAGACTACAAGCTTACAAGCGAGGATGTAAGGGAAGGGCTTACTGCAGTCATATCAGTGAAAGTTGCAGAGCCCCAGTTTGAGGGCCAGACAAAGACAAAGCTGGGCAATTCTGAAGTCAAGGGAATAGTTGACAGCATAATCAGCGAAGGCCTGAACACTTTCCTTGAGGAAAATCCTGCTGCAGCAAAGGCAATAGTCAGAAAGAGCATTGACGCACTAAGGGCTAGGGAGGCTGCACGAAAGGCAAGGGAGCTCACAAGAAGGAAGTCAGCGCTTGAAGGAAGCTCGCTTCCTGGAAAGCTTGCAGACTGCTCAAACAACGACCCGTCAAAATGCGAGATTTACATTGTTGAAGGAGATTCTGCAGGCGGCTCTGCAAAACAGGGAAGAAGCAGGGAGTTTCAGGCAATCCTTCCGTTGAGGGGAAAAATCCTTAATGTTGAAAAAGCAAGGCTCCACAAGATTCTAAGCAGCGAGGCAATACTGACTACTGTTGCAGCGCTTGGCACAGGCATAGGCGAAGATTTCAATATTGAAAAGCTTAGGTATCACAAGATAATAATAATGACAGATGCGGATGTTGATGGAAACCACATAACCTGCCTTCTGCTGACATTCTTTTACAGGTATATGCCTGAGCTTGTCGAAGGAGGATATGTGTACCTTGCAACACCTCCGCTTTACGCAATAAAGAAGGGCAAGTCCATAGAGTATGCCTACACTGACGCTGAAAAGGAAGCAGCGCTCAAGCAGGTTGGAGAGGATGTGACAATCCAGAGGTACAAGGGACTTGGAGAAATGAACCCCTCACAGCTTTGGGAAACCACAATGGACCCAAAGACAAGAACATTGAAGAGGGTTGAGATTGAGGATGCTGTTGAAGCTGACAGGATTTTCACAATGCTTATGGGTGATGAAGTAGGTCCTAGAAGGAAATTTATAGAAGACCATGCGTCTGAAGCAGGCGAACTGGACATCTAATTCTGTTTTTTGGTTTTTATGCCCTTTTTGTAAAGAACATAGCCGTTTACGCCTGCACCGCAGCTGCACGCTTTTCTCTGGTCTTTGAATCCTGAAGGGTCAAGGCCGTACTGCCTGATTTCCT
>CAYPXA010000007.1:0-11113 GCA_964414985.1 uncultured Methanosarcinales archaeon
ACAGGCATAATGCCTGGCATACACATAAACCTTGTAAGCGCAGGAGTAGTTTTCTTATCTCCTTTTCTTGTTCCAGCAGCAGGAATCGGGCCTGTCTGCTGCTTTATAGTTGCAATGGCAGTAACCCACACATTCACTGATATAATCCCTTCAATTTATCTTGGAGCTCCTGAAGAGGAAACAGCAATGGGAATGCTTCCAGGCCACAAGCTCCTCCTTAAAGGAATGGGCCACGAAGCTGTAAAAATGACTGTGATAGGCTCGCTGCTCTGCCTCATTGCCTGCGCAGCCATTTTTCCTGTTCTTGCATTTGCATTCCCCCTTGCCTACAGGCTGATAGAAAACTGGGTCTGGCTTATACTGCTTGCCTGCGCAGCTGCAACCATCTTAAGCGACAAAGGCCTGAATCAGATTTTCTGGGGCGCTGTTGTATTCATTTTTTCAGGAGTTATGGGCATTCTTGTTTTTGAAAGCAGCATACGGCAGCCGCTGCTTCCAATGCTAAGCGGGCTTTTTGGAGTCAGCACTCTGATTTATTCTGCAATGTCCAGCGCAGAAATACCTCCGCAGAATCTAGATGGCAAAACAAGCCTAAAAAAAAGCGAGACTGCAAAAGCAGCAATTGCAGGCGCTGCATCAGGCTCGCTGGTTGCACTGCTTCCAGGATTAAGCTCTTCACACGCTGCATCATTTGCCAGGCTGTTCCTGATGAAAACAGGAGAGGAAGCTTACCTAATAACAATCGGAGGAATAAGCACAGTGAACTTTTTCTCAAGCATTGCAACAATGCTCTCATTGGGAAAGGCAAGAAACGGCGCTGTCGCCTCAATTCTTGAGCTTGCAGGCGGAATCTCAGCATCTGATGCAGCATCATTTGTTTTTGCATCGCTTCTTGCAGGAGGGATTGCTGCAATTATCTCCCTTAAGATAAGCCGGATTTTTGCAAAAGCTGCGCCCAAGCTGAACTACAAAATGCTTTGCGCAGGAGCGATAGTGATTACCGCCCTGCTTACAGCTGCATTTTCAGGAATTGCAGGAATTTATGTGCTTGCAACCGCGACTGCAATCGGGCTTGTCTCTGTGCTGGCAGGCTCGAGAAGAAGCAATGCAATGGGCTGCATACTTGTGCCTGTAATAATCAGCTATTTAAATTAGCTTAAATTAGCATTTGCATGCACAAATTAAGCCTGATTGGAAAGGAATTAAGCATTCTTGATGAAAGCGAAAATAAAGAATGCAGAAGAATTGTTTATGAAAGCGTGGCAAGCCTAAAGCCCATTCTCGAAAAGTTCTCGTTTGAGGCAAAAAACGGCACATTCAAAGGAGACTACATCTGCGAGTCAGTGGAAAGGTTTGATGATATGACAGCAGGCATGGGAATCGGGGAAAAGGTGATTTGTGCAGCAAATTATGAAGCGCTTCTGAACGCAGTTATATCAAAAACAGGCGTTGAGCATTACAGGCTGCCTTTTGCAAATGGCAGGATGATTTCCTTTGCAGGAGAAGGGCTTGAGCTAAAGCTTCTAAAGGAATTTGACAGCATGGGCAGCCTCAGGGAAGACATGATACAAGACTGCATTGCGATTCTGAACAGCGCTGACTCTTACTTAAACATTGCAGAAGGGCTTTTTGAAAATTTTTCAAAAATGCACGGCCAGGTGGTATTGCCTGAAAAGACAAGCATCTGCTTCAACACGGGGAGCGTGCTGAAAAGAAAGGCAAGGATTACACACGCCATGATTAAGTATGTGCCTGAGCTTTTGCCCCATTATGCAGAGTTCCTGGCAGTAATCCATGACAAGTGCTTCTCAATATTTGAAGGCATTCTGGAAAATGGAGTGTTCTTTGACGAAAACCATGCAGGGGTTTTTGCTGCAGGATATGCTGACAGCATTCTGGTCTTTGAAAAAGATCGGAAAAAGCCGCTGGAAATATACGAAGCAGTGCATGGCCTTCTTAAAGATAAAAAGCAGATTGAATTAAGGATTAAGGACCTTAGGGCCGCAGAAAGAAAAGACCAGTATCCCCTAAATTAAGAAATGCCCGGCAAATCAAATGGCTGCAAAAAGCTGCTGAAAAACCCCAAAGAAATATATATTTCTGCATCTATAACTATTTGATGGATAAAGATTACGTTCTTTCAATCGACCTGGGAACAACAGGAAACAGGGTAATTGTTTTTGACAGGAATGCCCAGATAATAGCAAAGGAATACAGCGAGTTTACGCAGATTTATCCCAAGCCTGGATGGGTTGAGCACGACGCAGAAGAGATATGGGAGTGCACAAAGAAGCTTCTTGAAAAAGCAATTTCAAAAGCAGGCGCTGAAAGGATTGCTGCAATCGGAATAACAAACCAGAGGGAAACAATAGTGTGCTGGGACAAAGAGGCAGGAAAGCCTTTGCACAATGCGATTGTATGGCAGGACTGCAGGACCCAGGATTACTGCACAGAGCTTAAGCAGGACAAAGAGCTGGAATCCTATATTATAAAAAATACAGGACTTAGGATAGATCCTTATTTTTCAGGCACAAAAGCAAAATGGCTTCTTGACAATGCTGCAAAAGGAAAAAAGGATGCTCTGTTGGGCACAATTGATTCATGGATTGTGTTTAAGCTTACTGGAAAGCATGTTACAGACCACACAAATGCATCAAGAACAATGATGTACAATATCCATTCAGGCAAATGGGACAGCAGGCTTATGAATCTGTTCGGCGCCAGCGAAGAAATGCTTCCGAGGATTGTAGACTCGTCCGGAAGGATAGGCTATTATGATTTTAACGGCACACAAATACCTGTTTCAGGAATTGCAGGAGACCAGCAGGCTGCGCTTTTCGGCCAGAGGTGCTTCAGCGAAGGAGAGATAAAGAACACTTACGGCACAGGATGCTTCTGCCTGATGAACACAGGCAGCAGGATAGTTGAAAGCAAAAACGGGCTTATCACAACAGTCGCTTCTTCAATAAAAGGAGAAAGGCAGTTTGCGCTTGAAGGAAGCGTCTTCATTGCAGGAGCTGCAGTCCAATGGCTTAGGGATGGAATGAAGCTGATTGAAAATGCAGCTGAAACTGAAGCAATATGCAGCTCTGTTGAAGACACGCACGGAGCATATTTTATTCCAGCATTTGCAGGGCTCGGCACACCCTACTGGAACAAGGATGTAAGAGGCGCAATCTTCGGGCTTTCAAGAGGAGTAAGAAAAGAGCACATAGTCCGTGCTGCAGTTGAGTCGATTGCATACCAGTCAATGGACCTTATTGAGGTTATGGAAAATGAGGCTGGAAAAATTGAAGCGCTGAATGCAGACGGCGGTGCGACAAAAAACAAATTCCTTATGCAGTTCCAGGCAGACATGCTCGAAATGAAAGTTTCTGTTGCAGAAATAGAGGAGACAACAGCACTGGGAGCTGCATTCCTTGCAGGCCTTGCAGAAGGATTCTGGAAAAGCAAGGAGGAAATAAGCAGGATTCAGCTTGGCTCATGGGTTTATCATCCGCAGATGGATGCAGGAAAAAGAAATCTTCTTGTTTCAGGCTGGAAAAAGAACATCAGCCAGCTAGTCAAGTAGCTGCTGCCAGCAGCCAGGCAGCGCCTCGCTTATTTTGGAAAGCTCCAGAACAAACCTGTCTTCAAGCCGGCTGTACCTGAAGCCGAATGAGCAGGCATTCATGTCATACCTTTTTTCAATCTTTTCAAAGTCAACAACGGAGGGGTCGCACTCAACCTTCCTGTAAGGCACAACCATGACAGCTTCAGCTTTTGACTTTAGCCCGATTCTTATGAGGTTTTCAAGCACAGCCTTATCCCACATTATTGGGGCGAGCTCCCTGAACATTGACTTTCCGCCCTGTATCTGAAGGCAGTCAAGAGCTGATGCATGAATGTTGAATCCTGCAACAGCAGCATCAACATAACTCCCTTTCTTTTGAGCCTGAAGAATCACTGCATACTCTGTAAAGTTTGGATTAAACATGATTTTTCCCTGAGGAAGAGGGTTTGGCCCGTTCTTTCTTGCAGCCCGAACTAGATAGTCATCAGGCTTCATGCTTATTTTTTCATCTCCTAAAAAGAACCGGGGATTAACTGAAACTCCCTTGCAGCTGTCAACAAGCTGATTAAGCCTTTTTTCCATTTAATTTGGTTATTTAAGGGGTTTTATATGTTTAATGCAAAACAAAAATATAATAAACTCTTAGAATCCCCTATTATTCATGGACTATGTAATACTTGTTGACAAGCAGGACAATGAAATAGGAAAGGAAGAAAAGATGAAGGCCCATGAGGATGCAAAGCTGCACAGGGCATTCTCAATTTTTGTTTTTAACAAAAAAGGAGAGCTTATGCTGCACCAGAGGGCGCTTTCCAAATACCACTGCGGAGGCTTATGGACAAACACCTGCTGCAGCCACCCGAGGCCTGGCGAAAAGACAGAAGATGCAGCCCATAGGAGGCTTGTTGAGGAAATGGGGTTTGACTGCCCTCTGAAGGAAATTTTCAAATTCCACTACAAGGCAGAGTTCAGCAACAATCTTACAGAGCATGAGATAGACCATGTCTTTATAGGCAATTATGACAAAGACCCAAAGATAAATCCTGAAGAAGTTGAGTCATTCAAATGGATTGGGATTGAAGAGCTTCAGAAAGATATAAAAGAAAACCCTGACAAATACACTCCATGGTTCAGAATAGCAATGGAAAGAACTGCAGAATTTGCAAAATAGGAAAAACATACTATATTCTTGTTTCCCTTCTTTTGCTGGCGTTTACAGCAAGGGTAATGGTGTTTGGGCTTTATGACTACCCTGCATATGCCTATAATTATGACGCTTCCCACCATCTTGCAATGGCAGGCCATGTTTACGAGAATGGAATTGGGAGCATGCCTGCTTATCTTGCAGACGGCAAAGAGGGAATTGCCTATTTTCATGTTGTTTTTCCTTATGCATTTTCAGCGCTGATGTCAAGAATGCTTAACATGCCTTATTTCAACGGCTTCTATTTCAGCGCTGCAGCTATTGACGCATCAGTTGTCATATCGCTTTTTTTCATAGCTCTTGCATTGTTCAGAAGCAAAAAGGCTGCGTTTGTTTCAGCTGCGCTTTATGTTATTCCTTTTCCTGCAGCAGTATGGCTGTCAACATACAAGTATGGGATGTTCACAATAGTTTTTTCAGCAGGGCTTGCAGCAGCATTTCTTGCACTCCTTATTTATTACTCCAAGTCAAAGTCCTTAATGCACCTTATTCCTGCTTCGCTAATCCTGATGTGCATTCTGCTGACTCATTTTCTTGAATTTGCAGCATTAAGCATCGCACTGCTTGCAGTCATAATTGCAGCAAACATTCATCATAAGAAAAAGGCAGCAGCGCATTTCGGAATTGCATTTTTGATATGCCTTCCTGCATTCCTTTACTTCCTGCCAAGGCTTTTTTATGTCTGGATGCCAATAAAGAGCGCAGGATTCCATCTTGCCCCAAAAATCACATCTGCTTTCGGCTTCATGCTCCAGATTGATTCTTTGTTCTGGTTTCTGCCCTGGCTTTTCCTTGCAGTGCTCGGCCTTTTTGCATTCTTCAACAAAAAATGGGAAAAGCAGAGAATAATCTGGGTTTCAATAACCCTGTTTTTTGCATTCCTCTCTTTTATCCTTGCTTATTTTGCTGGCGAAGCAGAGTACTTAATCAAGCTCAAGTATCTTATGCCAATCCTGCTTATTCCGCTGGTTTCATACTGCTGCCTTGCATTGCTTGCAAGAATTCCTTCACAGCACAGAAAATGCGCAGCTGTTTCTGCTTCGCTTCTTTTCATTGCATTCTCCCTTGGAGGCTACAACCTTTTCACAGAAGAGGTTAGGCAGGGAGGGCTTATGACTTCGGAGCAGTACAATTTCATGCTGAAAGTGCAGGACGCAACTCCTGAAGATGCAAGAATATTTGCCCTGCCAGGATTTGAAGGCTGGAAGTGCCTTGCTGCAAAAAGAGTGTGCTTTGAAGTCTATTATTCATTCCTTATGTCTTCTGGCTATTCCGGGCCTGAAGGATTGCTTGAAGGCATTTATGCAGGACACAGCGCAAACCTGCCAAGAAAAATTTCAATACTTAAATGGGAAGCTGGAAGGGAGATTGAAGAGGGAAAATACCTTCATGCAAACGAATCCATTTCAAGCTTTGATTATGCAGCAATGAGAAAGAATGCAGAAGACATCCCTCATAAGGAGATTTATGCATATCTTGGCAATGAAAGCATTGTGCTTGAAAGCACTAATTACGCGATTTACAAAGTCCCGGCTTTTCCATAAGGTTTTTAAACCAGACCGATTTTCCAGCTTGCTATGGAAGGAACAATAGTCAATTTCAGGAGAAACAGGCACTCCCAGAAGTGCAACCACATGATAATAGAAGTTGAAGGCGTTGACAGGAAAGACAAGGCAACGTCGCTTGTCGGCAAGTCTGTAATGTGGAAAAGCCCTGCAAACAAAGAGCTTAAAGGAAAAGTTGCAGGAACACATGGGAACAAGGGCGCTGTAAGGGCTATATTTGAGACAGGCATGCCTGGCCAGAGCCTTGGCACAAAAGTCCAGATTAAGTAAATTAATGGCTTAAGCTGATTGCTTCCCAAAATTCTTATTATTCTCTGTTCTCATAGAAAGTTTTATATAGTAAATTTCAAATTTCTGGACTAGTTCACATTTATTTAAAAGATGTAAATCATGAGGTGATTTTATTATGAACAAAAAGATTGGCAGTATGCTATTATTCTCAGTCATTTTTGCTGCAATGCTTGCAGCATCAGCACTTGCTGCAGTGCAGCAGGAAGGCATGCTTGGCAGCATCTTTGGAATGTTCGGAAACCTCAACGAGCTTTACGACAACCCAGACAAGAACTATTCTACTCTTATTGATTTGGGAGTATATCTGGTCATATTCATAGGCCTTGCACAGGCAACAATAGGAAAAAAGTTTGAAAACAAAGGCGGAAAAGTAATGGTTGCAGGCATAGGAATAGTGCTTGCAGTCGGCCTTGCACTTTGGGAAAAAACTGCAGGCTTCAACTTAAAATCATTCGGCCCAGTTGCAATGATCATACTTCTTGCCATAATGTGCTTCGCTTGCTACCAGGGGCTGCAAAGCTTCAACTTCAAAAAAACACACGCCTTCATAATGGCTTACATCCTGTTCTATACAGCCCTTATCGGAATAGGGTTAATGGGTTCTATCTCATCAAAGTTCCCAATGGTTGCATCAATCCTGGGCTTAGTTTTCCTTGTAAGCGCAGTAGTTGCAGTAATTGCAGGGGTTCAATTTTTTAGGAAGAACGCAAAAGATATTACGCCTACAGGAGACCTTGCAACAGATGCCCAAAAAGTGGCAGCCAACCCTGATGCAGCAAAAAACCTGCCTGACAAGGAAAAGGAAAATATGACCCAAGAAGAGAAAAAAGAGGAAAAGCTGGACGACAAAGTTGAAAAAACTGAAAAACGCTTTGAGTACCAGGATATTCTTGTTGAAAATGACATCAAGGAAGTCTATTCCAAGATAGAGGGATTTGTCAGCATGCTGAATAGCACGCCAAAAAATAATAGGGCAGAAAAGAAAAAATATATCCAGGAAGCCAGAAAGAAATTTGAAGAATTAAAAGGCTCAATAGGCCATCTTTTCAGGCATGAAAAAAAGGAAAACCGGTATGCATTCAGGGCGCACAACCAGGTCAAGGCGCTTGAAGAGCATATGAAAAAACTTGGCAAGGGTGAAAAGGAAAAAATCCTTGAAAAGCTTGATGAACAAGAGGTCAGCTATGCGCTAAGCGCAGAAAAGCTTGTCCAATTCATGAAAGATTCCCTCCACACTCTGGAAGGAACAATGAATGCTTTTGAAGAAAACCTGAAAAAGCAGGAAGGGCTCATAGCAACTGGAGGCTCATTGATTCAAAAGGATATCCAGGCTGATTTCTCACCAATACTCAAAGCGCTAAGCGATGAAAAAAATGCAATCTTTCAGCTTAAAAAATATCTTGATGCCATAATAGTAATCACTAAAAGGGTTATGGACTTGGCTGAATCAGACAAAAACGAGGCCAAAAAAGCAGAGGCGGATTTAAAGAAATAGGAAGAAAGCAATGAAAACTGCATTTTATCTCGCATTTGTATTTGCATTGATGCTTGCGTTAGCATCAGCTTCAGCATTTGCTGCTGAAGAAGAGACAGGAATAATAGGCTCAATCCTCCACCCAATAGGCCAGATTGAGAAAGTATATGACAAGTTCGGGCTTCTTATTGACGGCGCAATCTACCTGATAATATTCCTTGGCATTACCCAGGTGGCATTCACAAAGCTGTTTGAGGCAAAGAAAGGGGGCAAGGCAGTAAGCGTAGGAGTTTCGCTTGCGCTTGCATTTGGGCTTGTGCTTTTTGAGAGGTCTGCAGGATTCAGCCTGCGCTCATTTGGACCTATTGCCGGCCTGATAGTTGTTGCCCTTATAGGATATATGATATGGGTTTTTGTAAAATCTTTGGATATAGGCGCAGACAGCCTTACTCTTGCAGCAATTGCTTATGTTGCAATGTATTTTACAATGGCTGCAACATTCCCCAGCCTAATCTCATGGCTCAATGAGCATGTGCCTGTCGTAGGCGGGCTGCTTGCGCTTCTCGCGCTGATATTCTTTGTGATACTCTTAGTCAAGATTATAATGCTGCTTACAAATCTCGGAGGAAAGAAAAGCGGCGAAGAGCCTGAAAAACCTCCAAAGCCAGAAGATGAAGACAAGGAAAAGGACGAAGAAGAAAAGAAAGACTCTGACAAAGAAACAGATAAGGATAAAGACAAAGATGATGAAAAAAAGCACAGCCATCCTTCAGACCTTGGAAACATAAAGGCTATGCAGTCAAGGCTCATATTAATCAGGCAGATTACCCATAAAATAAGGGATGAAGGGTGCCCTGCATTTGTTGCAGCCCTCAAAAAATGGGTTCATGAATGGAATCCTCACGAAGGAACGAACGCAAAAAATGCAAAGGACAATGCATATGCAGCAATTGCAGTCATGGAGCATGGAATAACAGCAAGGCATGAAAGCGCAAAGGACTATCTTTCAGCTGTGAGGCATCTTGCAAGAAGGTCTGCAAGAGACAGAAGGTATAGGAAGCATGAAAAAGAGCTTAGGGAAATAAGAAGCCTTGTTGAAGCAATGCAAAGGAACTCTAATTTCACAGGATTCACTGAATGCACAAAATATTATGAAAGAATCCTAAGAAATTCTATAAATGACGAGTATAAGCATGCAATCCCTCATGTTCTGATTCATACAATCCTTGAAGGAGGGCATGCAAGGCACGCCTTGTTCAAGAAGGATTTAATTGAAACTTACATTCCCGGAACACTTACTGAAGTTGATGTAATACTCAAGAAAGTGATGGAGCTAAGGCACAAAATAGAAAGGCATTCTTAGAGTTTAAGGCCTGCTGCTTCCAAATAGTCAAAAACAACAATCTCAAGAGACCTTAAATCTTTTCCAGAAGCAAGCTCAGCAGCCTTTTCAAAGCAGTAATTGCCTGCTTCAGCATCTCCTGCATTTCTGTAGCCAACTCCGGCATAAGCATGAACCCATGCCATGTTGTTGTCAGCAGCTGCATAAACTCCCTTAAGAAATTCAGGGTGCATATGAACCTGCAAAAGCTCGTCTACAGCGCCCCATATGAAATCTCCTCCCTTAAGGCATTTTGCAGTCCCAATGTCAAGATAAAGAAGTGATTTGTCAGGAAAATTTCCCCTTTCTTCAAGGCCTGCAAAGAGGTTCAATGCAGAGTCATAATTTCTGGCAAGCATTGCCTGCCTTCCTGAAATGTATTGCTCATTGGAGTACATACCTGAAATTAATTCTTTGAGGCTGTTCAGCCTTTGCTTAAGCAGCAATGCCTGATTTTTTGTTGCGCCAATGCCTTCCTTAATCTGCCTGTTAAGCTCAAAAAATTCTTCAACAGCTGCTTTTCCAAAAGCATTTTTGTTTTGCGGCATTTTATCCATTTGAAAGCTCTAAGGTTTATTCGTATTTCAGCAGGACTTTGTTAATCTCTTCAAGCCCTTGAGCGACATTTTTCCTGGTTTCCCTTATCCTCTTAAGAAGGGGGATATAGTCATTCATAAGCCAGTCTGTGGCAATTGTGCTGTAGAGCTCATATTTTGTCCTTTCAATTATGGTGTTAAGTCTTTCGCTAGATTCTTTATTCTCTTCAAGCGCAGGTGCAAAATAATCCTTTCCCTCATCCTTCAGTTCAGAAATGCATTTTAATCCGTATTCAAGCAGGCAAATTTGGAGTTTGAAGCTGTCAATCTCTTCCTTCAATCCTTCATACTGCTCCTTTGCAGAATTCAGCTCTTCCTGCAGATTAATATTTTCCTTTTTAAGCAGGCTGTTCCTTGAGTTCAGGCTCCTGACTTTGTGAAGCATTTCCTGATACTTGCTCTTTTTTTCGCCAAGCTCCCTGAATGCCTTGGTTATTCCGTAAAACAAAGGGAGGTAATGGCTGCCGTCTGTAAAATTGGATGCGTTCAATTTTTTGGAGTCTTCAGCTGAAAAATGAGTCCTTTCTTCGCGTACATAAACATTAAGAAGCTCAAATGCATTCAAATGGGGTTTATAGTTTTCAATTGCTGGCTGGTTTTCCTTAAGCACGGCTTCCAGGTTTTTCACTTTTGAGCCAAGGCTGTCTATTCTCTCGGTATATTCGCCGACCTTATATTTCACTTCGGTTTCAAAGTCTGATATGAATTCAGCAGCAGCTTTTCCAATTCCTTTTTTTGCCATTTTAAACCACTCCAATTTTTGATTTGAATTTAGTGCTGAATAATCAGGATTATAAAAAGATTAGGGCTTAAAACAAGCAGCAGCCAATAATCTCAAAAATAATATCAAAAATCAAAAAATAAATACACAAAATAAAAGCCAGAATTAAAGGAATGGTATCTTCCAGATTCCTTTTGTATGCACGATAAGAAGTGCTATTCCGATTATTAGGCCTGCAATAAGCCCAAATGCAAAAAACTTCAATTCAATTAGTCCAAGCTGTGCTTTCTTTGAGTTAAACATTTGATTATCACCTTCTTTTGTTTAG
>CAYPXA010000007.1:11213-86679 GCA_964414985.1 uncultured Methanosarcinales archaeon
TCCAAGCTGTGCTTTCTTTGAGTTAAACATTTGATTATCACCTTCTTTTGTTTAGTCTTAGATAGAAAAAAACTGGGGCATTCAATATTTAAATGTTTCGATGCAGTGCGCCAAAAAGTTTATATACGCAGAGCCCGAAAGATTCCACGAGGATAACCAATAGAAAAGATAATAGGATAATAAGATAATAATCCCGGAAATAAAAAAAAGAGGTGCAATCATGAATCTTGAACTAAGCAAAAAGCCAAAAAACCCAATTGTCATCGAGGGATTTCCAGGCTTCGGCCTTGTAGGCACAATCGCCTCTGAATTTCTCATAAGCCACCTTAAATGCGAGCAGATAGGCAGGTTTTATTTTGAGGATTTGCCTGCAACAGTCGCAATCCACGGCGGAAAAGTCATAGACCCCGTAAGCATCTATTACAACAAGGACTATAATCTGGTTATTGTCCACTCGGTTTCAGGAGCAAACGGAATAGAATGGAAGGCTGCTGAAACAATAATGGGCCTTTGCAAGGAGCTCGGCGCAAAAGAGGTCATATGCCTTGAAGGAGTCGGCTCTGCAACTGCAGGAGAGAGTGCTGAAGAGGAGACAGGGACATTTTTCTACTCAAGCTCGCCAAAGGTTACAAAAGACCTGAAATCAAAAGGCATTGAGCCGCTTAATGAGGGCATAATAATGGGCGTAACATCTGCACTCCTGATAAAGTCAGACATACCTATGACGTGCATATTTTCTGAAACGCACTCAAACCTTCCGGACAGCAAGGCAGCTGCAAAAATAATCGAGGTTTTGGACAAATACCTTAATCTCGACGTGGATTACAAGCCGCTGCTGAAGCAGGCAGAGAAATTTGAGGAAAAGCTGAAAACATTAATGGAGCAGGGAGCAAAGGCGCAGCAGCTCAAGGAGAAAAAAACCCTAAGCTATGTAGGCTAAGCCCAAACCTCACTTTTAAGGGGTTATAGGCTCTCCTTTGCAGTTTTTCTTTTATTTTTTATATGACTGGATGCACAAAATTTGTGGTGCCTAACAAATTAGTTCTAAGTTCTTAACTGAATTTCTGAAAAGGCTCACTTTCCAGAAAGGCATATAGCCCAATTTGTGCAAAAAAGCAGGCTAAAGCCTTCAAATTTGCCATTTCAGCAGAGGTCATGCAAAAACTGGAAAAATGCATAAAAACTTCGAAAAAAAGAAAAAATAAAGAAAAAACAAACAAATTCTTGAATTATCCCAAAATCTCACTCTTTTTTGATAAGAAATTTGTATTCTGGCAAAACACCCTAAACAAACCCTCACTTTTGGGAGGGATTATTAGCAGTTTAATATCTATTTTATAATAAATATATTTGAATAAGCATTTTCTAAAAGGTATTAAACAAAAACGATATTAAAATATGCATTTTAAAGGAGGATATAACACTTAAAGATAGAGGTTACAAAAGCATAATCTTTAAATATTAACATTGGTTAACCCGCGGAGTGAGTGAGACGTTTTTCGACGATAAAATCAAAAAAGCTTTTTTTACTACTTTAGCGAGAAAAAGGCAACTGATTTTTGCGAAAAAATTCTCAGATTTTCATAAAAAAATAAAACCAGATTATGTGATTTTCGGAAAATGAGTGAAGAAAAAATCGAAGAAAGCCTTGAAACTTTTTTAAAACTAGACAAAAAAGCAAACAAAACACCTGAAGCTAAGCGCATTGCAGTCAGATTTAATGAAACCTTAAAAAAACATGTTACCAGCGAGATAAAAGAAGGAAATGACCCTGCATATTTCACTCAAAAAAAGATGAACTATGAAGGCAATTACCTCTCAATGGAGTGCATTCTGGGAGCTGAAGGCATTACAGGAAATCCTAGTGAAATATGCCGCTGTGCAATAAACGCAAATATGACTGCCCGAGAGATGGCAAATCTTTCTGAAAATGGAACAGCCTATGCTCCTGCTACTGAACCCCTTGTTTTTGGGTTTATCCTCGGAAACTGGTATGACATTTCAAGGATGAGCCAGGCTATGGAGTTCTGCGCAACATCAAGGAATGAGAATGTTGTAAAGGATGTTTTTGACCTTAAGGCTGAAATAAGGTTTAAATACGACGGTAATGAGCCTCCTTCATCGCACCTTATCATGACAGTGTACAATGCTGCATTCCCGCAAAAATTCAGCTTTTTTGATGCCCTGGATTTAGCATATTCCAACCAGCAAAAACAGGATAACCCTAAGTGTAAGGAATCATCCCAGAATTCGCTTAATCGTGCATAGAATTGCAAATTTTGCTGTTAAACCGGGGTTGTGCGCGAAGAGCACCTCAACCTTTTTTGTCGGAATAACCCTGGAAAAGCAGAGATTATCCCAACTACGTCGGAATAAACCCAGAATGAGCAGTTTTTCTCAAAACCAAGAAAACCCTAGTTTGTCAAAATTGTCGGGATTTTGGATGCCTGCCAGGCTTTGATGCGCAAAATTTGGCAAATTTTTAAGGGTTTAGCCATATCCAAACACCTTTTTTGAAAAAAGTCTTCTCTGAGCGCGTTTATTTGATTTTCTTTATAAAGGAAACAAAAAATCAGGCAAAAATCAGGGTTTCAAAAACGCAAAAAAACAATCGAAAAGAAATTTGATTAAAACTTTTAAGCAAAACCAAATATTTTTAATTAATTTTTTAAACTAAAAGTTACAATTAAAGCTTAAAACTTTTAAGCAAACACCACTGGACACACTGTCGGGATTATCGTAAAACTTATAAAGAACAGAAATGCAGGGATAATCATGAAATTTGAACTTGAATTAACCGAACCATTGCCAGATGCGGAAACCGACGAGATAGCAAGGATTTTGCTTGCAAGATTCGGGCTCCTGCCAAGGAAAAAGGACGGCCAGGCAAAGATGCACAGCCTCCTTCTTGAACTGTATGAGCGCAAAAAAGCTGCAAACAGGGAAAAGAAGCCTGAAGCAGCAGTCATGACTGTCGAAGACATGGGCATTTTTGCAGGCATTAAGAGGCAGACAATGTACGATTACTTGGGCAGATGGCTGTCCCTAAGCCTTCTCAAAAAAACATCGTTTGTAGCCAGCGGAAAGGTCGTAATCGGCTATGAGCTGAACGGCACAAACCTTGAATCTGCATTCAAAAAGGCAGAAACAACGATAAGGAGCCATGTCGAGCAGAGCCTTGAGCTTGTGCGGATGCTCCAGAATGAGGTCAAAAAGGAAAAAATCAGGCAGAATATGCCTTCTGGAGAGCAGACCCCTGCTATTGGCGCAGCTGCTGCAGAATTGGCTGGAAGCGAAGAGCCTGTCGAGCCAGAACCAGAAGAGCCCAGCCCAGACCCATTAACTCCAGAGCCTGACGAGCCAGAACCCGATAAGCCTGGCCCAGATCCTCTTCAGCCTGACATTCCCCTGGAAGAGAAGAAAATTGCAGAATGCGCTGAAAAAAAGCAGGAAAATACAGAAAAAACTGAATAAAAATCAAAAAAAGGCATTCATACCCAGTATGTCAGAAGGGTGTTTATGCCGACGATATTCTCCTTTGCCTGCAGCTCCCTGAATTCAGGCTCAAGAGTGATGTATGCCAGCTTGCTTGAGTACTTCTTTGAAATGGGTATTCCCTTCTCGACAAGGCTTGTCATGTATGAAGCAACAAGGCTTTCAGTGTAGCCAACCCTTCGTGCAACATCCTTGTAGGTTGTGTACTTGTTGTGCTCTGTAAGCACGTAAACCGCATAAAAGACCTCCTTTTCCTTTGCAGTAAGCGCCTTTATGCTGTATGCCTTTTTTTCAGCTGAAACACCGCTCTGCTGCTGGAGAATAAGCGCAAGCTTCTCGATTTTCTCATTCAGCTTGTCAATTTTGCTGTCCAGCTCGCACAAATACTCGAAATTTGACTGGATTTCGTTAGTGTTCTCGTTTATGGCCTCAAGATGGTCCTCAAACTGCTCCTTGATCTGCTCAAAGGACTCTGAAACCTGCTCCTTTACGAGCTCAAGCTCACCCTGCTGCTTTTTGGCAAAAATGCCTACCTGTCCGTCGTTAATGTCACTTCTAATCCCAAACACCCCCTAATTGGCTTTTTTGTTTCTGCTTAAATGGTTTTCTGTATTCCAAAATCTATTTTGCGATTGCAAAACCTGCTTTCAAACTGTCCTCACAGCGTGCTTTTGGACTGCTTTGGGCAGGTAAACCTTCTCCTTGCCCCTTGCAATCATGCTTACTGCATCCGCTGCCTCAAGCTCTTCAAGCAGCCTGTAAAACGTGCTTTTAGAGCAAAGCCCCTGCTCCTCCACAATCATCTCCCTTAGGTGGAGCGCAGAAAGCTCGTCATATCTTGCAATTGTTGAAAGTATAAGGTTTTTGATGTAGTCCTTTGAGTGCCTTGCAACCTTCCTGATGATTTTTTCCTTCAAATTGGACATTCCTGGTGAATGCGCTGAAGCATGGGATATCACCCTTGAAGCAGGCATTTCTTCGAGTTTTCCTGCAAATTCTCTTAGCTTGTCAAACACTGTTTTCTGGGTTTCCTCCATCATTCTTACCTGCGAATTGAGCACTGCAACCTTGTCGATGATAGGCTCAATTGTCTTGACAGAAACCCCTATTGTGTCAATCTTCTGCTCAAAATCAGAAAGCTTCCTGGTGATGTGGCTCATGTCTGGAAGCTGAAGCTGGCCCTGCTGAGACTGTGCTTTGGCAAGGTGCTCCATCTGGGCATGGATTATCCCTATGAGCTTCTGCCTTTCAGCATCCTGCGAATAAAGATACCTTATCCAGCCGCTGACTGAAGCCATGTCCTGCCTGACTTTCTCGAATGAATTTTCGAGGGCTGAGTCAAGCCTGGAAATCCTTGTTTCTATCTCCCCCTTTTTTCTGAACGGCCACATAATCAGGACTATCCAAAAAATTCTGGTATAAAAACCTTTCGATTCAAAAAAATGGGAATGAATTAGGACATTCCCAGGAATAAAATGGGACTATTATGGGAATGAGAAAGCCTTTAAAGTCCTGAATTCATGAGTTATAGCCTTTTTTGTCATTCCCAATGGGAATGAAATGGGAACGTCCTGGGACTGTCCTGGGAATGAGATGGGAATGAAATGGGAATGAGAAAAGTGCAAGAAAAATGGCTGAAAAAAGCCAAAAAAAGCGCAAAAAAGCAGGCCCGAAAATGCCAAAAACAAGCCCAAAAAAAGCGGCAGAAAACCCTAAAAAAGATGCAAAAAAAAGCATAAAAATCTGCCAAAAAAATGATAAAAAACAGCAAAAAAAAGCATGAAAAAATGCCTAAAAATGGCAAAAAAAATCACTTAAAATTGCCTTAAAAAACAGCCAAAATTTTGCAAAAAAAGCCAAAAAAGTGATGCCAAAATGAGGCCTAAAATCAGCCAAAAAGTAAGAAAAAAAGCTTGAAAAAAAAGCTAAAAAAAGTTCAAAAAAAGCTCAAAAGTGAGTCGGTTAGGCACCGAAAAAATGCCCAAAAAAAGTGAGATTTGGATCAAAAACGAGGGTTGGTATAGCCTAAAAGTGCACTAAAAACAGTATATGCCACTATATATACAAGATATGTGTTCTAAGTACAGATTATGGCAAATATTATGATATATTATATCTAGCTTCTAAGTGCAGAGACACCTGCAATATTATATAGTATGCCTCTATTCCTGAAAAGTGAGAGTTTATTTTGGAAATAATATATGAAATTATGGCAAAATCCCCTAATTAATGCCCTAAAGTGAGAGTTCAAATAGCAAAAATCCAAGAAAAACAAGGCCTGCAGCCTGAAAAATGAAAGAAAAACTGGAAAAATGAGCAAAATATATAGGAATCATATATAAAATCAGGGGAATGTGAGAAATCCTGCGCAGTATTATATAGCCCTATCTGCCAAAAACCCTCAAATCTTCCAAATGAACAAAACAAAACAGCACGTTTAGGCTATAATCCCCTAAAAAAAGCCTAAAAGTGAGAATATGAGCTGTTGTCAGCCTGAAAAATCCGCAAAAAACATTTGAAAGAATCTGAAAAGACCTTGAAATGACAGAAAACAGGTAATCTATATAGGAATCATATACAAGATAGATACAATCATATTACAACCCATATACTAAATAGTATATGCCCTTTCAGAGTTTTATAATAGAACTATATGAATCTATACAAACTGCTGAAAAGTGAGTTAGGCATCAAGTGTGAAAGGCAGGATAAGCCCTAAAACACTATATTTTATATACTCCAGCCGGTTTTGAACAGCAAAAATATCAAAAGTGAGTGCAATGCCTCAGATTAACTCAAAATCCAGCCTGGCAATAGCTCTTTCAGGCCTTAAAGGCTTTGAAAAGCCCAAAGTGAGGGAAGAGCAGTATATTACAGAGCCTGAAATCGCTGCAGACGTCATATGGATGATTCTAATGCGCGAGCAGCTTAATGGAAAGACAGTTGCAGACCTTGGCTCAGGCACAGGAATACTTGGCTTGGGCTGCCTTCTTGCAGGCGCATCAAAGGTGTTTCTCGTCGAGAAAGATGAGAATGCAATGCTCACTGCAAAGCAGAATTATGAGCTGCTCAAATCAGAAGGATACAAACTGGGAGATGCTGAATTCATCCTTTCAGACATAAATGGCTTCAAAGAGAAGGCAGATATTGTGCTCCAGAACCCTCCGTTCGGCACAAAGGATAAGCACGCTGACAGGGAGTTTCTTGAGAAGGCATTTTCGACTGCAGGAAAGGTGTTTTCATTCCATAAAACCTCAACTGAGCAGTTTGTAAGGGCTTTTGCAGAGTCTTCAGGGTTCCATATCGAGGGAATGCTTGATTTCAAATTCCCGCTGCACCACACGCAGAATTTCCACACCCGCAGGATACACAGGATAGAAGTCACCCTTTTTGCACTCTCAAATACCAAACCTCAATAAAAATAAAAAGGTTTTTAAATGAGCTATTTATTCTTTGGTTAAAATGGAAATCAAGGTTCTCGAGGAAAAGAAAAACAGGATGGTAGTTTCAGTTTCAGGCGAAACCCACACTGTGTGCAACGCGCTTGTAAAGGAGCTGTGGAACGACAGCCACGTCAAGTCAGCAGGATACAGGATAAACCACCCTCTTGCAGGAGTTCCTACAGTAATGGTTGAGACCGACGGAGAAGAGCCAAGAAAGGCTGTCAGCGCTGCAATAAAAAGGCTAAAGAAGTCAATTGACGACTTCAAAAAGGCTGCAAAGTCAATAAAAGAATGAATATTTCTGCAGAGGACGGAAAGAGCCTCCTAAAGATTGCACGAGACTCAATTTCTTTATGCTTTTCAGGCAAAGAGCAGGCTATACCTTCTGAAGCCAAAAAAAAGTTCTCTGAATATGCAGGAGCGTTTGTGACTATTACAATAGACGGAGAGCTTAGGGGGTGCATCGGCTTTACAGAGCCTGTTTTCATGCTCTGGGAGGCAGTCTCATCAGCTGCAAGGGCTGCTGCATTTGAAGACCCAAGATTTCCAGAGCTTAATGAAGAAGAGCTTGCCAATGCCAAGATTGAGGTTTCTGTGCTGTCCAGGCCGGAGCTTATCGAGGAGCCTTACGAAAGCAAGATAAAGATAGGCAAGCACGGGCTTATCGCTGAAAAAGGAGAATACATAGGCCTTCTTCTGCCTCAGGTTTTCACAGAATATTCTGCAGATGCAAAAAAGGCGCTTGAGATGACCTGCGAGAAGGCTGGGCTCAATCCCAATGCGTGGAAGGAAAGCTCGTGCAGGATTTACAGGTTTTCTGCGCAAATCTTCAGCGAGAAATAGCTAAAAAGCAATTAGCATCATATTAATCCCGTTATTCTGAACCCAAAGCCTTAAATACATCATGGTGCCTAACTTTTCATATGGCCTTTATAAGGGTTAAAAAAGTCAAGCAGTGGGAATATGCCTATCTCGTTGAAAACAAATGGAAGTCCAAAAGGACAAAGCAGAAGGTAAAGCAGTATCTTGGAAGGGTCCACCAGCTTGAGAACATTGCAGGCTGCGCATTCTGCCATAACATTGAAAAGATGAAGTTTAAAGACGCTGTAAAAGAGCTTGCAAAGTTTGAGCTTGCCAAGTCAGGGTTCAAGGCAAACGGCAATGTGCTTGAAAAGGAAGATTTTACTGCAGATTTTGACAAAGGGGAGTTCAGGTCATGCAGTGCAAAACAAAAAAAAGCAAAGGATATTGTTTTTGAGTCAAACGAGGGGTTTATCTGCTCGCACACTTACAAGTGCCTGGTTAATTTCAAGCCAAGGGAAGACGAGGAGGAGACTGCGCTTTACCTTGCAGAAGCAATACTTGGAGCAGGAATCAGCATTCCGCACGAGGTTTTCATAAAGCTTTATGAGAAGGTAAAAGACCCGTGCATGCCAATTATAGAGGATACGCAAAAGTTTATAAACAAGGCATCACCAACCGAAAACGATTTTGAAAGGTCGA
Source organism: uncultured Methanosarcinales archaeon (assembly GCA_964414985.1). Taxonomy (GTDB): domain Archaea; phylum Nanobdellota; class Nanobdellia; order Woesearchaeales; family JAGWAF01; genus JAFGCE01. The sequence goes on from CAYPXA010000007.1 coordinate 19,655, forward strand.
GTTAATGGAAGAAAACTACCCAAAGCACATTGGAATTATTCTTGATGGAAACAGGAGATGGGCCAAGGAAAAGGGCAGATTTGCCTGGGACGGCCACAAGGCAGGCTTCGACAAGCTGAGCGACCTTTTCAAATGGGCAAGGGAGCTTAAAATAAAGGAGCTAAGCCTCTATTGTTTTTCAACAAAGAACTTTCAGAGAGACCCGAAGGAAGTAAGCTTTTTGATGAGAATATTTGAGAAGGCTGCAAAAGACGTGCTGACAGACAAGAGCGTGCACGAAAACAGGGTAAAAATAAGGTTTATAGGCAGGCTTCACATGCTTCCAGATTCAGTGCAGAAAGCTGCAAAAGAGGCAATGGAAGCAACAAAAGAGTATGATAATTACATTGTGAATTTCTGCGTTGCATACGGCGGAAGGGAAGAGATTGTTGATGCTGCAAACAGGGCGCTGCAGGACGCAGCTGCAGGCAGGATAAGCAGCGTTGACGAGAAAACATTCAATAATTACATGTACATACAGAGCGACCCTGACTTTATCATAAGGACTTCAGGAGAGTTCAGGACTTCAGACTTCCTGACATGGCACGCGAGCTATTCAGAGTGGATTTTCCTGAATAAATACTGGCCTGACTTCTCAAAGCAGGATCTTGAGGATTCAGTAAAGGAATTCTTAGAAGGCAGGCAGAGACGGTTTGGGAAGTAAGCATAGAACTCCATTACCGTTAAGCGCATTAACAGCATTGCCGCCCAGCGCAGTACTCGTTTTCTGACATTCTTCAAAAGGTGACTCCTGCAAATACGCGATTCAATAATCCTCACGAAGCGCGGCAATGACCTAGGGATTGCCGCCAAGCGCAGTACTCTTTTTTTGAGTTTGATTAGCACGTGACTCCTTTGAAGAAGCTGTTTAATATTCTGCACGAAGCGCGGCAATGCGACAGTAAGCCTGCATCCCCACTTCTCAATCTGTTTGTTCGAAAACAGCAGATTTATATTCAAACAATGCAGGCTTTTTTGCATGAGCAATGATGAAAAACATAAAACTCCTGAAAAGCACAGCAGAATAATCATGCCAGGCGAAACTGAAGAGATTGAAGAAGAGCCAACAATGCTTAAAGGGCCTGTTAAGGCAGTTGCTGCCTTGTTCATCCTCATGCTTATTGTGCTTTTTGCAGTGCCTTACTACAGCATAAAGATGAGCCCTGAGCCCAAAAGCATTCCGACAATTGCAGCAGTCCAGGCGCAGATTCCTGGAATCAGCAGTGCAGAAGGCAGCGGGTGGGAAAGCATACGCGAGGCTGAAGCTGCACAAAGCATGAATGATCCGAGGATAAAGCAGGCTGCAAATATTATAGCTGCAGAAAGCTGCACTGAATCAAGGCTGTGCCATGCAAAGGCAATCTATTATTTTGTCAGGGACAGCATAAAATACATTTCAGACCCTCATTCAGGAGAATACATTGCATCGCCTGCAGAAACCCTCAAGACAGGAGGAGGGGACTGCGAGGACGGAGCAATACTTCTTTCTGCGCTTCTGGGCGCTGTCGGCATAAAAAATGAGATTGTTTTAATCCCAGGCCACGCGCTTCTCCGTGCTGAAATTCCTGAAGCGCCGCTCAGACAGAGGGTTGGAAACTGGGTTTACATGGAATGGACGTGCAGGGTATGCAGCTTCGGCGAGATTCCTTACAGCGACATTGAGGGAGTGGCTGCAGATTGAGAGGGTTGCTGCAGATTAAGCTCTTTTCGACTGAAAATAAGCTAAATCCGGCAGAAAAACAGTAAGATTTATAAATAAACTCCAACTCTCATGAAATAAATCAATTAATCCCGTTAACTATGGGTTGCGGTTTGAAGGCTATCTTCCGTCGCTCAGAATAGGAGGGTGAAATTGCACATGGATAAAGAACAATTCGAAAAAACAATACAGCTTGTACGGAAGACTTCTCCTAAAAGGAAATTCAAGCAGAGCTTTGACCTCATTATAAATCTCAAGGATGTCAACCTGAAAGACACTTCAAACCAGATTGACTCATTTATCGCACTTCATCATTCAAAGGGAAAGAAGACAAAAATATGCGCGCTTGTAGGCCCTGAGCTTTCAGCGCAGGCAAAAGAGGCATGCGACTTCTCTGTTGAGCAGCAGGACTTCATAAAGTATGAGAAGGAAAAGAAGCTCACAAAAAAGCTTGCAAAGGAATACGACTTTTTCATAGCGCAGGCAAACATAATGCCGGACGTCGCTAAATGCTTTGGTAGGGTTCTCGGCCCAAAAGGAAAGATGCCAAACCCAAAGGCAGGCTGCGTTGTCCCTCCAAATGCAAACTTAAAGCAGCTTTATGAAAGGCTGAAGAACATGGTGAGGATTGTTGCAAAGACCTCGCCTTCAATCAAGGTAATGGTAGGAAATGAGGAGATGAAAGACGAGGAGGTCCTTGACAACATAATGACTGTTTTCAAGCAGGTCCTTGTGCTTCTTCCTTCAGAAAAGAACAATGTCAAGAACATATTCCTAAAGCTTACAATGGGCAAGGCATTAAAAGTGGGGTCTGAAATGCCGGCTGCTGAATCAGAAAAAGATGAGAAGCAGCAGAAGCCCAAAGCTGAAAAAAAGCAGAAGGAGCAGAAAGAAGATTCTGAGCAGTGAAAATGGCACAAGTCCATAAGGCAAAAATAGTAACACAGGCAAAAAAGGATACTGTGAAGAGGCTGGTTGACCTCATTAAAAAGTACCCTATAGTCGGCTCTGTAAACCTTGAGAACCTGCCTGCAGCACAGCTCCAGAACATGAAGACCAACCTCAGGGGAAAAGTCGAGATACTCATGACCAAAAGAAGGCTCATGAAGATAGCGATTGAAAAGGCAAAGGCAGAAAAGCCAGGCATCGAAAAGCTCGAGCCATACCTCAAGGGAATGCCAGCGCTTCTATTCACAAACGACAACCCATTCTCATTATTCAAGACTATAAAAAAGAACAAGTCAACAGCTCCTGCAAAGGCAGGCCAGACAGCGCCTTCAGACATAGTTGTGAAGGCAGGCCCAACATCCTTTGCACCAGGGCCAGTCATCAGCGAGCTTGCAGGCCTCGGAATAAAGTCCAAGGTTGAAGAGGGCAAGATTGCAATAATGGCAGACACTGTTGTATGCAAGGAAGGAGGAGTAATATCTGCAAAGCTTGCAGGAATGCTCGCAAGGCTGGGAATAATGCCTATGGAAATCGGGCTTGACCTTGTTGCAGTGCTTGAAAAAGGGGACATATTCACAAAGAGCGTGCTCGACATAGACGAGGACAAGTTCATGGCAGACCTGACAAAGGCTGCAAGATGGGCATTCAACCTCTCATGCGAAGCTGCATTCGCAACAAAGGAAAACAGGGAATGCCTCATACAGAAGGCATTCATGGAATCAAAAGCAGTTGCGCTTTCGCAGAACATCATGGCAGATGCTGTCGTCGGAGAGCTGCTTGCAAAGGCTGAAAGGCAGATGCTCAGCGTGAAGGATGAAATGCCTGAAAAGGCAGCATAAGGACTTCAGATTACACTCATTCGAGATTTATAATAATAAATTGGAGGGAGCAAAAATGGAATACATATATGCGGCAATGCTGATTCACAAGGCAGGCGGTAAGATAGAGGAAGCAACAGTCAAGAAAGTGCTCGAGGCAGCCGGCGCAAAAGCCGACGAGTCAAGGGTAAAGGCTCTTGTTGCATCTCTTGAGGGCGTTGACATAAACGCAGCAATAGAAAAGGCTGCAATAGCCCAGGCTGCTGCACCTGCAGCTGCTGCACCATCAGGAAAGCCTGCAGGCGAAGCAAAGAAGGAAGACAAGAAAGAAGAGAAAAAGACTGAAGAGCAGGCTGCTGCCGGACTCGGAGCGCTGTTCGGATAAACTTGTTTTTATTTTGGGCGCTTTTAAGCCCCCATTTTAAAGACATGAAATCGAATGTTAAGCGAGGAAGAGAAGAAAGGTTTGAATAGCCAGGCTAATGAGCTTAACAGCGAAATAAGGGCTTTAAGGGCAGATTTAGGTAATATTAATTCTGAAAAGGAAGCTCTCTTCAGGAAGAAGGAAGAGCTGAAGAAGCAGATAGCCAGCCTTATCTCCACTGCAAAGAGCAGCAGGACTGAAAGGGACCAGCTGACATCTACTGTGAAGGGCTCCAAGGATGAAAGAAAGGAGCTTAATGACACCATCAGGGCCAAGATTGAGGAGATAAAGAAGCTTAATGCAGAGAAGGCTGAAATCTCCAAAAAATACGGCATTGAGGGAGACCCTTCAAGGATAAAGGCTGAAATGGACCAGCTCAACTCAAAGATAGAGACTGAAGTAATGTCATTTGAGAATGAGAAGAAGCTCATGAAGAGGATAAACGAGCTGAAGAAGAAATACCAGGAGACAAAGAAGCTCAGCGACGTTTTTGAAAAGGCGCATGCGCTGTCAAAGGAGATAGACAGCCTTAAGGCAACACTTGATGACAAGCACAGGAAGGTGCAGTCAAGCGCAAAGGTAAGCCAGGAAAAGCATGAGGTCATGATGGAAGTCGGAAGGCAGATTGACACTCTCAGGGCAGAGGAGAAGGCTGCATTCGACAAGTTCAAAGAGAAGAAGGCAGAGTTCAATTCCATCAACGAAAAGCTCCAGGAAAAGCTTGCTGCAATCGCAGGAGTGAATGAGAAGCTCGGCGAGAGCAAGGTTGAAAGCAAGAGGGAGAAGGATGCGAAGAAGAAGCACACCCTTGCAGAGAAGCAGATGCTTGTGGAAGAAAAAATGAAGAAGGGCGAAAAGCTGACAACAGAAGACCTTCTCGTGCTTCAGGGAGTTTAGGAAATCTTGTTCTATTTGGTTATATTTAGATAGGTTATATTAAAATTAAAAAGATTGACTGCATTCATTGGTGCGCTCTATTGCCAGAAAAAAATAAATTATTATGCGAGTTCTGCAATTTAAATTGCACTTTGAAATCAGAAACAATCAATGAAATAAAAAAAAACAGCTTACTTCCGGGCAACCTTCTCCATGTAGCCGCACTTTCCGCAGGTGGTCCTGTCTTTGTGTGCAGCCATGAAGTATCCTGCACCGCATTTTGGGCAGCACTTGTTCTTCCTCTTTGCTGTTTCGCCTTCCTTCTGGTATATCTTCCAGATTTGGTTTGATTTTGATTTCTTGTTTTTTTCAGCCATCTTGAATCACTTGGTTTTAAGCAGCCTCGCCTTCAGCTGCAGCTTTCTTCTTTGGCTCTGCAGTGAATTTCTTTGGCTCAAACTTCTTCATGTCCTCAACAGAATTGTAGATGTATGCGTTTACTTCAGCTTCTGTTGCGCCGAAAGCAGTGTAAATTCCCTTGAGCACAACAGCATTCTCATCTGCCTTTGCCTGCGAAGCAAGAGCCTTCTTCAGCTCTGCATTTGAAGGGGTTGCTCCCTGGAATGAAATCTGCGCCTTAATCTCCTTTCGAGCCAGCAATGGCTTCTCGTCTGTATGCGTTATTCTAAGCTCCATTTGTATCACATCACTTTGCTTTTATTGCGTATTCGCCGTTCGCCTTTATGCCGATTTTTGCGGCAATCTGGGAGCGCGAAAAGTCAACAACTGCAATCCTTCCCTTCCATGACTGGAGAAAGTTTGTGCTTTTGCAGATTGGGCATTCGCCGCCTTCAACAAACAGCTTGCAGTTCTTGCATATTTTTCTTTTCATCGTAAAACCTCGCTAATCAGAGAAGGCGCTCACTTCTTCTTTTTGTCAGCCTTCTGCTCCTTTGGCGCTTTCTGCTCCTTGGGCTCCTTTGCCTCTTTATCGTCCTTGGATTCCTTTGCGCCGTCATCCTCAACCCAGTCGAGCCTTCCAAGGCCTTCCTGCCTCATTGTAAGCCCTATTTTTGGGTTTGTAACATCCTTAAATGAAACTGCAATCACCCTTGCCCTGCAGCTGTCGCCAACCTTGAGCATCCTTTTTGTGTCCTTTCCTGAAAGAACTTTGTCCTTTGCAAAAGACACGAAGTCATCCATTGTCTGCGATATGTGGATCATTCCCTCGATTGGGCCCATTGTTATGAATGCGCCGAAATCAGCAATGTCCTTTATCCTGCCTGGTATTACCTCGTGCAGTTCAGGCTTGAATGTGATTATCTCAAATACAGTCTCATAGTAGGATGCGCCATCGCCGGGTATTATTACTCCTTCCTGGACTTCCTTAATCCTCTCAACATCAACAACTATGCCCAGCTCTGCGCTTATGTAGCCGTCATACTTTGACTTGATAGCCTTGAGCACTGCATCTTCCACGTCCAAATCAAAAAACTTGGGCGGTACTCTGATATGGTCCTTTAGTTCTGCCTTGTAAAACATATTGATAACCCTTTTGCTATTGAAAGGATAATGAATCCATTTTTAAAGCTTTTGCTTTTTTAAAGCAGTATTAATGCTCAGTCGCCATGGCAGCCAAACATTGAAAGGCTTGACTTTCCCCTAAGTGAGATAATCCCCACTCCTTTTTCCCTAAGCCTTTTTTTAAGGCCTGAATCCTGGGTTGCCACAATAGTATCCTTTCCTGCATACTCAACAGTCATGTCATCAACAGATAATCCTGCCTTGGATTTTATGATTTCAATGCATTTGTGCCTCACAAGCTGGAGCGCAATTGAGGCAGCAAGCTTGTCCCTTCCCTTCTGCTCCCTTGCAATCTTCTCAAGCTCGCCTACTGCAGTGTCAAACATTGCTATTTTGTGGGTGAAGCTGCACAGCCTTTCTATCTCTGAGAATATGTCAACCTTGAACTGAAAGGGTATAAGAAGAAAGTTCGTGTCAAGAATTATTTTTTTCATGCACTTATTCCTGCTTTTTGCTTTTAAAAACCTTATTGTTTTCAGGAAGGCATATTCCCTTTGCAACAATAGTTTCAATGCCCCCTCCGCATTCGCAGCTCTGCTTAAAATCAACAAGGACTTCTGAAAGCGCTGAAAACACCTTGTCAGGAAGAGGGGGTGCGCTTTTAACCTCAATAATTCCTTCGTTAAGGGAAACGCTTATTTTCCTGCCCATATAGTTTATGATATACTCTTTTCCGCGATATTCAGAATCAAGATTGTTGTCAAAGTCGATTGTGCCTTCTTCCTGCGCAAAAACCCGGACTGCCTCGTCAATATAACTTCCAAGCTGGAATACTGCCATGTAAGGGCTGCTATTGTTAGCATCTGGGTTTTCTGCCATAAAACTGATAAGGATTAATCATATTTAAAATTAATGGTCAAGAAAAACCTAAAATTAATGGAATCAACTTGATTATTTAATGGATGCAAAAAGCTTCTTGCAGAGGATTGTGTCTCCAAGAGGGTCTGGGCTTTCGTTGATGACTGTGATGTCTGCATTGCTCCTCTTGATTTCAGACAGGAGAGGAATAAAATCCTCTTTTGAAGTAAGAATGTGCCTCCTCTCTCCTTTTTCAGTGAACTCAATTCCTGAAAAGTGGGAGTGTATATGCTGCAGCTGCTTAAGCCTTGCAAAAACTTCTTTATAGTCTATTTTTCCGCTGTTCCTCGCCTTGAGGTGGGCAAAATCAACAGTCAGGCTGCAGCCAGTCTCCTTCCGCAGCATTAAAAGCTCGTCTAAATCCCCAAACTGCGATGCTTTTCCAGTTGTTTCAGGAGCAAGCTCCACATCCCACCTGCTTTTTTTAATCTTAGCCTGAAGCTCAACTACAGCCTCTTTTACAAGCAGATAAGTTTCTTCCTTTGTTCGCTTTCCGTAGAATGCAGCATGAAAAACAACATACCTTGCGCCCATCTGGTGCGCCCTTTCGCAGCTGTCAATGATCCTCTTCTTGCTTGCCTCAATCTTTGCCTTTTCTTCAGACGCAAGGTTGATGTAATATGGAGCATGAACGCTAAGGCTGACTCCATATTTTTTTGCAGCCTCTCCAACTTTGACTGCGGTTTCCGCAGACATCTTCACTCCGTAAGTAAACTCGATTTCTGCAGCATTTATCCCTTTTTCACCAAGAAGCTTCACTCCTTCTAATGAGCTCATTCCTGTGCCTGCAGGCCCGAATTTTACGCTGCTCAACGCCTTGCAGCTCCCTTCTCAAAATAAGAATGATATGAAGAAATAAACATTGAAAGAATGTTTGAGGCAATGAGAAGCACTGCAAAAATGCCGAGCAGAATGCCTGGCTCTCCTGGCGCAAGAGGGTGCAGGGAAATCGCAAAAGCTGCTGATGCAGCTGCAGCGCCTTTTGGCATGTTAAGCGAAATGAATATTTTTTCTTTCAGAAGAATGCCTGCTGATGATGCAAAAGCAGCTGCTGAAGATGCAATCCTTGCAGCTATGTAAACCAGAAACAATGATGCTGACAAAATCCAAAACATAGGGTCAGAAGGAAGTTCAGCCATTATTCCAATAAGCACAAAAACAAGCGCGAAGAATGCCCTTGAAAGGTGAAAGCCTGAAGCAGGAAGAAGCGCAAGCTTAAGCCCTGCAGTGCTCCTCGGAAATGCATTGCCGACAAAAAGCCCGAGGGAGGCAGATGCAACAACTCCCAGGCCGCCCATTGATTCAGCGAGAATGTATGCCAAAACAGCAGACGCTGCAACTGCAGAATGCGAAAAAAGGCTGTCTTTTGCAATCCCCCTTATCCTAAGAAGCCTGACAAGGCAAAGCGCAACAAGAACTGCTGCGCCAATTCCTGACAAAAGCATCAGTGTAATGCTGGCTGCCCAAACCAAAAATTGCGAGCTTCCAAAAGCAGAGCTGGATGATGAAGGAGCATGCTGCAGCACAAAAAGTATTATGAAAGGAAGGGATGCTGCAACCGGCGCAGAAAATGCTGATTCTGCAGAAAGGATTGAATAATATTTTGATGCAGTGCGGCCTGCAGATGCAGCAGCTGAAGCAAATGCCTCGCTGGATGATGCAGCCATCAAAAGCGCAAGCAGGACTGCAGGAAGCATTGCCATCCATCCTGAAATGCCTGAAAATGCTGCAAATGCAAAAACGCCTGCTGAAATGAATAAGATTGAAAGCTTAAGCGCACCATGATGGAGAGAGCCAAATCCAGCCAGCCTTATTTTTGAAGCAGCCTCAAATGATGCAAGCGAAAGCGCAGCTGCAGCAATTATTCCCCAAGCTGCACTGCCAGGCTGGAAAAGCCCAATCTCCTGAAGAGGCAGAAGCCCAAGGCACATTCCTGCCAAGATCATCATTGTAATGCGGGGTATCCTGAATGCAGCAGAAGCAAGCCACGCAGCAGCGCAGGCTGCAGCTGCAAGCGCCAGCGACGCAATAAACCCTGCAGGAATAATCAATGCCATTTGCACCTCTTTTAGCGGAATCTTTTAGCTGAAATCAGGAAGGCAATTATTAAAATGTTTTGATTTTCAAAACTCTAAATCTGTTTTAGCAAAGCTTTTATATACTTTCAAGGATAATTTTGAAGCAATGGCAGCCAGCAAAATAAATGAGATACTGAAAAAGGCAGCTTCTGAAATCAGGCCTGAAAAGAGCGATTATAAAGAGGTTCAGGAAGTTTTGGGAGAAATTTCAGCCCAGCTCAAAAAGATGAAGGCTGATGCAAAAGTTGCGCTTGGCGGAAGCTTTGCAAAAGGCACATTCCTTAAGAATGACCATGATGTAGACATATTTGTAATGTTCGGCAAAAGGCATGCCGAAGACGACCTTAGCGGAATTCTTGAAAAGGCTCTGAAAAAATTCAGCCCTGAAAGGGTGCACGGCTCAAGGGATTACTTCCATGTCAAGAACAGGCTTAGCTTTGAGATTATTCCTGTAATGGAGCTGAAAAAGCCTGAAGATGCAAAAAACGTCACTGATTTTTCACCTCTTCATGTAAACTGGTTTCTCAAGAACGGCGCAAAATACAAAGAGGATGTGATGCTTGCAAAGAAATTCTGCAAATCTGCAGGAGCATACGGAGCTGAAAGCTATGTCAATGGTTTTTCAGGCCATGTGATTGACATACTTGTTGTCTACTATAAAGGGTTTATGCCTCTGCTGAAGGCTTCTGCAAGATGGAAAAAGAAGCAGGTCATTGACTTTTACAACAGGCACAAGGGAAACGCACTTTTCGACCTGAACAAGGCAAAGACGCAGGGAAATTTAATCGTAATAGACCCTGTGCAGCCTGACAGGAACGCAGCTGCATCGCTTTCAGATGAAAAGCTCGGCCTGTTTGTTTCAGCTGCAAAAAAATTCCTCAAAAGCCCGTCTGAAAAATTCTTCCAGGAAAAAAAGATTGACATTGAAGCGCTTTTAAAAAAAGGAGCAATCGTGATTGAGGCAGAGCCTTTAGAAGGCAAAGAGGATGTTTCAGGCGCAAAGCTTCTCAAGGCATTTGAGTTTGCCAGAAAAGGGCTTTCTGAGTTTGGCATAAATGAGTCAGGATGGCAGTGGAAGAAAAAAGGAAATGCATTGTTCTGGTATATCCCTAAAATTTCTGAACTCAGCGCTGAAAAGGAATGGCAAGGCCCTCCTGCTGAAATGAAAAAGATGGCTGATGAATTCAGGAAAAAGTACAAAAAGACATTCATAAGGGCTGGAAGGGTTTATGCAATAGTAAAAAGAAAGCACACAAGCCCGAAATCCCTTGCAAAGGAGCTTGCTGAAGACAAATATTTCAGGGAGAGGACAGGAAAATGCTGGATGCGATAGAAATTATTTTTATCACGCTGATGCCTCTTCTCGAGCTAAGGGCAGGCATACCCTACGGAATTCTTGCAAAAGGAATGGATGCCTGGCTTGTTTTCATAATATGCACAATTACAAATATTGCCCTTGCGCCTCTTGTTTACCTTTTTATTGACAAGGTTGTGCACAGGTTTTTTTTCATAAAGCCTTTCCACAGGTTCTACCACAGGAATGTGGAGAAAGCCCAAAAAAAGATGCATAAGTTTGTTGAAAAATACGGCGAATGGGGCATTGCAGTTTTTATTGCCATACCCCTTCCAGGCTCTGGAGTGTACACTGCAGCGCTCGGCTCATACCTTCTTGGGCTTGAATTGAGAAAGTTCATGATTGCATCTGTCATCGGAGTGATTATTGCAGGCGCAATTGTTACAGCAGTTACTCTTGCAGGAGTCAACGGATTCGGCATATTTGTAAAGATGATATAAGAATACAGCGATACAGCCAACTTGGGGGGACCGCAGGGATTTGCACGCTGAGCAACATCCTGTAAAAATATCTGGCAATGGAAAGCAAGACAGCAGAGAGGATTATTGAAAAAATATGCAGCAGGGCAGAGCCGGCTGGAAAGCATATAGTCTTCAATTCAGAAAGCTACAGGCCTGCAGAGATACGCCCCTCAAATTTCAAAGCAATCAAAGAATCAAGGTTTAATGGAAGGATTGCATTTGTCGACGGAGGAAACATCACTGTGGTTGAGGGGGCTGACTTCTGCCTGCAGGCTGCAAGGATATACCACACAGTTTACTTCTCAAACAAAAGGGTGAGAAGCGGAAGGGATGAGTTTTTTGCTTTTGCAGGAAAGGAAAAAGGTGAAATCTCAGTTGAGATTATAAGGGCTGAAACTGCTGATGGGCCTCATGAAAATTCTGCAAAAAAAATGTCATTCAGCCTTTATGACCCATCTCTTGCAACAAAATTCAGCAATGCAAGCCCTGCTGCAGCTGCAAATGCGGCAAGAAAGCTGGCAGAGCTGTCTCATGCGCTTGATGTTGCAGCAACCCTTGAATCAGGGGATATTCTTGCTCTTGACAGGGATTTGCAGCCTTCAGTCACAGGAGAGGATGAGCTGCTTGCAAAGATAAGGGCAAAGGCTGCTGAAAAAGGGGTTATTGTGTGCGGAATCTCAAAGACAAGCAGGCTCTGCACAGAAGAGGGCGGAAGCGCGGCAGAAGCTGTGAGAAAAATTGAGCCTTCAGGAGAATGGCATTACCATCCTGCATGCATTCCTGAAAAGGAGAATGCTGAAATAATGCTTGCAAAGCTGCACAGCTCATCAAAGTACATATTCAGGATTGACACATTCTCCAAATCAGCTGATGAGATTGAGCCTATGCTTTCAGCGCTCAAGGAAAACTCTTCAGACCCTGTTTTTTTTGGGTATCCGTACGGAATGATTGAGGCAGACAGATTTGCAAGAGTCAGCAATGAAGAGGCAGAATACATGAAGGTAAGGATTATTGCAAAAGCAGGAAGCAATTCTGCAAAAATAGCAAGGCTGATGAGCTCTGTTGATGCGCACTCTGTTCTTGACAACATCTCTTGAATTCAGGATTCTTAGAAATCAAGGCCTAGCTTCCTTAACGCTTTTTCAGCCTGCAAAGGGCTTTTGAAAAGTATTGAATGAATGCCCAGCTTTTCTGCAGCATCAGCATTTATTTTCCTGTCGTCTATGAAAACAGCCTCATTTGCCTTTATCCCCATTGTTTTGAGAACGTGCCTGAAAACTTTCGGATTCGGCTTCTTCATCCTCATCTGCGTTGAAAGAAACACATAGTCAAAAATGTGGTAGTTTTCCCTTTCCTCGTTATACCTTTCGTGGGGAGGCACAGTGTCTGAAAGCACTGCAACATCATAATTCTTCTTCAGCTTTCTGACCATCGCCAGGGTTGCCTTAATCTTCTTTGAGCTTCCGCCGTATTTTCTCGTCCACAAAGACAGGCAGTTTTTTGGAAGCACGCACTTTGTAATCAGCTGGAACCTCCTCCAGTATTCAGGGTCGTTAATCATTCCTGTTTCGTAAAGCGGCTTAAGCTCTTCCTCTGCATTTTTTGCAGCAGAATAAGGAATTTTGCACGACTTGGCAATGTCCTTTACAATAATGTCTTCGGTTTCCGCCTTGCATACTCCGCCATAGTCAAATATCACTGCTTTTATCATGCTGTAAAAATACTAAATAATGTTTATAATTCTTGCGGTAAATGCTACTTGAGATAATGCCCAATTTTATGCAGGATAAAATAAGCATGGCAAATTCAGTTAAAGCTAAATAGTCCTTAGATAGTAGTTACATACCCTAACCTTTATAAATAAGCGCCAATTAAGCATTTATCCCTTTATCATTTAGGGATATGCTTAAATCAGGGGTTTTTGAAAAACAGCAAAAAATGGAAAACAATAATGAACCAGCCTCAAAAAATGACCTCCCAAGGGTTATTGTGTCTCATATTAACTACCCTGACAAGATTGCAGGATGCATAATTGGATTCGCAATAGGGGATGCGTTGGGAGCCCCAAACGAATTTTCAAAAACACCCAGAATAGTAAGAGGGTATGAGCCTTCAGTCAAAAAAGGACTTAAAGCAGGGCAGTTTACAGATGACACCCAGCACCTTGAAATTTCTTTGGACTCTCTTCTTGCAAAAAATGGGGAAATTGACCTTGAAGACAATGCAGAAAGGCTTGTCAGATGGTACAATTCAGGCGATGCAAGGTCGATAGGAAGGACTACTGAACTTGCAATACAGAATATTAAGAACGGAGCAGACTACACCCAGTCCGGGATAAACAACGAAAAAGCATGCGGGTCCCTTGCAATTCCAAGATTAATCCCATATTCTCTTGTTTCTGCAGTAAGCGCTTATGAGCATAAGCTGCAAAGGGGCGACATAAAAAGAATTGTTGCTTTGACTCATGCGCACAAAAAAGTTGCACAGATAGCTGAGCTGTTCAATTATTTTATCCAGGAAGGCATGAATGGCAGGAGCACTGAAGCTGCTGTAGATATGATTATTTTTGAAAATGATTTTCTCAACAAAAAAATCAGGCGGAAGCTCGAAAAATCAAAGGCGCTTGCCCATTCAGGCATGGAGCCATACCAGGCAATACAGGAGATAGGAAATTCAGGTTTTATTGAGGATGTTATGTTCTCTGCAATTTACAGCACAATAAAAGGCAGCTCTTTTGAAGAGGCAGTTTTAATTGCCGCAAACGGCCTTGGAGACAGCGATTCAAGGGCGGCATTTGCAGGTGCATTGTACGGGCTGGACATAGGAGCATCAAAAATCCCTTCTTATCTCAAGGAAGGCCTTGAAAGAAAAGATGAGCTTGAAAAAAAAGCAAGGCAAGCCTACTGCATGAGAAAGTAATTACTTCTTTTTTATAACCTTGACCAAAGGAACTTTTTCTTTTACCACGATATTCTCATACTTGCCGTAAGGCTCAACATAGGCATCATTTTCCAGCCTGAAAAAAATTAGGTTCCTGTTGCTCACATCAACATCAATCCCAAAAGTATCCTTCAGGTAATCCTTCCTCTTTTGAGTGCTCCACTTAGGGTTTAAATGGCCTGAATCGTCGAGAAAATAGCCGTGCCTTATCAGAGTCTCAATAGGAATAACCGAGATTAAAGGGCCCCTTGCCGGGTTCACCTTCATTTTGTCAAACGGAAGAAAGCCTACTTTGTCTTGCTCAGGCCACAAAGTGTCCCTTTCATTCTCCAAGCGCACATATACCCCCTTTCCAAAATCAGATTCTTTTGCCTTGTCTATGCGCTTAGGATCCATAAACCCCTTTTCATTCTTTATTCTGCCCTTAAGCTTGTGGTAAACCTCTTCAAACCTGTGAAGGCTCTTGTCAAGGTGCTCTTTGCTTGAATTTGGGGACATTGCCTCAATGAACTGCCTGTATTTCCATTTCTCCCTGGGATCTGAGTCTGAATAAAGCCTTAGAAGGTCTGAAAGAAACTCGCTTCTGAGCGCACTCCTCAGCTCGCGGTCTGAAGATGCTTCTTTTATTTCATTAAGGGAATAAGAGTCGCCGTTATTTCCGTCAATAATGTAATAAGCATCTTCACGGGAATGCTCTTTTTTCTTTAGCATGCTTGTATGCTTGACTGCAATTTTTTCTTCAAGAGTCTTCGGCTTCTTTTTTTCATGTTCAGCTTCATGCACAGGAGCGATTAATTCGGCTGTGGCTTCTGCTGCAATAAAGAATACAGCCGAAGCAAGAAATAAGATAATGCCAAAAAGAGCGCTTAATTCACTGCCGCCAGCCTGCCCAAATGCTGCAGCGCCGGTTATTCCTGATTCAGGATTCAAAAAAAACAGGGTTCCAATCAGGAGAAGCGCAAAACCCAAAAACCTAAATGAATTTTTGTTCATTAATCAAAAAAAAGGGAAAACAGTTAAAATATTTATCGCTTTTTCAGGCATTGCTTGATTTAAGAAAAAGTTTATAAACACGATTCCTTAAAACAGGCATTATGTATGACATCATAACTTTGGGCTCAGGCACAATTGACTGCTTTGTAAACACTGGAAAGAAGCTTTTCATTGACGCAGGCAAGGGCAACATACAGATACCTTTCGGCTCAAAAATACTTGTGGATGATGTTGAATTCTATACAGGCGGAGGAGGCACAAACTGCGCAGCAAGCCTCAGCAGGCTCGGCCTCAAGGCTGCATGGATTGGAAAATTAGGCCCTACACACAACGGAGACATAATCCTGCAGGAAATGAAAAAGGAAAAAGTAGACACCTCAATGGTTGTGAGGAGCAAAAATTCAAGGACAGGATTTTCAGTAATACTCGACGCAAAAGGCCATGACAGGACAATTCTTGCATACAAGGGAAGCAATGACGACTTGAGGTTCAGCGAGATAAAGACTGAAAAGGTGCAGGCAAAGTGGATGTACTGCTCAAGCATGCTCGGAAGGTCATTTGAGACACTGGAGAAAATGGTTGGGCTTGCCGGAAAGAATGGCATAAAGGTGGCATTCAACCCAAGCGCGTACCTTGCAAAGAAAGGCGCAAAATACCTCTCAAAAGTGCTTGCAGGAACATCAATTGCAGTTATGAACGACGAAGAAGCTTATTACCTTACAAAGGAAAAGGACATCAAGAAGTCCATGCAGAGAATTTTGATGCTCGGCCCGCAGATTGCAGTAATAACCAAAGGCTCAAGGGGAGTTGAGGCATACGACGGAAAAAGGTTCTACTCGCTCAAGGCCCACAAAACAAAGGTTGTTGAAGCAACAGGCGCAGGCGATGCATTTGCATCAGCATTCCTTGCAGGCATCATAAGGAAGAATGACATTGGCTTTGCGCTGAAGCTCGGGCTTGCAAACGCAGAATCGGTCATACAGCACAGCGGAGCAAAGAACAACCTGCTCACCTGGCAGGAAGCCATCCAAAGGATTAAATAGTTCATTCCAATCATAATTCAAAAAAGAGGTGAATCATGTTCAGCACTAAAATGTACAGGCTTCTCACAGGAGGGAAAGCGTTGCTTCTTGCATATGACCAGGGTCTTGAGCATGGCCCTGTTGAGTTTAACCTTCACAATATCAATCCAAATTATATTCTGGACATAGCAGAAAAAGGCGGCTACAACGGAGTCATACTCCAGCAGGGGCTTGCCGAAAAATACTACCAGAGCTACAAGAAAAGCGTCAGGCTTGTGCTTAAGCTGAACGGCAAGACAAGCATACCAAAAACAGACCCTTATTCGCCGCAGCTCTGCTCTGTGAAAAGGGCAGTAAACCTGGGGGCTGATGCAGTGGGCTACACAATCTACAGCGGAAGCCCGCTTGAGTCCAAGATGTTCAGCGAGTTCGGCAAAATTGTCGAGGAAGCGCATGACTTCGGCATTCCTGTAATTGCATGGATGTATCCCCGCGGGCCTTTTGTAAAGGATGAAAATTCAACTGAAATTCTTGCATATGCTGCAAGAGTAGGCCTTGAGCTTGGCGCAGACATGATAAAGATAAAGTACAATCGTGATTTGGATGGATTCAAGTGGGCTGTGAAGGCTGCAGGCAAATGCAAAGTGCTTGTTGCAGGCGGCCAGAAGGAGAATCCTGAAGAGCTTTTCAAGGAAGCAAAGCAGGTAATGGATGCAGGAGCTGCAGGAATGGCAATCGGCAGGAACATATGGCAGCACCCAGACCCATTGAGGGTTACCAAGGCGCTTAGAAAGATTGTGATTGAAGGCGCAGGCATTGCTGAAGCAATGAAAGCATACGGCAAGCAGCCATAAAGCAATAAATTCTAAGCATGCTTAAAGCAGATTGCCTTCTTTTATCTTCTTAAAAAACAATAAATAAAAAAGGAAAAAACAGGAAAGAAATATTACTGGCGCTGGATTTCCATTAGGCGCGCAGTTAGCTTCTTCTGCTCTTCAAGCAGCTTGTCGTACTGCACTTTCTTGGCAGGGTTTATCTGGCCGTGCTCATAATCCCACTGCATTATCTTTATCTTCGGCTCAATCTGCTCAAGCCTTTCCTTTATCTGCATCTCTTCAGGGTCTGCTGCAGGAAGCGCTGCTTTTTTCTCCTTCTTGACTTCTTCCTCGAATTCCTTTATGCCCTTTGGAGGCTCTGGAACATCAATTTCAGATTCAGGAGCAGATTCCAATTCAGGCTCTTCAGCAGGAGTTTTCCTTGCAGGAGCAGGCATTTCAGGAGCTTCAGCTGTCTCAAGCATGTCTATCTTCTCCTTCTCTGCCTCAATCCTTCTCTTGAGCTCTTCTGCTTTCTTCTCGAGCTCTTCCTTATCATGCTCCTGTGAAGCTGAAGGCATTCCAGGCATCTTCAGCTTTGGCGCTGATTTAGCTTCTTCAATAGAGCTTTCCTCAGACTCATCAATAAAATCTTCATTATTTTCCGGTTCATCAGCCATTATATTTCACCTATATGGTTTTTATATGCAAAGAAAGAAATAACTGATATAATAAGGTTAGGGTTTTTGAGCCTTCACAAAGCATATTGGCAAAAGCTTTAAATCCCGGATTAATAAATCCAATTATGCGGGGCTGTAGTCTAACTTGGTATGATTCCAGGTTCGGGACCTGGAGGTTCGGAGTTCAAATCTCCGCAGCCCCATTTATTGCTACTTTTTTTGCAGGCTATAATAACCTAATTCCCAAGGTAAATGAAAGAGTCGGGGAGCTCGTTCAATAAGGTTGAAATGCTCATTAATTCCATCCAATACTTCTTCGTGAGGAATATTAAGCCCAAACATCATTTTTACCTCCAGAGCTATATTCCTTTTGAGTACAGCGCCCCAGAGATTAGGTCTTATCAGGTAGCCATTTAATTCAAATTTGCTGCCTGCTAATTTACATATTTCTTCTTTATCAACAAAATTAAAATTGTAATAGATAGTATTATGTTTTCTGATTACATCATCAAAAAATTTTTGAGTCTGCGTTCCTTTGGTTACATCTGCAATAACAAAATTTTGGCCGTCTTTAAGGATTCGGTGAACTTGGTCAAATATCATTTCCCGATTATTAAAACGGTGCAGACTCTGAAAAGAGAAAACCCCATCGATACTATCCGAATAAAACATCCTAAGATTTGCTTCTAAGCAAGGGTCATTGAATACTTGTGGAGAGATTCCTGAATTATAGGATAATACATCTTGACGTATATCTTTGGCAATTTCACGCAAGGGTTCTATTAAAGCCCAGCTAGATTTAATAGGAGGGTCACACCTATAAACCTTGCGAGCTATATGTTTAATGAAACTACCTTTTCCTGCGCCGAGCTCAATAAAATATTTTTGAGGGTCTAATTCATCATGTAATTCATTATGGGAATATGAATAAGAAAAAAGAGAAAAAGAATCGAGTTGCGATTCCAGTGTATCATCCCACATATTTGAGTTTAGGCAACACATTGCTTCTTCGTCAGTAAGTTTTATTTTGTTCATTTTAATCCTCCAAGGATATTATTCCAATAATTAACTACTAATAAGTGATAATAAATATATTAAATTTCCTGTTGCTTTTTTTGTCAAAACGAAATATTTATATAATTATAATTTATTTTGACTAATAATGGAATTAAAGTTAACTCAGAAGGATAAAGAGATTATCTGCGGGTTAGACCTAAACGCCAGAACCACCTGGTCAAAATTAGCCAGCCAGCTTAGATTGTCAAAACAGGCAGTGCGCTACAGGATTGAACAGCTTGAGAAAAAAGGGATAATACAATTTTATTATGCCCTGGTTGACGGAAATCGTTTTGGCTACAGCATTTATCTTTTGTATTTGAAGCTTCATCGCATTACTCCGGATAAGGAAAAAGAGATGGTTGCGCATTTAGAAGCCCAGCCGGAAACTATGGTCATGGTTAAAACCAATGGGCGCTGGGATTATAACCTTATTATCTCCGCAAAAGACGCCATGCATTTCCACCAGATTTTTAACCGCATGACCCTTGATTACGTTCAATACATCAAAGAAATGATTTTTACAATTGAAATCGAAGCTACCTATCTCAAGCCAAAATTCCTGTCTGAAAGTGCGCCCTTCAGCGTCAAAACCAGCGGAAAAATCAGCCAGGCGGACTTAGACGAAGTCGACAGCCATATCCTCACTGAGCTGTCCAAAAATGCAAGAAAACCCCTTGTGGAATTGGCTGCGGAAACTAAATTAACTCCTAATGGAGTAAGAGAAAGAATCAGAAGATTGGAAAAAGAAAAATTTATTCTGGCATACCTGCTAAAGGTTAACTATGAATCTTTAGGCTATCTTCATTTTAGAGTCTTCCTGCACATTGACAATTTTTCCCCCCAGCTGGAAAAAGAAATCAAAAATTTCCTTGCCCAGATGAAGCAAGTGATAAGCATTTCTAAAACAATTGGCTTTGCAGAACTGGAATTTAGGGCGTACACTAAAAGTGTCACAGAATTTTATGAGATTTTAGATAAGATACGGCAGAGATTCCAGCCGTTTATCAGAGATACCGATACTTTGCTTTACCATGCCTGGCACAATTTCAACTATCTGCCGAGCGTTTCGATGAAAATATAAAAACAGCAATTATTTCCTTTGCAAGAATTGAAAATATAACTCTCTTATTCTATCATTCATCAAACAAAAACCTTTAAATACCTCAACAGCGGAAAACAGCTTAAAAAGAGGTGAATAGATGGACAAGTCCAAGCAGTTTGTTCTCTGGTTTGATGAGATAGGAATAGAGGATGTTGCGCTCGTTGGAGGCAAAAACGCATCCCTCGGAGAAATGTACAGGAACCTGTCCAAAAAGGGAGTCAGCATCCCGAATGGCTTTGCAATTACCGCTTATGCATACAAATACCTTCTGGAAAAGGCAGGAGTTGAAGAAGAAATAAAGCAGATTCTTTCAGACCTTGATGTAAAAGACATGAAAAACCTGCAGGATAGAGGCAGGAAGGTAAGGGAAATAATCAGGAACTGCCACTTTCCATCAGAGCTTAAGGTTGCCATAATAAGCGCATACCACAAGCTCTGCCAGCAGTACGGAAAAGACACTGATGTTGCAGTCAGGAGCAGTGCAACAGCTGAAGACCTGCCGACTGCAAGCTTTGCAGGCCAGCAGGAAACCTACCTCAACATAAAAGGAGGGCACCAGCTGATTGAGGCGTGCAAGAACTGCTTTGCATCATTGTTTACAAACAGGGCAATGTCCTACAGGGAAGAGAAGGGATTCGGCCATTTCAAGGTTTACCTTAGCATAGGAGTGCAGAAGATGGTCAGGTCAGACATTGCATCTTCAGGAGTAATGTTCTCAATAGACACAGAATCAGGATTCAGCGATGTTGTTTTTATCACAGCTGCATACGGATTGGGAGAAAATATCGTCCAGGGAGCTGTAAATCCAGATGAATATTATGTCTTCAAGCCGACTCTTGCAAAAGGGTTCAGGCCGATAATCGCAAGAAGCGTTGGCGAGAAAAAAATAAAGATGATTTACACAGAAGAGGGAAACAAGACAACAAAGAATGTTGATGTTCCTGAAACTGAAAGAAAAAAGCTTGTCCTTTCTGATGACGAAGCCCTGAAGCTTGCCAGGTGGGCATGCATAATAGAGGAGCACTACAGCAAGAAAGCAGGAAAGCCAAAGCCAATGGACCTTGAGTGGGCAAAAGATGGCAGGACAAACGAGCTGTTCATAGTGCAGGCAAGGCCTGAAACAGTCCAGAGCCAGAAAAACGGAAATGTAATCCAGGACTATGAGCTTGTTGACAAGGGAAGGGTGCTGTGCACAGGAAGAAGCGTAGGAGACAGGATAGGCCAGGGAAAAGCCCATATCATAAAAGACGTAAAAGATATTGAGAAATTCAAGAAGGGAGAAGTTCTCGTGACAGAAATGACAGACCCTGACTGGGAGCCGATAATGAAGATTGCCTCTGCAATTGTAACAAACAAGGGAGGCAGGACATGCCACGCAGCAATCATCAGCAGGGAGCTTGGAATTCCGTGCGTTGTTGGAACAAATGACGGAACAGAGAAGGTGAGGGATGGCCAGAACATCACAGTAAGCTGTGCAGAAGGCGAGACAGGAACTATTTACGAGGGGCTGCTCAAGTTCAGGATTAATGAAGTAAATCTTGAAAAGATGCCTGAAACAAAAACACAGGTCATGATGAACGTCGGAAATCCCTATGAGGCTTTTGAGTTCAGGGCAAAGCCGAATTCAGGAGTCGGGCTTGCAAGGGAGGAATTCATAATCAATTCTTACATAAAAGTGCACCCGAGGGCGCTTATCGAATTCAGCAAAATAAAGGATGCAAAGCTGAAAGAGCAGATTAATGACATTACATTCAACTACAAGGACAAGAAGCAGTTCTTTGTCGACAAGCTTGCAGAAGGCATAGGAATGATTGCAGCTGCATTTTATCCAAAAAAAGTCATTGTCAGGATGAGCGACTTCAAGACAAACGAATATGCAAACCTTATCGGCGGAAAGGCATACGAGCCTGACGAGGAAAACCCAATGATTGGGTGGAGGGGCGCGTCAAGATACTACTCGCCGGACTACAGGGAGGCATTTGCCCTTGAGTGCGACGCAATAAAGAAGGTAAGGAATGAGATGGGCCTTGTAAACGTCAGGGTTATGATACCATTCTGCAGGACTGTTGAAGAAGGAAAAAAGGTTCTTGCTGAAATGGCAAAGAACGGCCTAAAGAAAGGGCAAAACTCGCTTGAGGTTTATGCAATGTGCGAGATTCCATCAAACGTGATTCTTGCAGATGAATTCCTTGAGATATTCGACGGATTTTCAATAGGCACAAATGACTTAACCCAGCTTACACTCGGGCTTGACAGGGATTCTTCACTTGTTGCGCATATCTACGACGAGAGGAACGAGGCTGTCAAGTCGCTTGTTGCAAAAGTCATTGAAGTTGCAAACAAGAAGAAGAAATACATAGGCATCTGCGGCGATGCTCCCTCCACATACCCTGAATTTGCGCAGTTCCTTGTGAAGTGCGGAATACAGTCAATATCACTTTCGCCTGATGCAGTTGTAAGGACAACGCTGAAGATTGCAGAGATGGAAAAGAAGCTCAGGCAGAAATAACATAAATCTTCTTTGACAATGATTTGTGCAGGTAAACTGTAAATTCTGCCTCGACATTCAGGCCTGCATCCTTAAGCATCTGCCTGTTTGGAGTGAAGTCAGGAAGCCCTATTACAGCCTTTTTCTTGAGCAATTTTTTCAGCACGCTGAAGAATTTTGGGTAAAGCAGGCTTAAATCCTGAGATTTTGTAGCCTTTGCATAAGGCAGGTCTGAAGCAAGATAATTCATCTTTTTTCTTATGAGAGATGCATCCTTTTTTTCAAGCCTGCATTCTATGCCAAACGACTTAAGGTTTTTCCCTGCCATTTTCAGCATTTCATCGTCGATATCAGACCCCTCGGGAGCAAGGCCCATAAGCCCTGCCTCAAGCAGGATGCCGCCTGTGCCGCAGAATGGGTCGATGATTTTGCCGCTCTTTATTCCTGTGAGGTTGACAAAAGCCCTTGCGAGCTTTGGATGGAGAGATGAAGGATGCATTTCAGGCCTTAGGTGGGGCCTTCTTGCCTCCAGCTCTGAATGGCATATTTCCTTAATAAGCCTTGCAGCAAACATTCTGCCATTCTCAAAGAAGAAATGGAATTCTGAATCTGGGTTTCTAAGGCAGACTTTCGGGCTTTCCAAAGTTTTCCAAACTATGTCTGCAAATTGTTTTTCCTTTTCCTTGGGAGCATTGTGAACCCTTGTGCAGAACGAGCCTTTGCAGAATTTCTGCCAGCCGAAAGATGCTGCCTTTGATTCAGCATCTTCTGCGCTGCACTCAAAGAGAAGCTCATAAGCTGCCTTTGTGAATGCAAGCCTTCCAAAATCAATGAATGAAGAATCCAAAAGAAGAATGCCTCCTTCAAGCCTTCCTTTTCCGAACAGCGCTTCAGCCTCTGCTTTTGCAAGCTCAAGGTTTGATTTCAGCAGCTCAAGCAATAGTTTCATAACACTTAAATTCTCAGTAGAGGTTATTAAATCTTATTATTTCTTTTCTATAGTGAAACAAAAAACTTATAAACCCCATTGCGCAGATTAATCCCCATGAAAAGGGGTAGGCCAACAAAGTCTGCAATCAGGCAGAATATCGTCGATATTCTGTTCTTCATGAAGAAAGGCTACGGCTATGACATCTACAAGGCGTATGCATCAATCTTCCCAAAGCCAACGCTGAGAGTCATCTACTACCACCTCAAAAAAGGGCTCCAGCTTGAGGAGTTCAAGGTTGCTGAAATCAGGCAGGAAAAAGGAGACTACAGCTGGGGCGCAGATGCAGAGAAGATATACTACAGCCTCGGCAAGAATGCAAAGCCTACGGCAAGCGCAAGAGCAAGGAAATATTTTGAGAAGAAAAATTCTGAACTGAATTAGGCAGGCATTTATTCTATCAAACAAGCTTTCTCAAGAATCCCATCAACGCAAATGCCTCCCTCTTTGTAAGGAAGCTCTTTGACACCATCTTCTTCCAGACAAGAACCTGCGTCTTTTTCTTTTCAGGAGTGCTGAAATCCATCTTTGACATTGCCTGCTTCAGAAGCTTCATGACCTGCTCCTTGTCCTGCCTGGCTGCAGGCTGTATGTGCGAAAGTATGCTTTCCCTTTTCTTTGCAAGCTCATAAAGGATGACAGCAGCAGCATGGCTCAAATTAAGGACAGGGTATTTTTTTGAGGATGGGATTGATGCAGAAAAATCGCATTCTGAAATCTCCTCATTTGTAAGGCCGTGGCTTTCCCTTCCGAAGACTATGCCTGCATTTGCTGCTGCAGGAATCATTTCAGCAAGCTGGCAGGGAGTTACTGCACATCTGCTGATGTTGTACTCTGTCCCTACCTTTCCTGTTGTCGCAACAAGAACATCCATCTTGGGCAGCCTTTTCACAACCTTTGCATTTTTCAGCACATCCTGCGCCCACTTTGCCCTGTTCCTTGCAGCCTGCGAAAGATGATTGCATTTTGGGTTTACAAGCACAAGGGAAGAAAAGCCGAAATTTGCCATTGCCCTTGCAACAGCTCCAACATTGCCTGAGTTCCTTGGCTCGACAAGTATTACAGAAATCATCTTACAAAAGGCAGCACAATGCTTGCAACAATTATTGCAAGGAAGACAAAGCTTACAAACTTCCATATGCCTGCTGCAATGTCCTCCCTAAGGTACCTTTCAAGTATTGCCTTGAGCATTCTTCCGCCGTCAATAGGCCCGAGAGGGACAAGATTGAAAAGCCCGATGCCAAGGTTAAGGACATAAAGCCAGTAGAAAAGGCCTATCACCCATATCAATGATGAAGTGGCAATAACCCCATATTTTTCCTGGAAGCTTTCCCTTATCTCATTGTTCTGCTGGAGATAAATTCCCATGTAGGACCTGTTTGAATCTTCAGGGTCTGATACAAGTGTTAAAGTGTATGATGAAACATTTGTCTGAAGGACAATTGAGTCGCCAGGATTCTTTGAGTTGAGCACTGAAGTAAAATTGTCAATCAACTGAACAGGATTTCCGTCAATAGCTGTTATTATCTCCCCTTTTGCTATTCCTGAAGCCTCTGCAGGGTAAGTCGTGTTGTCATGCCCCCTTATGTATCCTGCAACCTCTACTCCTGAAGGCTCGAAGATTGCATTGCCCAGAGGCATGAACAAAAGCCAGAATATGAGCGCAACAACTGCTGCAAATACTATGTTTGAGAAAGGCCCAGCAGCATAAACTGAAAGCTTGGTGCCTGTCTTTTTCTTCTGGAGCTCGTCCTCATCAGGCTCTACAAAAGCAAGAGGGAGTATCGGCGCAATTATTGCAAGGAAGCCGAATCCGCTTGATTTTATCTTGACTCCGTGAGCCCTTGCAATTACTCCGTGCGAAAACTCATGCACAACTGCAAGAAGGAAGATGGATATTATCCAGTAAAAGAATGGGACATAAAAGCTGCCCTTGACCTTGAAAGGAAGCACAAGCGCAACCCCCGATGTTGCAGCAGGCGTAATAAACATCTTTACAATGTTCATGACAAGAGAGTATGAAATGAATGCCATGCCTAGAAGAGCAACTGATACTCCTGCATACCCTGCCCACTTTACCAGCCTCGGGAATTTTCCTGAAACCTTGTTCATAAAACCAAGGCCTATCTTGGTCTTGTACATTGCAAAATAAAGGATTGGAAACGCAATCTTCTGGATTGAAATCCTGGCCCAGTTCCTGAAGATGAAATAAGCCATCAGAAAAATAAAGACGATAGTTGCTATAGTCTGGACATCCATTTTTTCTATACAGCCTCTTTTTTAAAACAATGCAAAAATGAATATAAAAATGTTGCTAATTAAAAATAAAATTTTATTTCTTCCTTTTTGGCCTTAATGCGTGCGACTTGCACATCCTGCAGGTTATCTTGCCTGCAATGACATCAAGGTTGGATGCCTTGACTACGCTTTTGCATCTCCTGCATACAAATTTCCTGTAAAATAATCTTGCGTCTGCTTCTGGAAACTTAACCATTTTAACCTCATTACTTAAGCTGCTTCATTACCCTTTCTGTAAGCACAAGCCAATAAAGGACCGAAGACCCCTCTACAACCTGGCCTTTGAGCTCTTCCGGTATTGGAAGGTCAAAAGTCTCAAATGTCTCTGAGTCCATTACGTTTGCAACATCTCCTGTAATTGAAAGGACCTGTGCAGTCTTTTTCTCAATGATTGGAACCTCAACGCTTTCATGGCCAGGCATGACAGTATCCCTTTTCTTGCCGTCGAGAAGCCCTATAGTCAGCAATCTTACTTTTGCGTGGCCGTGCTTTCCAGGCTTGGATGTCTGTGTGTCCAGCACCTTTGAAGCTACTCCTTCAATAATGACATAACTGCCCTTCTGAAGCGAAGTTACACCTGCAATTTTTGTATGCCCTTCTGCCATTCATAATCACCTGTCTCGCAAATATTAAGCAAAAAACAGCTTAAATCTGTTTGTGCACCTTGGGAATTTGGGGGATTTATAAAAGTTTCGGCATTTTTAGGCTTTTAATATGCAAAACAGCTGCCAAAGCCAATTAAGCAATTTAGACAATCGCTTAAAGCTATGCAGACAATCGCTTCAGAAAATCCTGAAGAAAGGAAACCTGCGCAGAGGTGAAGCCTGCTTTTTTGCCCTTCTGCCAACATGCCTGAGCTTCTGCTCAATCTCATTAGAGTTCGGGAAAGATTTTTCCATCTCCCTGAACTCTCTTGTGTGGTAGCGCAGCTTTCCGTTTTTTGAGCTGAACTTGTTCTTTTTATGGAGCATCTCGTGGTACATGACATAGTCCATAAGCTCGCTGGGCTCGCCCTTAAGAGATGTGTTTATTGTAATTGTGTCAGAGCCGTAGTCATAGCTTCCGAGCCTGGACTTTCCGGAATTCCATTTAAAGTTCGGCTTTTCAAGCATTCCTGCAAAGAACAAGGAGTTTACCCTGTCAAATGACTGCTCGATTTCAGGCTCTGACTTTGTCTTGGGGACTGCAATGTGCACCTTCTGTATGAATATGTGGTAAAGGTCTATGTTTTGAGTTGACTTCTTTTCCTTGAAAATCCTTGCAAGAAGCTCCTGCATAAGCCCCATCTTTATGTCGCTGCTTATGCCCCTCCAGTTTCTGCTCATGCTGAATGTTATTTTTGAGCCTGACATCCTTATGTTTGCATTGTAGCCTTTGAACTTGCCTGAATATTTCAGAAAGAACTCATGCCGGATTTCCTTTTCAGGCCAAAGGCCCCTGAATGCATCTTCTGCAATTCCCATTTTAGGCAGACATTTCGTACCTTAGTATTGCTGCAATCTTCCCAAGGTCCCTTAGCTGGACTCCTTCCCTTGTCTCAGTTGAGATTATCATTACTTCAGCATTTGTCTTTTTTGAGATTTCCTCAAACTCTGTTATCTTCTCTTCAGGAAGGTCCTCTGAAAGAAGCAGCAGGCTGACTGCTCCAAGGTCAAGCGCCTTCCTCGCCTCAAATTCTCCGTAAGTGACAAGACCTGGGTTTTTGGCAAGCAGGTTGAGGAACTTCTGGACTGCTTCCTTTTCAGCAGCAACCTCCTCTTCTGCAAGCACGTCGCTGCTCCTGTCAAGAAGCTCCTGCAGGCCGAACTCGCCTGTGTAGCTCAAGTCCTTTACTGCAATGACCCTCTTGAGGACATCAGCAGTCAGGTATTCCTTGCCCATAAATTCTGTTGTAGTAACGCTCGGGCCTCCCAGAAGTATTCCCTTGACTTCCTTGTTGTGGAGAAACTGCTCCTTCATGTATTCGGCAATCTTCTTGAAGTGGTCCTTTTTGGCGCCGTCCCTCAGCCTCTCAAACCTTTGGGATGACTGTCCTCCAGCCCTTGTCTTTCCCGGAACTTCAGAATGCGTGCTTACCACGGGAACAATTGTCTTTCCCTTAAGGAATGCTATTGTTGCATCTCTCCTGTCAAGAACAACCATGCCGTAGATTTCCTTTGTTGCAAGCATCTCCTCAAGTATGTCAAGCACAAAAGCCTTGTCGCACCTGTAAATCCTTGTCTTAAGCGGGATTGGAGGCTCAATCGACCAAACCCTGACATCAGACATGCCATCCCTTTCAGAGACATTTCCTGAAAATGCAGCAAGCCCGTTCGGAGGAGTCTGGCTGTAGAGCTTAAGGTGCTGAACCATTTTTTCCAGAGCATCAATCACATTCTTCCTTGTTGCTGTGGACTTTATGTTTGTGGCAGTGCCCTGCTCCTGCTTGATGTGGTTTACAACCTTGTTCATTTCATAGCCTGAAGGAACATAAACTGAAACAAGCTCCGTATGCCTGCCCCTGTGCTTGCTGAGCTCATTTACAAATTTCTTAAGCTCAAACCTCTGCTTTGACGTTATTGCCATTGCTAACCCAATTTGATACAGGTTTATAAAAGTTTGTCAAAAACCTGTGCGCGGCCTATCGAAACCTTTAAAAACAAACTCATTTTCTCATAGGCAAAAGGGGCTATGGGGTAGCTTGGCTTATCCTTTCTGGTTTGGGACCAGAAGACCCCGGTTCAAACCCGGCAGCCTTATTTGCAAAAATGAATAGGACTCTGGTGAAAGTCCGGGTAGCCCCATTTTATCGATAAAAAAAATCAACCAATGCACGGAAGGAAAATCAAATGGCAGTTGAAAAAAAGCTTGCAGGAGTGAAGAGGTTCGGCCCAAGATACGGCAGGAGCCTAAAGCAGAAATTCATCAAAGTAGAGTCAGAGCACAGGAAGACCCACAAGTGCCCGTACTGCAGCGGCATAAAGGCAACAAGGGTAAGCGTAGGAATATGGAGCTGCGCAAGGTGCGGTGCAAAGTTCACCGGAAGGGCATATACAATACCCAAGAAGCTCATAATCAAGGAGTCTGCACTCAAGGAAGCAGCTGAAACGATTGAAGAAGCTGATGAAGGCGCATCTGAAGAGATTGCTGAAGAGGAGAAGCCGCAGAGATACAAGGAAAAGATGCAGGAGACTGCTGAAGAGCAGCAGCCTGAAGAAGCAGCAGAGCAGGAAGAGGAGCAGGCAGAAGAAAAAGAAGAGGAAGAGCAATAAAATGGTTAGCTACAAGTGCTTTTACTGCAACAAGAAAATATCAGACCAGCTTATGGGCAAGAGGGTAAGGTGCCCTTACTGCGGCAGCAAGATGATATTCAAGCCAAGGTTGACTTCAACCAAGGTAAAAGCAAGGTAAAATGGATTATAGTGCTGAAATAACAGCAAGAAAAGGCGCTGACAGCATCTACAAGTGCATTTCAGCCGAAAGCATCAGCAGGGAAAGGTCGACTCTAAATCTTGAGAAAAAAGGAAGCACGCTGGTGATAAAGGCAGAGGCAAAGGACGCAACTGCATTAAGGGCTACGCTCAATGCAGTGATGCAGATTATAGCTGTCTGCGAAAAGATGGAAGAGGCATCCGGCAAAAAATGAATGAAGGCGCTGAAGAGAAGATAAGCAGAATGCAGGCGATTGAGCAGAACATCCAGAATCTTATGATGCAGAAGCAGCAGCTTCAGGCTCAGCTTGTTGAAGCAACTTCTGCGCTGGAAGAGCTCGGCAAGACCGACACTGCATACAAGATTATAGGCAACATAATGGTTCTTTCTGAAAAGCAGCCGCTAAAGGCTGAAATTGAGACAAAAAAGGAAATGACTGAGCTTAGGATAAAGGCTATAGAGAAGCAGTCTGACGACTTGAGGGCAAAGGCAAAAAAGATGCAGGATGAAGTCATGGCTGAAATGGACAGGAAGGGGCAGTAAAATGGACAGCGAAGCAAAGGAAAATATTCTTTCAGCGCTTGGGGAGCTGGCTGATGACACAACAGTGCCCAAGAACATAAAGGCAAAAATTGAAAATATGATTGCACTCCTTAATACCAATATGGACGACTCAATAAAGATTGACAAGGCTCTTGACGAGATGGAAAGCATGACAGAGGACTGCAACATGCAGCCATACACAAGAACGCAGATATTCAGCGTTGTAAGCCTTCTTGAGACAGTCAAATAAATGTTTTTTCTGCAAAATAATTAAATTAAAAAGATTGATCAATGCCCAGCTCCAAAACTCAATTTGGATTTAATGCATTGCCGCGCTCCGTGAAGATTATTGAACCGCTTCTTCAAAGGAGTCACGTGCAAATCAATGTCCAGAATAAGTACTTCGCTGGGCGGCAATGATTATTAAGAATCTTTTAGTTTTTAATGCACTTTGCAGAAATTCCAAGATTATTATTATTATAATTCTTATTTTGACTTCTTCTTCAGCTTTGCAAAGCCTTCCTTGGAAAGAAGCGAGTTTGGTATGAAAAGTATGTCTCCCTTTTTTGTCATTATCTTTGTTTCTGCAATCTCCATCCTGACAACTTTTCCTTCAGCTCCCCTGAACTTTATCAGGTCTCCTTCGCCAAGCATTGACTTTCTGCTTAGATGAAATCCTGCAATCATGTTTGGGATGAAGTCCTTGATGCCCAGCACAAAAGACAGCACAACAACCAGCAAAACTGCTGCTGCAATCATATGAAGGATTGTTGTTGTAAGCCCAAGCTGGCTTAGAGCTGCAATTATCGCTATAAAATAAATGAAGAATGCAACAAACTTTGAAAATGCCTTTTCAACGCTGAATTTGACATTTGCAGCCTGCCTTGCAACCTTGTCAATATCAAGCTCGTGAAGCACCCTGTATGAAAGCCTGCCAAGAAGCCTGCCTATAATAAACCCTATCAGTATTATGATTACTGCAATAATCAGGCGGTTCATAATTCCTGAAAGCATGCCAGAAGCATAATTCCACCAGCTGTTCAGCGCTTCAATCATGCAGATGATTTCCCAAAGCAGGTTTATAAAAGTTTGCGTTTGCAGGCTGGATTCAGGCTTGGGGGATTAAGTTTTTAAACTGGCGCTCCAAACATCCGGAGTATGAGCCACCAGAAGCCGGACAAGGCAAAAGATGAATCTGCAGGCGACAGCTCCTCAAAAATAAAGGAGTTTGAGGCAGAGCTTTCAAAGACAAAGTACAACAAGAGAACACAGTACCATATAGGCCTTGTCAAGGCAAAGATTGCAAAGCTGAAAGAGGCTGATGAGAGAAAGGCAAGGGGCCAGGGAAAGACCACAGGCTATTCCATAAAGAAGTCAGGCGATGCAACAGTCGTAATCCTCGGGTTTCCTTCAGTCGGAAAGTCAACTCTTCTTAACAAGATTACAAATGCAGAAAGCAAGACAGGCGCATACGACTTCACAACACTTGATGTTATTCCTGGAATGATGGATTACAAGGGCGCAAAGATACAGATATTTGATGTTCCCGGCATTGTAAAGGGAGCTGCATCCGGCTCTGGAAGGGGCAAGGAAGTGCTTTCAGTCATAAGGAGCGCAGAGCTTATCATGATTCTTGTTGATGTTTTTCACCCAGGCCATTACGACATACTGCAGAATGAGGTTTATGAGTCTGGAATAAGGCTGAACCAGAAAAAGCCTGACGTAAAAATAACAAAAAAGCCTTTCGGCGGAATAGGGGTTGGAGCTTCTGTAAAGATGACCTGGCTTGACGCAAAGACAATAAAGGACATGTGCAGGGAGCTCGGGCTGATAAATGCAGACCTGCTGATAAGGAACGACATAACGCCTGAACAGCTTATTGATGCAGTTGAGGGCAACAAAGTGTACATTCCCGGGCTTGTAGTGCTGAACAAGATTGACGCAGCAAACGACCAGAAGATAATGGAAGTGTCAAAAAAGATAAAGCCTGATGTTGCAATATCTGCAGAGACAGGCCTCAACATAGAGCATCTCAAAGAGATGATTTTCAGGCGCCTTGGAATAATGCGGATTTACCTTAAGGAAGTCAACAAGAAGCCTGACATGAACGAGCCTTTGATAACAAAGGAGGGTTCAACACTGGGAGATATCTGCTCAAAGCTCCACAGGGATTTTGTAAACAAATTCAGGTTTGCAAGGGTGTGGGGAAAAAGCGCAAAATTCCCAGGCCAGGCAATAAGGAACCTTGAGCACAAGCCTGCTGACTGCGACGTGATTGAAATCCATCTCAGGTGATTCTAATGGTGTCATTCAGCGCCTTCGGGCACAGGAATATAAGGGCTTCCCACAAAAATACCCTTGAATTTACAAAAGACAAAGAAGTGAATGTTTCAGGAGACTGCATTCTTGGAGTGAACTCTGATTTTGACGCTGATTCAATAAAAAAATTTCTGAATGAAGCCAAAAGCGCTGAAAAAATGAAATGCAGGATTGAAGCCTGCGGGATTTCTGACGAATTTGAATTTGAAATTAATCCAAAATTCAATGGCAGCCATGAGATTGTGTTCAGGCTTGGAGAGTTTGCTTCTGAAAGGACTTTAGGGGTAAGGGCTTCAAAATCTGCAGGGATGATTAAGAGGGAGATTGCAGAAGCGATGAGAAATCCTGAAACAGTAATGCATATTTATATTACTAAATAGTAGTTACAATACCCAAACATTTATAAATCCTTAATCTTATTAAAATGCATAATGGAAAACCAAAACGGATACAGCGAAGCGTTCATGGATTTCTTTAGCTTCAGGCATACAAACCCTAACAATGAAAATCAGGAATTTGGGTACAGCAAGGAAGTTGCTGCCTACAATTTTATCCAGGAAAATGCAGATTATCCCGGGCAGGATTTGTTTGAACTCCAGAAGACCGGAAATTACGAGGTCCTTGTTCCTGTAAACTTCAAAAGAAAAGACAAAGTGCTTCCAAAGCTCTGCAGGACTGCAGCAGCGCTTTACAGCCTTGACATGAATGACAAAATAGCAGTCCAGAAAGTTGAAAGGCATGATGCGTGCAACACAAATCCTTTTAAGATTACCTGCAGCGTAAACAATGCAGAAAAAGTATTTTACCTGAAAAAGCCAGACACAAGAAGGGCGATAGGCAAGGCATTCTACAACATTCTTTCAAACGGAAAATTTGTAACCTACAAATTCAATGAAAACGGATTTGCAGCAGACGCTGTTCCCGGAAAGGAAATAGAAGACAATGAAAAGGACAGCCTTGCAGAAAACAGGCATTTTGTCGAGGAGCTGGTAAGGCTGAATGTGTTTACCAACCTGTTCATGCTTGACGACATCCTGAAGCAGACAAATTCAAACTGCGCATACAGCAGGAAAAATGGAATTTGCCTGTTTGATTTTGACGGATTTTTCAGGGAGGGGTCATACCATGTCCTTTCAAACTTCAAGAAAATCAGGGAAATGATTGACATCAAATCAATTGAAAAAGATGAAAAATTCATGATCCACCAAAACCTCAGGAAAAACAGGAGCATGATAGAAAAGCTGATAACAGCTGCGTCAGAAAACATTGAGGAAACAGAAAATCTCGCATGGTCCAGGGACGAAGATGATATTGGCGGGCTTTTGAGAAAAGAGCTTTCAAAAATAGGCGAGTGGTCAAATAAAAACTGCCAATAATCCTGATCCTACTGCCCTATCCTTCTTGTCTTTGGCACAAAATTAAGTATTCTTCCGCCGCTGGCAGCCCTTCCTGTGCCTAAAAAGTCACTGCCTTGCCTTAGTATCACAAATGACGAGATGCCTGTCTCCTTTTCAAGGTCTTCGCCCTTCATCCACCTGACAGCCTCTTCGCTGCTGATATCAACAACATTCTTTGATGCCTTTGGCCCTACAATCTGGCTTCCCTCAATGCTCAGCCTTATGCCGTTCTCTGTTTCTGCAAAGTACAGCCCAATGGAATTAATCTTAACCTTTGACAGGTCTATGCCGAAAACATCCTTTTTTGCAAGGTATATCTTTCCGCTTTCAGCCTCGATGAATGCGTAGTCAAGCTCTTCAGAAAATCCCCAGGTCTCATTGAGCATTGCAAGAATCTTCTTGGATTCCTTTCTGTTGAGGATTTTTGCCTTCTGCATCAGACACCCCACACCGGGCTCTTTTTTCTCATTATTTCTGCAATCTCCTTGAGAAGCGCCTTCTGCGGGCCTTCAACCAGGTGCTTGTGCTCCTTATACTGCCTGAAGTCCTGCTCTGAAACTGCTGAATAAAGGACATCCTCCTCCTTTATCTGCCTTCCGACAGTGACTCCTGGAAGAGAAATTGCAATTTCATCGCCCTTGACAGCCTTTTCAACTGTCTTCTGCTCCTTCTGCATGCTCTTGACTGTTGCAACAATCTCGCCTTCAGGATTCATAAGCTGGGCGTCAGACCTTAGCTCGCCTTCAAGGACATGGACTCCCACAACAGCAGGATTGTTCTGCCTGAAGACATAGCCTTTGAGAATCTCAATCTTGCACGGCTTTGCAAGCATATCAAGCACTTTTGCCTCCTGCCTCTTGGTCTCCTCAATCTTCCAGGCCTCATACTTGTCAAGCAGGTCATAGATGATGCTGCTGGTTATAATCTTGACATTCTCGTTCTTAAGCTCGTCTGGAACAGAAACATTAAATCCAAGGACTGCAGACATAAGAGGGTCTTTGGCCATCATTGACTGCGCATCTATAATGTCTTTTTTTGAGATGTCTCCGATAAGCGCCTTTCTGATGGGTATGCCCCTGTCCTTAAAGATGAAGATGAGCGCCTCAAGCGAGCCCAGCGAATCTGCCTTTATAATTAATCCGTCCTTTTCAGTCTCGATAAGGACTTCTCCGACATCCTGCTGGACTTCCTGCTTTGCAGAATCAATGCTTCCTGCGCCTGATGCTGAAATTATCGGCATGCCTGCAATTGCATCTTCAGCGCCTGGCGCAGATATCTTGATGCCTGTGGCAGCAACAGCCTGCTTTACAGGAGAAAATCTTGCCTTTTTGGTCCTCATCTCTGCAAGAGGGGCAGGCTCAAACATTGCCTTGACCTTTGCAACAATCGGCTCGCCTATGTTGCCTATGACAACCTGGTCTCCGACATTAAGCGTGCCGTCGTAAATTATGACATCCATTGTTTTGCCAAGGCCTTTCTCCTCCTTGACTTCAAGTATTGTGCCTTTTGCAGGCCCATCAACATTGCATTCAAGGCACTGCTCAAGGTATTTCTGCGCAAGCCCTGTAAGAACCATCAAAAGCTCTGCAAGCCCCTCGCCGGTCTTGGCTGATATGGGGACTATTGCAACCTGCTTGGTGTAGTCTGAAACCCTGTCAAACCGCTCTGCTTCCATTTTGAACTTCTCGTAAAGCTGGCCTACAATAGAATACATTTTCTCCTCGAAAAGCCTCTGCGTATCTTCAGCCTGCATGCCTATGTCAGGAAGGACATTCTTGGAAGACTGGCGCCATGTGCCTACAAGGTCTATCTTGTTTGCTGCAATCACAAAAGGTGTTTTGCTTGCCCTTAGGAACTCAATAGCCTCCTCTGTCTGCGGCTTAAATCCATCATTTATGTCAACAACAACTATGCCAATATCTGCAAGATTGCCTCCCCTTCTCCTAAGGCTGGTGAATGCAGCGTGGCCTGGAGTGTCGATTGCAAGAATCCCAGGTATTGTAATATCAAGCTTAAGCGAGTCAAGAAGATGGCCGCATATCTTTTTAATAACCTCAATTGGTATGATTGATGCACCTATCGCCTGAGTGATAAGCCCTGCCTCTCCTGCTGTAACAGAGGTGCCCCTGATTTTGTCAAGCAGGCTGGTCTTTCCGTGGTCAACGTGGCCTACAACTGTAACAAGTATCTGCCTTATCCTCTTATTCTGCTGGATAGCCATATTAATCAGGATTAAAATGCGCCCGTTTATTTAGGTTTCTATTGTATGCGTTTATTTTTGCCACTCATAGATAGCAAATGCTTCATAACCTTTAAATACAACCTATACTTCTTAGTGGTAACAAAATATACATCTATCGTAACAATCATAGGGGGTTTAAACATGAGAAAAGCAAAAAGTGCATTTGCCATAATGATGGTATTGATATGCTCAGTCCTGTCAGCAGGTTTTGCTGCTGCAGCGCCGGTCCCAGTAACACTGGAGAGGGTATGGATTGACGGAAACGCAGTTTCTGACATAATGGATTTTGAAAAGGGCGGAAACATTGAAATCAAGGTCAAGCTTGAAGCTCACGACGATGCAAAAAACGTGCAGGTCGAAGCAGAGCTGAAAGGATTTGAATATGATGACAAGTTCAAGACAGAAGATACAACACACGTATTTGATGTCGAGGAAGGCATAGAATACATAAAATACCTTGCTCTTGAAGTTCCTGACAAGATGGAAAACGATGAGTACCAGCTTAGGATAACAATCACAGACAGGGACAATGATGAGAGGGTATATTCCTATACAATCAAGGTAAGCTCAGAAAGGCACAGCCTTCAGATAAGGGATGTTGATTTTACACCAGCATCAGGCGTTGAGGCTGGAAAGTCGCTCTTAACAAAGGTAAGGATAAAGAACATAGGCCAGAAGGACGAAGAGTCTGTGAAGGTCACTGTTGCAATTCCAGACCTTGGCGTAAGCGCATCAAGCTACATTGATGAAATTGAAGCTGATGACACAGAGTCAAGCGAAGAGATGTGGATAAGGGTTCCTGAATGCGCAGAGGCAGGAGTTTATCAGGCAGTAGTCAGGGTAATGTATGACGAAATGTTTGAGACTGTCTACGCAGCAAAGAGCATTGAAATTGTCTCAGGAGACCTCTGCCCAGCAGATGCTGAAGAGGAAGAAGAAGAGGCAGCCCCAATCATAGTGCCAGCAGCACCAGCTCCAAAGCAGGACGAAGGAAAGGAAATGCTGAGGAGTGCGCTTGAAGTCGGCCTTGTCGGCCTGCTTGTTGCACTTATCATAATTGCGCTTGTCGCAGGAATGGTTGCGCTTAGGAAGAACAAGGGCTACTAAGCCCTTATTTTTATTTTTTTAATAATTTATTTCTGATTTAATAATTAATTTTCAGCTTGCAGTTCTGGATTTTGTATTTTAAAACTTGGAGTATGGCTCTGCATTGCCGCCAAGCGAAGTACTTGTTTTGGAGGTTCTTCAAAAGGTGACTCCTGTCAAGAAGCGGTTCAATAATCCTCACGGAGCGCGGCAATGTTCAATCAGTAGTTCATTGAGTTTTGGCTTTAAGCAAAGCAATGCTTATGCACTGCTCCAAAACATAAGATTTTTAATTACAGGCTTTAATCTTTAGGCTATGCCCACAGACAAGGAGCTGAAAAAGGAGTTCAAGAAAAAGGCATCGCAGGAGCCTGACAAATACTATCCTACTGCTGTCCTCAAGAAGGCAGGCTTTGAAAGGAGGAAGTGCAGCTGCGGGACATACTTCTGGGCAGCAAGCAAGGACCAGAAGACATGCGGGGATGGAGCATGCTCAGGAGGATTCAGGTTCTTCGGAAATTCATCATCAAAAAACAAGATGAGCTACATTGACGTCTGGAAAAAGTTTTCCCAGATGTTCGCAAAGCTCGGCTACACTCCAATAAAAAGGTATCCGGTTACTGCAAGGTGGAGGGATGACATGGAATTTGTCATCGCAAGCATAGCAGACTTCCAGCCTTATGTTGTATCCGGAGAAGTCGAGCCTCCTGCAAACCCCCTTGTAGTGCCCCAGTTCTGCCTAAGGTTTGGGGACATAGACAATGTAGGCATTACAGGAAGCCACATGACCTGCTTCATAATGATAGGCCAGCATATGTTTGTAAAGCCTGAAGAATGGAACCAGGAAAAGGTCTTCAGCGACATAAAAAAATGGCTGAACGAAGGCCTTATGATACCTGACAGCGAGATAACATTCCATGAGGATGCATGGGCTGGCGGAGGGAATTTCGGGCCGTGCATGGAATTCTTCTCAAAGGGAGTTGAAATCGGAAACCAGGTCTACATGCTCTACCAGCAGACAGATGAAGGGCCCAAGGAGCTAAGCCTTAAAGTGCTTGACATGGGCATGGGCATGGAAAGGTGCGCATGGTTCAGCCAGGGAACTCCAACAATATATGATGCAGTGTTTCCTGCAGTCATGAAAAAGCTTGCAAAGGCAGCAGGCATAACTCCCAACGAAGAGCTCATAAGGAAATATGTGCCTTATGCAGGCATACTTAATGTTGATGAGACAGACGACCTTGAAAAGGCATGGCTGGATGTTGCCAAAAAAGCAGGAGTTGAGCCTGCAAAGCTGAAAAAGGAGATTCTGCCAATGGCTGCGCTTTATTCAGTTGCAGAGCATGCGAGAAGCCTGCTTGTTGCGTTGAGCGACGGAGCATTGCCTTCAAATGTTGGAGGAGGCTACAATCTTAGGATTCTTGCCAGAAGGGCGTTTGCATTTATTGACGAATACAATTGGAGCATAGACCTTGCAGAAGTTGCAAAATGGCATGCTGAAGAGCTGAAGCCATTGTTTCCTGAGCTTAGCGGAAGCCTTGAGGATGTAAAGAAGATAATTGAGGTTGAAAAGCAGAAATATGCTGCAACAAAGCAGAAGTCAGCTGCAGCTGTAGGCAAGATAATCGGCAAGGAGATAAGCGAGAATGAGCTTCTTGAACTTTATGACAGCCAGGGAATAAGCCCTGAAATGGTAAAGGAAGAGGCTGCCAAAATGGGCAAGAAAGTCGAGGTTCCTGCAGATTTCTACACAAAGGTTGCGGCAATGCACGAGAAGAAGGAGCAGGTGCACGCAACAAAAAAGGCAGGCGGGCTTGACCTTGGCGGAGTGCCTGAAACAAAGGCGCTTTACTTTGATGACTATTCGCTTGCAGAGTTTACTGCAAAAGTGCTTAAGGTTATAGGAAAGAACGTTGTTCTGGACAGGACAGCATTCTACCCGACATCAGGAGGCCAGCTGCACGACGAAGGAACAATATCAGGCAGGAAGGTTGCAGACATATTCAAGCAGGGCAATGTCATTGTCCATGCAATGGAATCCGAGCCAGAGTTCAGGGTGGGCCAGGAAGTTTCAGGAAAGATAGACTTTGAGACAAGGCTGCAGCTTGCGCAGCACCACACTGCAACCCATATTGTGAATGCAGCTGCAAGAAAAGTGCTGGGAAGCCACATAAACCAGGCAGGTGCAAAGAAGACTCTTGAAAAAGCGCACCTTGATGTAACGCATTACCAGAGCATTTCTGAATCAGAGCTCAAAAAGATTGAGGACGAGGCAAACAGGATAATAAAAGCCAAGGCAAAGGTAAACACATTCTTCTTGCCCAGGTCTGATGCTGAAAAGAAGTACGGCATGGCTTTATACCAGGGCGGTGCTGTTCCAGGAAAGATGATAAGGGTTGTTGAGGTTGAAGGGCTTGACGTGGAGGCATGCGGAGGCACACATGTAAAGAGCACTGCAGATGTCGGCAAGATAGTCATCCTAAAATCAACAAAAATATCAGACTCAATTGTAAGGATTACATTCACTGCAGGCGCTG
Organism: uncultured Methanosarcinales archaeon; assembly: GCA_964414985.1. GTDB lineage: Archaea > Nanobdellota > Nanobdellia > Woesearchaeales > JAGWAF01 > JAFGCE01. The sequence continues at coordinate 58,714 of CAYPXA010000007.1, forward strand.
CAGCAGAAAAAGAGGCAGAGGCTGAAGGAGGAATCCTGAAGGAGACTGCCAAAATTCTGGGCGTAAAGGAGAGCCAGGTTCCTGCAAGGGCTGCAGAGCTTTTCAGCAAGTGGAAAAAGGCGTGCAAGGCTGCAAAGAAAGGAGACTTAAAAGCCTGCGACCTTGACTTGACCTGCACTGACGACTGCGAAGGAGACCTTCTTGCAAAGACTGCAGAAGTATTCAGGACGCAGCCGGAGCATGTTGCCAAGACTGCACAAAGATTTCTGTCTGAGCTGAAAAGCATCAAAAGCGGAAAAAAGTGAATTGAATAATGCAAATTGATTAAATAAATTAAATAATATTATTCTCAAGATTATTCTCCCTGAGAAATTGAATACCTTCCCTCCTCAATCCCCTCGCTTCTGCATTTCGGGCACTTTGTAGGAGCCTTCAGCTTCAAGCGCTCCTTGAAGACAAAGCCGCACTGCCTGCAGAAAGGAGGCGAGAACCTAAACCTTAAAGGAAGCTGAGTGCTTCTCCTGACATGCTCAAGATCTGCAATAATCTCTGACATCTCTGCAAAGAAATGCGATGCAAGCTCCTTAGGAGTCCATGCCCTCTGCCTCAAGAGCATTGAGATTTCCTTTCTTCGGGTCATTTTTGGATTTCTTGCCTGAAAATCTTCTCAAGGATATCAAGCGTGTAAAGAATCATTGCCTGCGCCTGCTCCCTTGAAGGCATAAAAGCCTGCTGCTGGAAATGCACAGATGAAATCCGCACATTATTGATAAGATGAATCTGCTGCATAAGCCCTGGGTCAAGCTCAACCTTTTCTTCTGAAAGCTTTGCAACAATCTTGCCAAGCCCTATTCCAGGGGATTTCTCAAGCAAATCAACTCCTGTGATTTCAAAATACTTCCTGTGAAGGCAGACCTCAAGAAGCCTTGCGCACAGTATTGCAGACGACCTGAAGCCTCCTGCATTGAATACCTTCTGAAGCTCGTCGATGTCTGCATAGACGTCAAGCCTTATTTCTGCAGGGATTCCTGAAGGCTTTTTCAGGTCATTTGACTTTGGCTCGCTGAGCATTGCGCACATGTCAAGGACTTTTGAAAGCACACTATCCTTGTTTTCCTCGATGTCAAGCCTTGAGACAGCATCCCTTATCTTTTCAACAGCAGAGGCGTTTGACGGGTCGTAGCATACAAGGTTGAGGAGCATTGCAGACTTTGATTTTACCTGCTGGATTCCGACACGAACTGCATTCTTGTAGTACTCTTCCTTGCTCTTGCTGAAGTCAAACAGCCTGCTTTCTCCGAGCGGCTTGCTAAGGTCAATGCCTTTTGCAGCAGCATTCCCAATTGCAGCTCTAAGCTCAACAACTGCCTTTGTAAATTCATTAAGCGCCATAACACCAATTAATCTGCCCCTCTTTTATATTTTTCTGTTAAAATTTATATATTTGAGCGCAAAAAACAGTTGAATGATAAGAAAAATATACATCTCAGGGCCTTGGGGAACAAACGCTGAAAGCAGAAAATTCCTAAAGAGCGAGCTGGAAGAGTCTGTTCAAAAATACGGGATTCCTGTCCATTCTCTTGTATTCATAAACTCTGACTGCATTGCCCAGGCTGAAAAAAAGCAGGATGAAAGGGAAAAGATAGCTGAATGGCTTGGGATTTCGCACGCATTCTCAAATTATTCAAAGAAAGCCATGAACTTAAGCAGCTGCCTTGTAGCAGTTCTTGACGGAACAGATTCAGACATTGTTACAGTGCAAGACATGCACTATTTTCAAAGCCTGGACAGGCCGATGATTGCATACACAGGTCTTGTAAAGCCAGGCTTATTGCCTAATTCAAATGCATTGGGAATTGCAAGAGCGCAGGCAAAATCCATAAACGACCTTGAGAAGCACCTGGGATATTATTTTCCAGCTTAGAAAATTAGAGAAACTGGGTCAGCTTTTTCTGCTGCTTAATCTCCTTCAGAAGAATGCTGCTTCCAGTGATATTCTCGAGATTATACCTGTATTTTTTTGCAGCAAGCGCATTTGCATATTTCAGCATTAAGCTCATGTCTGAAAATTCTATCGGCTTTGAAGACAATGCCTTCCTTACTGCCTCCCTCACAACCCAGACTCCAAGAGGGACTGCATATTCTCCTGTGATAAACCTCAAGCATAACACGCTCGCCTGCCTCTTCATCGACTTGAGCTTTTCAAGTATTGGAAGCCTTGCAGCATAATACCCTCCTGCGCAGTTCTCTGCATAATCCCTTCTTCCTGAATAGCTTTCATAGTCAGTTGTAAACTGGACATTTTCAGTCATGTTCCAGCTTGCCTTTGGCATGTAAGACTCAAAAAGCTCGTAGCTCCAGACTCCTGGAAAGAAAAGTATAAGGTAATAATTTCCAAGGTATCCTCCAAAAAACGCAGTGTTCTCTGATTCAGGCATTCCCCTTATTTCAGAAATAATGTTTTTTCCAAGCGCATCATCAACTGCTGTTATGCTCCATCTTGTGGGAACAAGCTTCCTGTCCTTTCCAATCCCCAGGTTTCCAACAGAGAGAAGCTTTGAAAGAAAGTTCTCATCAAATCCGCTTTTGAAAAGAGATATGAGCGCAGGAATCGACTTTAGGTCTGTGTCTGAAACAGCCCTCTCAACCTTTGTATGGATTTTGGGATTTGAGGTTATATCCGCCTTTTCTATTGCAGCGTTCGGGCCTGTCGGAGCTGCATGGCTGTCAGTATTAAGCCTGAACTTCGGCTTCTGCTTAAGGCTTATCTCAACCTCGACAGGAGCAGATGCCATTCCAACCTCCCTGGAGATTTCAAGAAGCCTGCTGCTCTTCTGCTTGATGTAAGAATTGAATCTTGAGTTGATTAATGCAGACCTGAAATCAACAATTTGAGGAATGGAATAGTTGCTTCCAGCCCAGTGCCTCGGCGCATCATACTCCCATGCATTCTCATCTGCATTTGGCGGGCTTAGAATTCCTACATTGACATAAGGATAGCCGAACCTGCCTACAAAAGGCGCAGGCGAAGACCCAAAAAAGTCATTGCCCTGCATTGAGCCGATAATATCCCTTGCCTTGAAAGCTGACTCTGACTTTGCGATAATCGGGCAGAAGCTTTTTCCGCAAAGCATGCTTGAGCCTTTGCACTTAATGCACTTTATGTCCATAACTTCAGGAGTGGTTTTGGATTTATATAGGTTTTCAGCAAATGTCTAGTGCATCCTGCCAATTGACTCAACAATTAATCCTAACAAGAACCCTAACAATTGAATTTAATTCAGAATGAAAATTGCAAAATTAAGCACTGACGCAAATGAAACCCACAAAATGTAGGGGATGAAAAGCAGGCCTGCAGGCCTTGAGATTTTATAAAACAAAACCGATGCTGTGATTATTGACGCCAAAAGCAGTATTATGCAGATGAATGCTCCAAAAATCTGGTGCATTCCAAAGAACAGGATTGACCACATTGCATTAAGAAAAAGCTGGATTCCAAAAATTATGTAGGCATTCCTGCTGTTCTCTGCATTCTTTTTCCACACAAGGTAGAGCGAGACTCCCATCAAAATGTAAAGAAAAGTCCACACAGGCCCAAAAATCCAGCCAGGAGGATTGAAGAAAGGCTTTGCAAGCGATGAATACCAGCTGCCCTCTCCTGAAACAGTGAATGCAGAGCCGATAGCTGCAGCTGCAAAAGGAAGCGCAAGCGAAACCGCGAGCTTGTACCAATCCCTAAACTTATCCTCGTTTGACTTTTTCATTTTCAACTTCACAGTTTTCTTATGAGGCTTACTGAATCGTCCATAAATCCCCAGTGGTTGTAGATTGCCTTTGCATCAGGATTGTCAGCGCGGACAGCAATTGTAGTGTACTTGAGCCCTTTGCTTTTGAACCATTTGAATGATTCATCCTTAAACATTGTGCTTATGCCTTTTCCATGAAACTTGTTCCTGACAAAAAGGTCGCTTAAGTATCCAACCTTGCCTATTTTGAATATAGGGTTGTAATCCTTGATGAATGAGAGGCAGTAGCCTGCAGGAACACCGCCTTCCTCTGCAATGAAAACAACTGCATTCCTTGCCCTGAGCTTTTTTGAGATGAACTTCCTGAAAATTTCAATGTAGTTTTCCTTTTTCTCCAAAAACTCAGCTGCTGCAGGATTCCTTTTGATGAGCACTTCCTCATGGTATTTCATAAACTCTTCAAACAATGAAACTACTATGTCTGCATCATCCTTTTTTGCCCTTCTTACCTGAATCATAAAAACTCAACCTCTATTTCAGTGGCATCCCAAGTGGGGTATTCTGTCACAATAGCAGCAGAAAGGCCTTCCTCCTTTATTTTCTTTGCGATTTTTGCAGAAGTGATAAGCCTCATCTTTTTTTCATCAATTTTAAGCACAGATGAGCTTAGCCTGTATTTTTTAAGTATTAATTCCCTTGCCTGCTTCAGCTTGAGCAATGCATCGCTCCTTTCCTTGTCATTCATTGACTCAAGAATCCTTCTGTAGCCAAAGCCTGGCTTCAATGAATCAAGGTAGACTGAACCCCTCACAAGCAGGCCTTCATCTGTTATGATGTCAAACTTTTCTGCAGCATTCTTAGCCCTGATTTTTATCCTGTTTGCCATCTGCACTGCATCCTTCAGCCTTGTTGTGCAGTAGTGCACAGGAATCCTGCTTTCGTATTTTGCCCCAAGCATTAGCGCAAGCTCGTGGCTTCCCTCGACAGAGTAGTCAAGCATTGACTTTGCCTTCAGCCCTCGCTTGGCCATTTCATCCATGTTTGTGTCAGACTGCTCGAGCTCGTTTAAGTTCAGAAATTTGATGAAAGGAAGGAAATAGTCTATTGCCTTTTCAGTCTCATTCCCAAGCTGGGGAATGACTGGAATCTCCATGCCCACGACCCAGCCAAATGATGCGATAGTCTTAATTCGTTCCCAGTATTTGCCTGATTCAAGGTCAGGATGGATTCTTATTTCGTCAAGCCCTGCATCATAAAGAAGCTTAAGATTGTCAGGAGTTGCATGCTCCAAAGTAATGTACATGTGGATATGGAATTTCTTTCCAAACCTTGCTTTTAGAGCCTTTATGTATTCAACACACCTTTCAACCCTAAGAAGAGGGTCTCCGCCTGTTATGCCTGCGCCTTCTGCCTCGCAGAGCTCTGCCTCCCTTATTATATCCTTAATGCCTGAAGTTTTCCATTCATTTGCAAAAACAACATCAAGGTTCTTCTTTGCGTCTGAAAGCGGGCAGTACCAGCAGTCCCTGCTGCAGATGCCTGTAACAAAAAGCACGAGCTTTTTTCCCTGCACGCACATTGCACAGCCTTCTGAAAGGCCTCCTGACTTCCATGAGCAGAATTTTGTTGGCTCCATAACAGTTTTGAGTTCTGGGTTCTGTATATATAAAAGTTAGTTTTATTAACCCTGTAAAATTCCCAAAATCCATGAAGCTGATAATTGCAAGGCATGGGCAGACAGATGCAAATGTCTTGAAGATAATGCAGGGCTGGACAAACAGCAATCTTACACCCTTGGGGGAAGAGCAGGCAAAGAAGCTTGCACTGCGGCTTAAGGATGAGAAGATTGATGCAATCTACACTTCAGACCTGACAAGGACTTTGCACACTGCAAAAGAGATTGCAAAATACCATCCTAAATCAAAGTTTGTAGTTACAGAAAAGCTTAGGGAGCTTGGAAGAGGGGAATGGGAAGGCAAAACACGAAAGGAAGCAGGGCTTGAAAACTTTCCTGCAGACAAATTCTGGCCGATTCCAAAAGGAGGGGAAACCCACGAGCAGCTTAAAAAAAGGGCAAAGGAAATAATTGATGAGGCCTACGCCAAGCACAAGAACAGCACAGTTTTGTTTGTAACTCATGCAGCAACAAAGAATGCGCTTGCTGCAATAATAACTGGAATAAAGATTGAGAGCCCGCTGCAGCTGATTCAATTCAAGAACACTGCAGTGAGCATATTTGAGATTTTTGAGGACAAAAGCCACAAGGTTCACTGCCTGAACTGCACAAAGCATCTTGAGCAAAACACTTAAATACTCCTAAGATTAGCTGAATTTAAGGCATGTTTGTTTAGGATTTTTTTTGTCTAGGTGAAATAAATGCTTCCAGAAGAACAGATAAAACAGATTCAAGATGAAATCAGGCACTGCAAAAAGCCAGTCTTTTTCTTTCACGATGACCCTGACGGGCTTTGCTCTTTCCTTCTGATGTACAGGCTGATTGGCGAGGGAAAAGGCATAGTTGTCAAGACAAAGCCGAACATAGGCACAATGTTTGCCAGAACAGTAAAGGAATACGGCGCAGACAAGGTATTTGTCCTGGACATTGCCATGGTCGAGCAGGATTTCATAGACGAAGTTAAAATTCCTGTAGTCTGGATAGACCACCATGGGCCCTACCAGCGCGAAAGGGTGAAATACTTCAATTCAAGGCTTCAGGGAGAAAACATACCTCCTTCAGAAGTCTGCTATCATGTTTCTGAAAAAGACCTGTGGATTGCAATGGCAGGCTGCATAGGAGACTGGTACATCCCGACTTTCAAGGACAAGTTCTGCGAGCAGTACCCTGACCTGATGGGCAAAGAGGTAACAAAACCTGAAGACGCGCTTTTCAAGACAAAATTGGGAGAGCTTGTCAAGATAATGTCCTTCAACCTGAAAGGCACAACGCAGGAGGTCATGAAGTCTGCAAAAATATTCACAAGGATTGAGACTCCTTATGAAATCCTGAACCAGACAACATCGAGAGGGGCGTTCATCTACAAGAAATATGAGAGAGTCAAGCAGGAGTATGACAGCCTGCTGAAGAGGGCTGCAGAAAAGAAGACAAAGGACAAAATCCTCCTTTATACTTATCATCAGGATGTTTTAAGCCTTACAAAAGAGCTATCAAACGAGCTACTGTTCATGTTTCCAAACAAGATAATAGTCATTGGAAGGGAAAAGTCAGGAGAGATGAAGTGCAGCATAAGGTCAGGCCCAAAAGTAATGCTCAACCAGGTTCTTGAGAAGGCGCTTGAAGGAATAAGCGGGTATGGCGGAGGCCATGAGCATGCCTGCGGAGCTGTTATCAAAACTGAAGACTTTGAAAAGTTCCTTGAGAACATGCGAAAGTTCCTGAAAAAGCAGTGATTTCTTGAATAGTCTAATGGCTATGAAATTAACAGGTTTTTCAAAGAAATCCGGCCGTCAAACATGAAGCACAAAAAGAAGTATTGGCACTATTTGAAGCATAAAATCGTGCCTCTTACCCAAGAACTTCTTAAGCGTTAGGTTTATATATAACATGGTGATTCATCAGTTTACGCGCTGATAGTCTAATGGCTATGAGTTCTTGATGTTGGCAGTTCAATATCAGAGCTAGCAAATACCGGCCTTCCATAATGGAAAGGAAGCTAACCATTGACGAGAGCCGATGGTCCGGGTTCGAATCCCGGTCAGCGCATTTAATATTCTAAACCAAAATGGACAAGCCAAAAGTATACCTGTTTACGTCTGCTGGATGCCCGCACTGCCCTCCTGCAAAGAGGTTCATAGCTGAATTTATGCAGGAGAGGAATGATTTTGAACTAATCCATTTGGTTTCAGGGACTTATGCAGCTTCACAAAAGGCAAAAGAGTTTGATGTCATTTCAGTCCCAACATTTATCATACAGGGCCCTGCAATAGACTACAATATAGGCGCAAAAGGCACTCCATCCAAGGAAGCGATGAACAAGTATCTGGACATGGCTTTGGGCACATACAAGGAAAAGGAGAAAAAGCCAAGAGAGTTCGGGATTGGCAGGTTCAAAATTAAGTTCTAAGTGATATTGCCGCGCTCCGTTACTATTATTGAACCGCTTCTGGTCAGGAGCCACCCTTTGAATAATCTCAAAAAACGAGTACTGCGCTTGGCGGCAACAAACCAAATCTTTTAATACCCAGAAACAGAATCAGGCATATGATATCATTAGGAAGCCTGAAGCTGAAAAACAGATTCCTTCTCGCGCCGATGTCAATGTATTCAGACATAGGGTTCAGGAAGCTGTGCGAAGACTACGGCTGCGCATACACCTTTACAGAGCAGATTTATGCTTCGGATTTTATAAAAAAGACTGAAGAGACTGCAAGAAAGCTTGACCTTTTCGAGCCCTGTGGAATCCAGTTCCTGTCAAACTCTGCAGAAGAGCTGAAAAAAGCAGTTCTGATGATAAACAACAGGGAGCACTACAAAAACCTTGACAAGATAAAGTCAATTGACTTGAACCTTGGATGCCCTGCAAAGGAAGTAATTGAAAAAAATCTGGGCGCAGCGCTCCTAAAGAACGCAAATCTGGTTGAAAGCCTGCTTACAACAATGAAAAAGCATTCTGACCTGCCTGTTTCTGCAAAGATAAGGCTTGGGATAAACGCAAAGCACAAGAAAAGCAAGCCTTACTTGAGGATTGCAAAGGCTGCTGAAAATGCAGGCATTGATTTCATTACAATCCACGGAAGGACTGCATCGCAGATGTATGAAGGCAGCATAGATTTGGATGCAATAAGGGAAGCCAAAGAGTCGGTAAGCATTCCTGTTGTCGGAAACGGGAACATAACAGATTCAGAAAGCGCAGAAAAAATGCTTGAGTTCTGCAGTGCTGTGATGGTTGGAAGGCAGGCATTGAAAGAGCCGTTCATATTTGGGGAGATGCAGGGCAAAAGCTACATCAAAGAAGATGAAAAAATAAAATGCATTAAAAAATACCTTGAATACGCAGACAAGTTCAGCATAGGCTTCCAGCACATCAAGATACACTGCCAGGCGCTCCTGAAAGGCACAGATTATGAAGATTATGTCAGCAGGCTTACGCATACGAGGAGCAAAGATGAAGTTTTGAGGATGATACTCCCCTTAATTGGAGCTAAGCCATAATTATACTACTTCGAAGTGGTTAAAAACAAAACATTTATATACCTGTAATACCATTTAAACATCTGTTCTAAGGTGCTGTATGGATGAACACACGAATGGCAAAAGGACTGCTGTAGGCATGATAAGGATGGGGCTAGACCCATCTTTAGATTCTGAAGGGATTATAAACGTTGTTGGAGGAAAGTATGCAGGAGCCTACCCTATTATAACAACCAAAAGCAGGAAGTTTATAGGGGGAATTTCAATAGGCGCAACTCCCAGGCCTGCAATTCTTGTGGATGACAGCCATCTTCTTGCAGATTTTTACAAGGAAGCTTTAAGCTCGTTCAGGTGCCTTGCAGCAAACTCCTTTAAGAAAGATGAGGCTTATAAAATATGCAAAAAAAGCCCGATTGAAACCCTCAAAGAGGCCATTGATTTTAGGCAGGCAGTGGATTTATACGACTGCACCAAAAAAGCAGTCAACCTGGCAGCATTTTTCGAGCATATTTCAAACAAGGCCCGGTGCAAAATGGGCGGCAGCTCATATGACAGCTTTGAGTACAAGAAAGATGCAGAGGCCTGGAACCAGTCAGAGAAATACGCTCTTGAAAATGGAATTGCAAACGGAAAAGATGTGGTGCTTCCGCTCTCATTTTTTATTGAACAGGGCAAAGGGGTATGCATCCACCGGAGCCTGCTTATGGCATCAGCCCTTGAAAAGATGGTGCAGGACAATATTATCGGCGGGCAGATAAAAGTCGCAAGATTTGAAATAGGGAACACGGCGCATGCATTTGTCCAATACTGCAGCGGAAACGAAGTATACAATCTTGATGCGACGTGGAGCGAAAGCTGCTCAAAAGAAGCCCTGAAAGGCCAGTTTTGAAATTCCAAGTTCTTGAAAACCTTTAAATAACAGCCTTCTTTAAGCCGGAACATGGCAAAGAAAAAGGAAACAGTCATGGTCATATGCGGCCACAACGACGACCAGATTATAGGAGTTGGCGGCACAATCGCAAAATATGCCCAGGAAGGAATCAAGGTCTACACAGTAATTGCATCCTACGGAGAGCTAAGCCACCCCCACCTAAAGCCTGAAATAATCACTAAAAAAAGGGTCAAGGAATCAAGGGAGTCTGACAAGGTGCTTGGAGGCGCAGGAGTGTTCTACCTCGGCATGAGGGAAAAAGAATTTTTGGACAAGGCAAAGGATGAAGATGAAAGGGAAAAAATAAAGCACGTGCTGAAAGAGCTTATTGAAAAATACAAGCCGTCAAAGATATTCACCCATTCAGGAGACGACCCACATATAATCCATAGAAAGCTCCACGGCATAGTCATGGAGATTGTGGATGAAACAATAGAAAAGGAAGAAGTCTATTCATTTGACGTATGGAACCCCATCAAGGTAAAGGAGAGGGTTGCGCCAAAAATGGTTGTGGACATCTCAAAAACATTCAGCAAAAAGATTGAGGCGCTGAAGCTGCACGAAAGCCAGAAGATGACTATGATGAGCCTGCTTTGGCATATCTACCTTAAGGCAATCATGAACGGATGGTCAAACAGCTGCAGATATGCAGAGGTTTTTTACAGGCTGAACTAAAATGAGGAAAAAGCTGCTTATCTCAACAGACAGCTTCCTTCCCAGGTGGGATGGAGTTGCAAGATTCCTTTCTGAGATAATACCCCTTCTAAAAGAAAAGTATGACATAACAGTTGCAGCCCCTAAATTTGAGGGAAAAATACACAGGATTCCTGGCGCAAAAATAGTGAGGATACCTCTTTCAGGCGCAAAATACGGGGATTACCCTCCTGCAAAATTCCAGTACCAGAAAATAAACCGCCTCGTCATGGAAAGCGACATAATCTTCAACCAGACATTAGGGCCTATCGGGTTTTTGGCGGCACTTTCAGCAAAAAGGCACAAAAAGCCGGTTGTTTCATACATCCATTCGATAGAGTGGGAGCTTTTCCCAAAGGCGGTAAAAAATTTCAGGCCGGTTGTAAAGGCTGCAGCTGCAATTATGGCAAGGCATGCATACAACAGCTGCACAACAATTATTGTGCCTGCAGATGAGACTGAAGAAAAGATGAGGGCAAACAGGATAAGGACCAAGGCAGCTGCTGCACGGCTTGGGACAAACACAAAAAAGTTCAAGCCTGCGCCAAGCAAAGAAAAGGCAAAGACTGCAGCAGGCATAAGCCCAAAAACAAAAGTCATAGGCTACTGCGGAAGGATTGCAAGGGAAAAAGGGATTCCAACGCTCCTCAAGGCATTCATAAAGGTAAACAAAGAAGACCCTGAAACAATGCTGCTTATAGTCGGAAGCGGAGTAAAGGATGTTGAAGATATGCTCCGTAAAAGCAAAAATGTGATTGTTACAGGCTCAACAGACAATGTGGTGCCCTACCTGCAGGCAATGGATGTTTATGTGCTGCCCTCCCTGACAGAAACAACATCAATCTCAACGCTTGAGGCAATGTCCTGCGGCAATCCAGTCATTGTTACTCCTGTAGGATATGCCCAAAAATACGTGAAGGAAGGCAGGAACGGAATGTTTTTCCCGAAAGGGAATGCTGATGCGCTTGCAAAAAAGATAAAGATTCTGCTGGGAAATGAAAAAATGAGAAAAGAGATGGGCGCAGAGGCAAGAAAGACTGTTGAAAAAGATTTTAGATGGGCAGATACTGCAAAAGCAATAATCCGAGTTCTTGACGCTGATTTGAAGAATGCAAAGAAACAGAAGTAGGATTTGGCGCCAGAACTCAATTCTTTTAACATTGCCGCGCTTCGTGAAGATTATTGAACCGCTTCTTTGCAGGAGCCACCTTTTGAAGAATGCCAAACAAGAAGTACTCCGCTTGGAGGCAATGCAGCATTGCCGCGCTTCGTGAGAATTATTGGACCGATTCCTCAAAGGAGTCACGTGTTAATCAAACTCAAACAAGAAGTACTGCGCTCGGCGGCAATGCTGGAATCCATAACTTAGAAATTTCAGAGCTTTATTTGTAGTACTTCTTTTCCTTGTCGAGCTTCAGCACGCTTAACATCCTTGACTTTATGTCCTCCCTGCCTTCAACTTCAAGCGCCCTGTCAATCTGCTCCCTTACTGTGCCTGCCGAAACTATATAGTCCTGCACGCTCTTTTCCTTCTTTGATGCTGAAACATGCATTTCTGCTGCCTTGAACTTGTGCTCTATCCCCTCATCAGCCATTCCGAGATTTTTTCTCATAATGTTTCTGTCTGCAAACTCGCGCTCTGCCTGCGCCTGGCTTTTTTCATCCTCTGCCATAAGCTTCTTCATCTTTCTTTCTTCTGCAGCAAGAAATTCCTGTATGCCTATGCCTTTTGCAGGATTGGCTGAAGGCAAAGTGTCTTTTTCTGCAGAATCCCCTGGCTTATAGTCAGCTTTTGCAGAAAGCGCTGCAATCTCGTTTTTTGTCTTTTCGGAAAGCGATGAAAAGTCAGAAAGGTCTTTTTCAAGGTCTATTTTTATTTCATCTTTTGGAAGGCTTGCGTAGTCAAACTTGGACATAAGCCCTATCAGCTCGTCTTTTGTCCCTTCCTTGAGCTCTTTGAATTTTTTTTGCATGCCAGTTGTCCAATAGGCTCAGAAGTTTATAAAATTATGCTGAAAACAGGCTTTGCAGGATTCAGAACCTCGTATTAAAGCTGTTTACTGCTTGAACCTGTGCTGGATTTCCCTTTCAATGTTGTTGAATGACTTGTGGAGCGTCCTTGCAAGGTCCCAGTCAGAGTCGCTGTTCGACTCAAAAACCTGCGTTGGCGCCAGCGCCCTAACGTGTATTGAGTACTTTTTCCTCTGGCCGTCCTTTCCGTGTGTCTTGACATGAATAGCAAGGGATGTTATGTTGTTTAATGCCCTCTTTATCTTGTCATAGTACTCTGCGGACAGCTTTTTCACAGTCTCCTGCTCTTCTTCAAGCAGCTCATTCACTCCTATAAATTGGATTACTTCGGTTTTCATGGCATTTATCCTGCTTGTCTGCGTTTATATATTTTTCCATCAAAAGCATTAAATACCTAAATCCCCCCTCTTGGCTTATGGCATTAATTGCAGGCATTGAGGAGGCTGGAAGGGGTCCTGTCATAGGCCCGATGGTCATGTGCGGAGTGCTTATCGATGAGGAAGACCAGGAAAAGCTTAGGTCTATAGGCGCAAAGGACTCAAAGCTCCTTACTCCAAAGACAAGGGAGATGCTTTTTGGCCAGATAACAGCAATGGTCAAAAAATATGAGCTGGTTGTTGTCAGCCAGAAGGAAATTGACAATGCGCTTCTTGACCCTGCACTAAACCTCAACAAGCTTGAGGCAATTACCTCTGCAAAAATCATTAACAAGCTGAATCCTGACAAAGTCCTTGTTGACTGCCCAAGCAACAACACTAAGGCGTATGCATCCTATTTAAGGGAGCATCTTGCAAACAAGAGCATGGAGATTATTGCAGAGCACAAGGCTGATGTCAAATACCCTGTTGTTTCTGCAGCTTCAATCCTTGCAAAGGTCACAAGGGACAGGGAGATAGAAAAGATAAAGGAAAGGATAGGCATTGACTTCGGCTCAGGCTATCCTTCAGATGAGAAAACCCAGCTTTTCCTAAGGAAGAACTGGGACAGGTTTCCAGAGATTTTCAGGCAGACATGGGCGTCCTACAAGACAGTTGCCTCAAAAAAGCAGCAGAAAAGCCTCGGCGAGTTCTAAACATTATTGCAAAATATTTATATATGGATTGGCTATATTCTAAAGCAAAGTGACGAAGATAACCAAAATAGTAATGAACGGATTCAAGTCTTTCGGGAAAAAGACTGAAATTCTTTTTGGAGACCAGTTCAATGTAATCCTTGGCCCGAACGGCTCCGGAAAGTCAAACGTGCTTGATGCGCTCTGCTTTGTTCTTGGAAAAGGCTCTGCAAAAGGCCTTAGGGTTGAAAAAAGCTCAAACCTTATTTACAACGGCGGAAAGACCAAAAAGCCTGCAAAAGAGGGCGAAGTCAGCATATTCTTTGACAACACAAAAAAGATTTTTCCGACAGAGGAGGAGTCAGTCAAGATTTCCAGGATAATAAAGCCGAACGGCCAGAGCAAGTACAGGATAAACAACAAGACAAGGACAAAGCAGCAGATACTTGACCTTTTGAGCCTTGCAAGGATAGAGCCTGACGGCTACAACATAATACTTCAGGGAGACATAATCCGGTTTGTTGAGATGCATCCTGTTGAGAAGAGGCAGATGGTTGAGGAGATTGCAGGAATCTCTGTTTACGAGGACAAGAAGCAGAAGGCGCTTGGCGAATTAGGCAAGGTTGACGAGAAGCTGGGAGAGGCTGAAATAGTCCTCAAGGAAAGGCAGACCTACCTCAAGGAGCTGAAAAAGGACAGGGACCAGGCTCTCAAGTACAAGACGCTTAATGATCAGATAAAGCAGAACAAGGCATCATACCTCAAGAGGCAGCTTGACAGGAAGGAAGATGCATCCTCAAAGTTTCAGGAGAAGATTGACAGGAAAAAGTCAAAGCTTGACCATTACAGGGAGCAGAGCTCAAAGCTGAAGGAGGCAATTGCGAAGAGGAAGGAGGAAATAAAGAGAATCTCCAAGGAGGCTGAAGAGAAGGGGGAAGTTGAGCAGGTTGCACTCCAGAAGGAGATTGAGAAGCTTAGGATAGATCTTGCAACTTCCAAGACAAGGATATCCAGCTGCAGCAATGAGATTGCAAGGATAGGCCAGAGGAGAAGCCAGCTTTCGCAGAACCTTTCAGAAATTGAGGAGAAGATAAGCTCGCTTACAGCGCAGAAGTCAGACCTTGAGGGAAGAAGGTCTGCCATAGACGAGCAGAGGGAGAAGCTCGAAAGGACAATTTCAGAATTCAAGAAGAAGAACAAGATGGGGGATGACACAGACCTGAGCAAGGAGCTTGACGAGCTTGACAGGAAGGCTGATGAAAAGCAGTCTGAAGTCCAGAAGCTCAGGGAGGCCCAGCAGGAGCTGCTTAGGGAGCAGGACAGGCTTGGAGTCCAGATACAGATGATGGACGAGAGGATTGCAAAGGTCCTTGAGGTCGAAAAGGCGCACAAGGCAGAGCTTGACAGCCTGAAGCAGAAGAAATCAGAGTTCAAGAAGGCGACAGTCGAGCTCAACGAGCTTCTCAATAGGGACAGCGAGCTTGCTGCAGGCATTGCAGAGGAGAGGCAGAGGCTCATAAAGCTGACAGAAGACATTGCAAGGCTTGAGGCAAAGAACATAAGCGCCAAGGAGAAGGCTGCAGAAAGCATTGCAGTAAAAAAGATTCTTGAGAACAGGTCTAAATTTGGAGGGCCTGTCTACGGCACTGTCAGCGAGCTTGGAGAAGTTAATGCAAAATACTCTGATGCGCTTGGCGTTGCTGCAGGCAGGAAGATAAACAGCATTGTTGTCGAGAATGACTCTGTTGCTGCAAAATGCATAAAATTCCTGAAAGACTCAAAGCTGGGAGTCGCATCATTCCTGCCATTGAACAAGATAAAGCCTGAAGATGAAAAAAAATCCTTAGTCAAGCCAGGCCCTGGAATACACGGCACTGCCATAAGCCTTATTGAGTTTGACCCTAAATTCAAGAGCGTGTTCAGGTATGTTTTTGGAGACACTCTTGTTGTGGACAGCATTGAGGTTGCAAGGAAAGTGGGGATAGGCACTGCAAAAATGGTGACTCTTGACGGAGACCTTGCAGAGCAGAGCGGAGCAATGATTGGCGGATACAGGCAGAAGAAGGCTGTTTCAGTGTTCAGGGAGAAGGAGCTTTCAGGAGACATTGAAAAGGTCAATGCAAAGATTTCAGATTCAAGGTCATCACTTTCATCGCTTGAGAAGCAAAAGCAGGAAAACGAGGACAAAATAACCTCTTTGAGAGAGTTCAAGGCAGGGCTTGAGGGAGACATAATCAAGGTTGAGAAAGGGCTTCATCTCGAGTCAGGCGACCTTGAGGCTTCAAAGGCAATAAAGGAGCAGTCCCAGAAGAGGATTGCAGAGGTCTCAAAGCAGATTGATGATGTAATGTCCAATATTTCTGAAATAAATCGGGAGCTTGCCTCGCTGAAAATTGCAAAGCAGAAGCTGAAAGACCAGTTCAATGACCTTAGGAAGCCTACGCTCATAGCAGAGCTGAACTCATTTGAGGAGAAGAAGAGGCAGCTTACCGAAGAGCTTCTAAAGATGGAATCAGAATGCAAGAACATTGACATGCAGGTAAAGGAAATCCTTGGAAGGGACAGGGACAATACTGCAAGAATCCTGAAGGACCTTGACAGGGAGGAAGACGCATTTTCTCACGAGTCTAAGGACCTGGAGGATATAGTCTCGCAGAAGGAGTCAGTCCTTAAAGGAATGGATGCAAAGCAGAAGGAGTTCCAGACAAGGTTCAAGGGCCTTTTTGAGTCCATCAACCAGCTGAATGAGAAGAATTCAGAGTCTGAAGCTGAGCTTTACAAGGTTGATGATCTAAGCAGGAAGGAGGAGCTTGAGATGAACACGCTTTCACTCGAGCAGGCAAAGGTCAGGGCAGAGCTTGCAGGCATAAAGGAAGACTTTGCGCAGTACGAAGGAATTGAGCTTGACATGCAGAAGCCTGAAGAGCAGCTCAAGAAGGAGATTTCAGACTTTGAAAAGATGAAGGAGAACATCGGCTCTGTCAACATGAGGGCTCTTGAGATTTACGAGTCTGTCGAAAAGGAGTACAACAGCCTGCTTGAGAAGAAGGAAAGCCTGAAGAAGGAGAAGGATGACGTTGTTGGGCTTATTGCAGACATTGACGGCAGGAAAAAGGACCTTTTCATGAATACTTATAATATTGTCTCAAAGAATTTCCAGGACATATTCTCATCGCTTTCCAAGAAGGGAGAGGCGCATCTCACTCTTGAAAACACTGAAAGCCCATTCGACGGAGGCCTTAATGTCAATGTCAAGCTTACAGGCAGCAAGTTCCTTGACATAAGGAGCCTTTCAGGAGGGGAAAAGACTCTTACAGCCCTCGCATTCATATTTGCAATACAGGAGCACGAGCCTGCATCATTCTACATACTTGACGAAGTTGACGCTGCGCTTGACAAGCACAACAGCGAGAAGCTTGCAAAGCTCATAAGGAAGTATTCAGACAGGGCGCAATACATCATAATCTCGCACAATGACTCAATAATATCTGAAGGCGACACGCTTTATGGAGTCAGCATGGACGAGACAAGCACCAGCAATGTTGTCAGCCTCAAGATTTAGTTCTGGTTTCTGCACGGAGCTCGATTCAAGTTCAGTCATTGCCGCCCAGCGCAGTACGCATTCTCACGAAGCTCGAGCAATGAAAATGAGATAAATTTAAATATACAGGCAGGGAAATCACTGCTATAATTGGAGGGGTGTTAGACATGAAGAAAGGGGCAAAAATAGGCCTTATTATAGGCGGGATTGCAGTTATAGCAATTGCGATAATTGTGTACAGCGCAGTTTTCACAACAGCAACAAGGACTGCATACCTCATGGTGGAAGGTTCAGGAGTTGAAGTTGACTCCGGCAAAGGATGGGGGCCTGCAGGGGATATGATGGATTTGTCTCTTGACGACAAAATAAGGACAAATTCTGCAAAGGCAACTGTAATATTCTATGACACAATAATAGTCAGCCTTGAGCCAGGCACAGAAATATCAATCAAGGAGCTTTCAGAATCAAATGT
Source organism: uncultured Methanosarcinales archaeon (assembly GCA_964414985.1). Lineage (GTDB taxonomy): Archaea > Nanobdellota > Nanobdellia > Woesearchaeales > JAGWAF01 > JAFGCE01. Next base: position 76,328 of record CAYPXA010000007.1, read on the forward strand.
GCAGGTTGAGCAGGAATCAGGCTCTACATGGCACAAGTTCACAAAGATAGTCGGAGTTGACAGCTACAAGGTTTCAACTCCCAGGGCTGTTGCTACAATCAGGGGCACAGAAGTTGGAATAAATGTAAATGCAAACAGCGATGATATCCTTCTTGGAGAGGGAGATGCTGATGTCACTGCAGGAGGAATCACTGAAAAGCTCATACCTCTTGAAGTGCTTGTTGTTAATGAAAACGGCGAGATGGAAAGAAGGGAAATGAACCTCGCAGAAAAGGGGAAAGTCCTTGAATTCATGAAGCAGAACATCGGCACAATGAAGATAATAAGAAATAATGAGATAAGCGCCCATGAGAAAGTTGTTGAGGCTGCAAGGGCAAAATACGCGCCTGAAAAGACAATAGCACAGATTCTTGATGAGATTGACAAAGGGCAGACAGATGACAATCCGCTTGTTGAAAATTCCCCAGTCAAGATACCTGCGCTTTACAAGCTGAAGGCGATAGACGACGAAATAAAGAAGTCGCAGTGGGTCATAGGCCAGATTGAAAGCGGAGCTGAAGGCGAAGAGATACACCAGAGGATACAGAGCAAGCCTTACCTGTTTCAGGCAGGCAAGTAAGCGCAAATGAAAAAGTCTGTGCAGTATACAGCAGGCGCTGCTTTTGCAGCTGCCTTTTTTCTTTCTGTTTTGTTTATTGCAGGAGTGTTCTCAAACATAAACATAAGGCTCACAGACAGCCTTTACGGCGGAAATGCTGCAATAAATGACATTGTGATAGCTGGAATTGACGACAAAAGCCTGCAGGAGATAGGCAGATGGCCTTGGGACAGGGCTGTTTTTGCAGAATTCATTGAAAAGAATTCAAATGCACATGTTATAGGCATAGATGTTGCATTCTTTGAAAAATCTGAAAGCGACACAGAGCTTGCACTTGCAGCAGGCAATGCAGGAAATGTTGTTCTTGGAGTTGAATACACCAGATTTGACGACAAATCAGGCAATTTGGCAGGATTAGATGTTCTTGAGCCTGTTGAGGGGATTAAGCAGGCAGCTGCCAGGCTCGGCTACTACAACATACCTCTTGACATGGATGGAGTCAACAGGAGGATAAGCCTGAAAGTCGAGGGAGGATATCCCAGCTTTGCAGAGGCTGTTTATGCAGAAAGGTTTGGCAGGGAGTTTGAATTTGAAAACAGCCAGATGCTGATAAATTTTGCAGGGCCTCCAGGCAGCTTTGAAACTGTGCCTTTTTCTGAAGCGCTTAAAGGAGCATATGACTTCAGCGGAAAGATTGTTCTTGTAGGAGCAACATCTCCGGATTTCCACGATGAATACCTGGTTCCTACTTCAGAAGGAAAAGCAATGCCAGGGATAGAGATTCATGCAAACGCCCTGCAGAGCATGATAACCCGGGATTTTATCAGTGAGCAGTCCGCAATATCTGTAATTTTGTGGATATTCCTGATTTCAGCAGGAGCAGCAGCTGCAATGTGCACAATGAGGATTAAGGCTGCAACAGCTGTGCTTGCATCAGCAGCCATAGCATACATATTCCTTGCAATTGCATACTTCAGGGCAAACGGCACGCTGCTGAACATGGTTTATCCGCCGCTTGCAATCGCAGCAGCTTATGTTTCCAGCATCCTGATATTTTACAAGACTGAAAAAAAAGAGAAGAGGCAGGCAATAAACGCATTCAAAAAATATGTCTCTCCTGAAGTTGTAAAGGAGATAATGAAAGACCCGTCAAAGCTCAAGCTCGGCGGCCAGAAGCGCGAGATGACCATCCTTTTCTCGGACATAAGGAAGTTCACTACAATTTCAGAGAAGCTTACTCCTGAAGAGCTTGTAAGCCTGCTTAATGACTACCTTACTGTAATGTCTGACATAATAATGGAAAAAAAGGGAGTTGTCGACAAGTACATAGGAGATGCAATAATGGCGCTGTGGGGAGTGCCTCTCAAGGATGAAGAGCATGCAAAAAATGCGTGCGAGACAGCGCTAATGATGAGGGAGAGGCTTGCAGAAGTCCAGAAGCAGTGGGCTGAAAAAGGCATACCTCATTTTGAGATTGGGATAGGCATAAACACAGGAGAGGCAGTTGCAGGAAACATAGGCTCGCACCAGAGGTTTGACTACACTGCAATTGGAGACCCTGTAAACCTTGCGTCAAGGACTGAAGGCCTGACAAAGCAGTACGGAGTTGGAGTCCTTATCACAGAGAACACTAAAAAGAAGGTAAAAGATGAATTTGCAACCCGAAGAATAGACCTGGTTGCAGTCAAGGGAAAGAAGGAGCCTGTCTGGGTGCATGAGCTTGTATGCAGGGCAAAGGACGCCTATAAGAATGTGCCTGAGTCCCACTTCCATTATGAGAAGGGAATTGACTTCTACCTTGAAAAGAAGTGGGAAAGCGCAATTGAGGAGTTTGGAAAGGCGCACAAGCTCAATCATGACATTGCTGCAGAGCTTTTCATTGAAAGGTGCAGGGAGTTCAGCAAAAACCCTCCTGCCCACGACTGGAACGGAGTGTTTGAGGCAAAGTCAAAATAAAGAAATATCGGGAAGGAATATAGCGAGGGGTGGATTTGAATTCGGCAGCAGCCTTCCCTTCTGCTTCCACCGACCTCAGGGTTATGAGCCCTGCGAGCACTCCTGACTGCTCTACCTCGCTGTATCGGGTTTTAAGAATCCTAAGCCATTTAAAAACCTTTTGTAAATTCAGAAACTTTTAAAAACAAGCCCGGATACCATTAGGATATGCCACCTTGGCACAACTTGGTACTGCGCAGGATTGCTAATCCTGTTTCCTTCGGGATATCTGGGTTCAAATCCCAGAGGTGGCGTTTATACTTTCCTAGAATTCTTTTTTATGAAATCCCTGCATTTATCCAGCGCGATTTCATAATCTGACGCAGAAAACGTGATGCTGTTCTTTTTCAGGAAATCTGCAACTTCCTTGGAATATGAGTTGTCAATATTTGGGAATTTCCTGCACGCTACAGGCCTATCCTCATAAATCCTGCATGAGCTTTCTTTGCCTTCAATGTAGAAAGGGCATTGCTCATGGTTGAGGTAATAGTCAAAGACAAAAACAGTGCCTGTCCTGCTGTCATAAACCATCTTGTTCGGCAGAATCTCAACTTTGATCCCCAGCTCTTTTGCCCTTGCTTCCATCCTTAATTTTTCATCTTCCTTCATTGCAAGGAAAAACTTCCTTAAATCCCTTAGGTAGATTACTCCTGCCTTTTCAAAGATTACCCTCCTAAGCTTTTCCTCCTCTTCAGGGCTTAGGCCTACTTCCATTCCAAGGTGGGTGCAGCACCATCCGCACCTCTTGCATTTCTTCTCATTGCAGGATTTTTTCATGGCATAAAATCATGAGCTGAAGTTTATAAAGTTGATGAAAAATTCCCTGCCAAAAACAAAGGCAGCCTGCTTACTGCCAAAAAGCAAGATTTAAATACCTCAATCCAGAAAAAAAGCTCATGCTTGAAAAAGTTAAAAAATACGGCATTATTGCCATAATCGCAATTCTTTTCACAGCATTCAGCTTCAGCATTGTTGATGTTATAGTGCAGCCTCCTGAATACCAGGACTACTGCTCAATGTATGACAATATGTACCCGTTGAAGCAGGAAAGCACAAAATGCACTGAAATTGCATATGCAGATTCCAGCTTTGAAAAAAGCTGCACATCAGAAGGCGGCAGGGTGGTGTATGATTATGACCCTTACGGCTGCCCAACAGGATTTGAGTGCAGCACCTGCGACAGGGAATTCAATGATGCAGGCAAGCAGCACAGGCTGATAGGATTCATAATTACAGGCATAATAGGCGTTGCTGCAATCCTTGTAGGAATGTACACTCGCTCTAAAAATGATGTTGTTGAATGGATTTATTCAGGGCTTTTGATAGGAGGAATACTATCCATATTCATAGGCACAATGTCATACTTCCATGACATGGGCAGGTTTGTCAAGCCGTTCATACTTCTTGCAGAAATGGGGCTTATAACATGGATTGCAATAAGGACTTCTTCAAGGCGCAAAAAATAGACAATTCATTGCCGCGCTCCGTGAAGATTATTGAACTGCTTTTGGTAAGGAGTCACCTTTTGAACAATGTCCAGAACCAGTACTTCGCTGGGCGGCAATGCATTAAGCTATGAGCTATGCCTAAAAAGTAAGCAAGATTTATAAATCAACAAATAAACCGGAATTCATGGCTGAAAACCTAAAACAAATGGAGTCTGCAGCGCTTTCAAAATTCTTTGACAGCACCACAATGTCTGCCCACCTTCGAGAGGGGGTCAGGCCTTGCGCAAAAAAAGGCGCTCCTGGAAACTGGAAATTTGAGGAGATTTCTGAGAAAAAGCTCACGCCTGAAGAGGTCCAGGAGATATCTGAAAGGATAATTGAAGAGGTCCATGAGAGGAGCGACGGCTTCATTGAGATTGAAAGGCCGGGAAGCACAATCATACAGCTCGGCGCATACAGGATTGTGATAACAAGGCCTCCGTTTTCAGACGGATGGGAGATAACTGCAGTAAGGCCTGTAAAAACATTAAGCATTTCAGACTACAGCCTTAGCGAAAAGATGAACCAGAGGATTGAGAGGGAGGCTGAAGGAATACTTATAGCAGGCGCTCCAGGAATGGGCAAGTCAACATTTGCGCAGGCGCTTGCAGAATACTTTTCAAAAAAGAAAAAGATTGTGAAGACAGTTGAGGCGCCGAGGGATCTTATGCTCGGGCCTGAAATAACCCAGTACGCAATAAGGAGCGGCTCGCTTGAGGAGATACACGACATACTCCTGCTAAGCAGGCCTGACTACACAATTTATGACGAGATGAGGAACACTGAAGACTTCAAGCTGTTTGCAGACATGAGGCTTGCCGGAGTCGGAATGGTCGGAGTAGTCCATGCTACTGCGCCTGTTGATGCAATCCAAAGGTTCATAGGCAGGATTGAGATGGGAGTAATACCCCATGTGATTGATACAGTGATATTCATAAAGGACGGAAAAATAAACAAAGTGCTTTCGCTCAACATGACTGTCAAGGTTCCATCAGGAATGACAGAGGCAGACCTTGCAAGGCCGATTGTTACTATAAGCGACTTTGAGACAAGAAAGCTTGAGTACGAAATATACAGCTACGGCGAGGAGACTGTTGTTGTTCCTGTAATCGGCAAGGCAAGAACTCCAACCCACGAGCTTGCAGCAAAAGCGATAGAGTCTGAATTCCTGAAATACACTCATGATGCAAAAGTTGATGTTGTGTCTGAAAACAAGTGCATAGTCTATGTTCCTGAAAGCTCAAAGGCAAGGATAATAGGCAAGCAGGGCACAAACATATCTGCAATCGAGGACAGGCTTGGGATGAGCATTGATATAAGGTCGATTTCAGAGCTTGGCCACGAATCCGGAGCGCCTTCAGAGTTCGGCTCAAAGATAACAAAGAATGCTGTAAGCCTTTTTGTCGAAAGCAGCCTTGCAAACAAGGACTTTGACATACTTGTCGACGGAGAATACCTGATGACAGCAAAGTCAGGCAAGAATGCAGTCATCAAGATAAGAAAGAACAACAAGATGGCGCAGATACTGGTTGATGCAGTCAATTCAGGCGGGAAGATAGCGCTTGTTCCAAAATGATGCCAGGGTGAAAAAATGATTGACATAAAGCTCATAAGGGAAGCACCTGAAAAGGTCAAGGAAAACATAAAAAAGAAGTTCCAGGATGGCAAACTCAAGCTTGTTGATGAAGCTGCAAAGCTGGATTCAGAATGGAGAGATGTAAAGCAGAAGGCAGATGCATTAAGGCACGAGAGGAATGACATTGCACTTGAGATAAACAGGCTCAAGAAGGCAAAGAAGGATGCATCAAAGGAGATAAAGAAGGCGCAGGAGATACCCAAAGAGCTCAAGCAGCTTGAGGATAGGGAAAGCCAGCTGAACGAAAAGCTCAGGGAAGTTATGAATAAGATACCCAACATAATCCATGAGTCTGTTCCGCTCGGAAAGGACTCTTCTGAAAACGTTGTAAGGCAGGTTGCAGGAAAGCCGCAAAAGCCTGAATTTGAGATAAAGCACCACGCAGAGATAGCTGAAATGCTCGGCGGAGCTGACTTTGACTCTGCACGGGAAACTTCAGGAAAAGGATTCTACTTCCTCAAGGGAGACATTGCACTGCTGGACATGGCGCTTATCAACTATGCAAGGGATTTCATGATAAAAAAGGGGTTCATTTATGCCGAGCCGCCGCTGATGATAAGAAAGAATGTTGTTGATGGAGTAATGTCATTTGCAGAAATGCAGAATATGATGTACAAGATAGAGGGAGAAGACCTTTACATGATAGGCACTTCAGAGCACCCTCTAATCGGAATGTTCATCGGCAAGACTCTTGAGGAAAAGGACCTTCCGATAAAGATAACAGGATTCTCGCCGTGCTTCAGGAAGGAGATAGGAGCGCACGGAATTGATGAAAAAGGGCTTTTCAGGGTGCACCAGTTCAACAAGCAGGAGATGATAGTTATATGCAGGCCTGAAGAGTCATACAAATGGTATGATTTCATGCTTGAGTGCACGATTGAAATTTTCAAATCCCTTGACCTTCCTGTCAGGGTGCTTGAGTGCTGTTCAGGAGATCTTGCAGACCTTAAGGCAAAGTCAGCAGACACAGAGGCATGGAGCCCGAGGCAGCAGAAGTACTTTGAAGTAGGCTCTGTAACAAACATGGAGGATGCACAGGCAAGAAGGCTTGGCATAAAGGTGCAGGGAAAGGACGGAGCAAAATACTTTGCGCATACACTTAACAATACTGTGATTGCAACATCAAGGGCGCTTGTCGCAATTCTTGAGAACTGCCAGAACAAGGACGGCTCTGTAAGCATACCAAAAGCGCTTCAGCCTTACATGGCAGGAAAGAAGAAGATAACCGGCAAGTAATCAAGAGGAAAAAAAGAATGGCAAAAATACCAGGATGGCTTTGGCTTGCAGTCGGATTAGTTATGTTCTTTGTAGCTACCGGAGTGGGCGAAAGCTTAAGATTTTTTGTTTATGTAGGCCTTGGATTCATAATAATAGGCGCATTCAAGATGATTGTGCCGGTTATACTTGGCGGAAAGGACAAAAAGGAAAAGCCTGCTGCAAATCTAAATCAGTTTCAGCAGCCCAAAATGCATCAGGCAAATCAGCAGATGGCAGCTGCGCAGCACTATCCCAAATGCCCAAGATGCCTCGGCCCGCTTTACAGCTCGTTCAGGTTCTGCCCGTACTGCGGCATGCAGCTGAAGTGAAATTCTTCCTTTATTTTAATCAAAAAGTATATATAGAACAAAAAAAACCTTTTTTTCATGGGGAACATATTCAATGACATGCTGAGAGAAGGCGAATCGCTGTTCAGGAACCTTGATGCCCTTGACTTTGAGTTTGTCCCGAAAATGCTGCCTTACAGGGAAGGCCAGCAGCAGTATGTTGCATCATGCATAAAGCCTCTTCTGCAGGAAAGGAACGGAAAGAATGTTTTTGTGTTCGGAGCTCCGGGAATAGGCAAGACTGCAGCAATAAAATGGGTTTTCAGGGACCTTGAGGAACACACAGAGGAGGTTGTGCCTGTCTACATAAACTGCTGGCAGAAGAACACGACATACAAGATTGTAATGGAAATGTGCGACCTTACAGGCTACAAGTTCACGCAGAACAAGAAGACTGACGAGCTTTTCAGGATTGTCAAGGAAAGGCTCAACAAAAAGGCTGTTGCATTTGCATTCGACGAGATAGACAAGGTTGAGGACTTTGACTTCCTCTACTCGATTCTTGAGGAGATTTACAAGAAGACTGTCATACTTATAACCAACTACAAGGAAAAGCTCGACGAGATTGATGAGAGGATAAGGAGCAGGCTGCTTCCTGAAGTGCTTGAATTTCCCCAGTACAGCAGGCAGGAGACTGAAGGGGTCATCAAGGAAAGGATGAAGCTGGCATTTGCGCCGGGAGTCTGGGAAAAGGATGCGATTGACGCAGTCTGCCAGAAGACGGCAGACATCAAGGACATAAGGTGCGGGCTTTACCTGATGAGGGCTGCAGGAATGATTGCAGAGGACAAGCTTTCAAAAAAGATAACTTTTGAGCATGCCAAGGAGGCAATTGAAAAGCTTCCTGAATTCACTGTAAAGGACAAGGATGTGCTTGACGACGACTCAAAGGCGATATTGGGCATAGCATCCGAGAACAGCGGCAGCAGGATAGGCGAGCTTTTCAGGATGTACCAGGCAAAGGGCGGGCAGATGACATACAAGACCTTCCAGAGGAGGATTGCAAAGCTGTCTGAAAACAGGTTTATCACGACAGAGAAGATAACAGGCGGAAAGGAAGGCACAACAACAATTGTAAGCATGGAAAAGGAGAAGAAGCTTACAGATTTCTGATTTAGAATTGCTGCCAAGCGCATTTCAATAATAAGCATTGCCGCCCAGCGCAGTACTCATTCTGGACATTCTTCAAAAGGTGACTCCCGCAAAGAAGAGGTTCAAAAGTCTGCACGGAGCGCGGCAATGCAAAGTTTTGGCCTTAAGCAAGGCAATGGCAAATTGAGAGACAGCAATCAGCATGGTGTAGTAAACCTAATTTATCTAACCAAGTCTTAGCTCACTGGACACTAGACATCCTGTTGCGAGGTATATAAACAAAGCTGATTCTATATAGGATATCAAGTTAAATGATTACGGCAGGGAAGCTGTCTTGAAAACCATTTCCCTGCCTAGAATCATTTTATCAAATTCATAAACAAAAAAACAAAAGAGGTGAAATCATGGTTTCGGTCGATTTGACAACATCAACAATAAAGGACCTGTTCAACAGGCAGGTACGAGAGCTCACAAGAAAGACAATTGCAGACGAGTCGTTTGACTACCAGTTCAGCGACAGATGGATGAAGGTTCACGCTTAGCTATTCGCTAATTGAATTCTAAGAAAAAAAGTCCAAGCCCAATACACCTCCTCCCCTTCCAGCCAGGAAGGGGCCTATTTCTTTTGGGTTTATATAAAATTTAGAAAAAGGTTTTTAAAGCAAACCATATTCCTAAGAACCAGGTAAAATTAACATGAGAATGCTTAGCAAAGAGGAAGTTGAAATACACCGACTTCAGACAACTGAAGAGGTCAGAAACGGAGCTGTATTCATACACCCGACAGACACAATCTACGGAATAGGCTGCGATGCAACAAACGAAAGCGCAGTCCAAAGGATTAGGGGCATTAAGTCAAGGTTCAAGCTGCCATTCTCAGTTATAGCGCCTTCAAAGGAATGGATAACAAAAAACTGCGTAATCACAAAAAAGGTTGAGGATTGGATTGAAAAGCTTCCAGGGCCGTACACATTCATACTTAAGCTCAAAAACAAGAAAGCAATTGCTGAAAGCACAAACTATGGAATGGACACTATAGGCGTTAGGATACCTGACCACTGGTTCAGCGGATTTGTCAGGGAGCTTGGAGTGCCATGCATAACAACCTCTGCAAACAGGGTAGGAGACAACTACATGACTAAGATGGAAGACCTTAACCCTGAAATAAAGGCAAAAGTAGACTTCATAATCTATGAAGGCCCAAAGACAGGAAGGCCTTCCCAGCTTATCAACTTTGAGAAGGAAGAAGTTGAGATTAAGACGAGATAGATAGTGCTGCAATTCTCCTGCATTGAGCCATAACCTTTTTAAATGCCTTTTCCTTAGGATTATTACAATGAAAATACTCGCAGCAGGAGACCTTCACGGAGACACAAGGCTTGCTGAAGCGCTGGCAGAACGGGCTGAAGCTGAGAAAGTAGACCTAGTGGTATTGTGCGGCGACATAACCCATATGGAGCAGAGCACTGAAAACCTGATAGGGCCTTTCGCAAAAAGGAATGAAAAGGTAGTTATTGTTCCAGGCAACCATGAGAGCGTTGCAACAGCAGACTTTCTTGCCCAGCTTTATGGAATTACAAACCTGCACGGATACTCAATAAAGGCAGGCGATGTCGGGCTTTTTGGATGCGGAGGCGCAAACATAGGCATACACCAGATTTCTGAAGATGAGATTTATGACATGCTTAAGAAAGGCCATGAGCAGGTAAAAGGGATGAAGACAAGGATAATGGTTACTCATGTCCATCCAGCAGGCACAAGGATGGAAAAGTTCACGCAGATATTTTCAGGAAGCGACGGCATAAGAAAGGCTATTGAGGCATTCAAGCCTGACATAATGCTGTGCAGCCATGTCCACGAGGCAGACGGCATAGAAGAAATGGTTGGAAGCACAAAAGTCATAAACGTCGGAAAGAAAGGAAAAATAATAGAACTCTGAT
>CAYPXA010000008.1:0-66525 GCA_964414985.1 uncultured Methanosarcinales archaeon
ATCCTTTGCTTGCGCAGAAGGCAGGAGTCTCCTACAACATCAATGAATACTTTGTTGATGTGCCTTTGAACCTAAGGGAAATGTATGAGATTGCAACTGAAGTTGCGGAATTCCAGGCAAATGCTTCATTCCTTGAGCAGTTCATGAAAAACACGATTGCAATTTTCTCTGATATTGATGCTGAAAAGCTGCCGCCAACCAGCGATATGGGCTTAGACCCCAATGGAGGAGTTAGCTGGATGAAATCTCAAGTAAAGCAAAAGCTTTCAGAGCTTATGATGTCTTATGTGCCAATGCTTCAGGTGCCTGGCACAAGGAGCTATAATCCCGTAATATTCCCGGAGGACTCAAAATACGTTGACGGAAAATTCACACTGCTGAACTACCAGCTTGCAGTTCCTATGAAGCAGGCTCATCCAAACCTTGAAGTCAAATTCTCATACCTTGACTGGTGGAAGCCTTACTTCAATATGAACTGCCAAGGAGAGCTCTGCAAGCCTGAAGAGGCAAGTGGCATAGGCACAATTACTTTCTTTATGCAAAGATACCATTTTAATTATGACTTTTCAATGCCTGTTCTTGTTAGCATAGTAAACCCTTATGCATTTTTGGGAAAAGGCTACACATTCAACATGTTCATAGAAGGAAACCTTCGAGACAATGAGAAGATTTCATCAAGCGGAGTGCTGCCAGAGCCTGCTCTTAACATAGGCACAGGCACAATGCTCTGCGATGAAAACAAGAGGCTGTCTCCTGAAATAACAATAGAGACTATTGACGGAAGAACAGGCCTTGGATTCCCCAATGCAATAATAAATTTCAAGTGCGGAGCAGAGCAGTGCTACATGGGAAGGGCTGATGAGTTCGGCTTCTTTACTGCGAAATTCCCATTGTGCGCAGGAGGCATTGCCCAGATTTCAAAAGATGGATACATCGGAAAGTCAGAGCAGATTGCAACATATGCTGATGCTCCTTACAGGATTTCAAGCACCCTTTATCCTTATGTAGACAGGGAGATTGAAGTTAAGAAATACAAGCTTGCCAAGAACTGTGTTGCTGCAGGAATTCCTGGTTCAAATGCCACGCCTGCATCTTCAGGATACAGCAGTTCAGGGCTTGATTTCACAGAATACAGCGGAGTAAAAGGATTGTGGTCATGCAACTGGAAGCTTCAAGAATCTTCAGAGCCTCTCAACGCTTATGAGTCTGCTTCAGTGATCCTTACAAGAGTTTCTGAAGATGGCAGTGAGCCTTTTGTAGCTGCAGCAGAATATCTTGGAGACAGGACAGCAGACCCTGAATCAAGGATTATCAGGATTGCGCCTGGAAAATATGATATTACTATATATACCACAACAGCCAAAGAATTTACAGTGCCTCAGGAAGAAAGGTGCGGCGGCGGATTTATGGGAATAGGGGAAGCTTGCAGCACGTTCGAGGCAGAGTCATTCGGGCCTGAAAGGCTTTTTGCATCAGGAGGAGCAGCGCTCAAGAGCTTAACTATTTCCCACGATGTGTACACCAATGACAAAATAGTGTTTTATGCAATCAGCGCAGCAATTGAAGAAGTCCAGGAGATGATGATGCAGCATGAGGACCTCCAGATTCCGACTTCAGCGTCGCAAAGCGCTGAATCCTACAAAAAGCTGCTTGCACCAATTTATGAAAATATTCCAGAATCCGAAGGAGGGAGGTCTTCCCAGACCTCAATAATATAAAATGAGAAGCCAGAAGCCAATTCAGCTTGCAGCGTGCTTTGCAGCAGCGCTCATCATATTCATACCTATGTGCATTTCAGATGCATATGCTGCTTCCTTGAATGTCACAAGGATAAGCGGCGCTGAAGGAGTCAGCAATTTTGTAAAAAAGAGCGACGAGCTGACAATTGAAGTTGAGGCATCAATCAGCGAAAATGAAGATGTCCTTCCAGGAAGCTTGAGGATTTACAAGGATGCTTCGACTTCATACGGCCTGTTCACTGAATGCTCGAACCTGCCGAATTCAAGCTCAATTTTTAAATGCTCATACAGCCAATTTTCGTATTTATTCCTCAGCCAGCAGTCATTCAGAATTAGCCTTCACAGCGCTTCAGACAGCATTAACCCTGTTGCATCAGCCACTGAAAATGTCTACCTTGACGGGCTTGGCGCAAAGATTGCTTCGTTTTCAGCAAACCCTCAAAGGTCAAGTACAGGCCAGGTTTCATTCCAGTTCAGGGCTGAAGACTATGCAACATCTGCAGGAGACACCTCAATCTGCTCTGGAATTGACAGGGTTGACTTTTTCGAAGGAGACATTTCAGGCCAGATTATAGCCAGCAAGTCTCCTGAATCAAAAACATGCATTTTTGAATCAAGCTTCAGCTACCAGCTCCAGCCAAGTTCAGATGCAACAACAGTCTGCGCAAAGGCATATGACATGTTTGACCAGAGCGCAACACAGTCAGAGTGCGTAGATGTCTATTATGACAACGCAGCGCCATTGCCAATGCCTGGCTCTGCAAGGATTGTGAAGGCTGGCACAGACGAGCAGATCACCCACATTGGCCAGCAGGCAATTAATGCAGATATCTCCATAGCAATTGACGCAGAAGACCTTGATGAAAGCACATTGTCTGCAGACTTTTCAGTGATTGCAGGCTCATTATTCTCATCAAAAGAGCCATCATCCCACACTCAAGAGGAGGGGGTGCATTACTTTACCTGGAAAGGAATTCCAATAGGCTCAATGAGCTCCTGCATTTTCTACATAACAGCTGAAGATGAAATTGGAAACAGCGCAAAAAGCCCTGTAAGCTGCTCAATCACAATTGACAACAAAGGGCCTTCAGTAAAAAGCATTTCAACACCTTACATTAACGAAGATACTGGCATATACTATTTCGGAAAGTTGACTACAATGACTGCCTTGATTTCTGAAGATGGAATCGGGCTGAACAATGCAAGAATTGAGGCTGACTTCTCAAACATTAACGGAGTCCCAAGAAAAATGGCTGACGAATGCGTTGAGATTTCGCTGGGCAATTGGGAGTGCTACTGGTATGATATAGTGGCAAATGTGCCTGACAGCCAATACTATGTTACAATCTACAAAGAATCAAAAGATGACCTAGGCAACATAATGGATGCAAAATACGACCAGGTTGTGGGAGTTGACACAACTTCTCCGACGCTTAACCAGAATGTTGAGTTTACAATAATCCCAGGCACTACAGAAATACCTTATGAGGGCATTGCAATTTCTGGAGATTTGCTTGAATTCATAATCCAGGTTGATGATGTTTATTCTGCATATGCCAACTTTTCAGCAATAGGCGCAGGAGATGAAGTGCTGCCTGCAGCATGCTGGGCAGAGGAAGGGAAGAATTACTGCGTATGGCAGGTTTCAGTGCAGTCTTCAGGGCCTTATGAAGCAGAGATAATATTCAGCTTTGAAGACTTTTCAGGAAACAGGAATTCAATTGCAAAGTCAGTGTCTGTTGCAGGTCTTATTGAAGAGCCAAGCCCAAATTACTGGCAGTCATCAGTCAAATGCTCGCCATCCCTTATTGACAGGGATATTGCATCGCTTGTTTCGCTTCAGCAGTACTGCCACATCTCGCTTTCTCCAATAAGGGAAAAGACTGCATCATTGGAATCATTCAGCATGTCAGCATATCCTTCAAGCTGCAAGGCGCTCACAGGAAACAATACAATAATTACAGATTATATCAACAACATAATACTCTTTAACAATGCGCCTGGAAGCGAAGACCCTTATCTCCAGCTGACTCTCAATGTTGCGAGCTTTATGATGGACAAGTTTGAGTATTCATGCGACTTTGAGATTTACACCAAAATCGGAGATGAGTACACTCTTAATCCTGAAATTGAGACAGTCTCAATACCTATGGAGTTCTACAACCTGCCAATAGGAGTGATGGCTTCATCGTATGAAAGCAAGGTTGAAAGGGCAAGGGATCAGATTGACATTGTAGGAAAATGGTTTGAAGACCTTGTCAGAGTGTTTAATTACGCTGAAAAGGCATGCAACATGTACAGCATGCTTCACAACATATGGGCAGTCCTTGTCGGAATTGCAGTTGTTTTTGGAATAGTCAGCCAGACAGAGCCATACGGCAGCGGCTTTTTTGGCGCTTGGAAGGTTACATGCATGGTTGAAGGAGAGACAAAACAGGAGCTTTTGGGCCCAATCGCATCATTCCTTGACCCGCTGTGCGCGTTTGTAAACTGCAAGTGGAGCCAGAAAATATTAGACCAGATTTACAAGGATGTAGGCAAAAATTCAATGATGGTGTCAGGCGGAGCAAAGCAGTCTCTCCTTGAGAAGGCTGCAACAGGCTCAATTGCAGGAAAAGGATTTAACCCCAAGCAGAGCATAGTCTGGAGCACAATTACACTCTGCGTTCCCGGAATGATATACAATGTTGAAAAATACAGGCAGATACAATGCAGGTATGCAACATGCCTGATGGCAGACGTGCCTGCAGGAATCCCTGTTTACACCTGCGAGGAAACAAGGGCATTTGAAACATGCGCATTCTACTTTGGCCAGCTGTTCAATGCAATACCATTTGTGCAGATGATAAGCAATTACATGGGCATTATAGAAGGATATATCTCAAATCCATTCTCTGCAGCAGGCTGGCTAATGACTCTTATAGACAATGGGCTGAAGTGCAGCGAACAGTGCAAGAGTGCAGAAACCAAAGCGAAAGCGCCTTACTGGATGGTATGCGCCATATTTACTGCAGTAAACATGATTGCAAAGGTAGTTACAGATGTTAACACGATTGCACAGCCTGAATACTACAATGCAGGCAACGCATTCTGCGACCAATACCACAAGACTGTGGAGAAATACGAGGCGAGCCAGTCATGAATAAGATGAAACTGATGATTGCGGTTGCGGTTATGATGATAGTTATGAGTTGTGGTGTTGCGGCTATTATGGACGAAAATTCGATTATTGAATCTGCGAAAAGGCAAGGATTTACTTATGAAGATTCAACAAAGATATTTACCAAGGGAGGTAATACTTATAAGTATGATACTTCCTCATTTCAACTAGTATCTACGCAATACGATTATTTGTCATATTCACCTGCCACCCAAAAATATTCTATTCATAACACCCAAGGCTATTTTGAGTCTTCTGATGGCACTCAATTTAATGAACTAGTAGGTAGCACCCAGTTTACTTTTATTAAAGGTATAATCATTCAGGATTTTTCACAACGAAAAGCAGCAGGAAATATTAATATCCTCGGTAATGAAGTAGACTATTACGCTAATGTTATAATTAATAATGAGGAGTATTTCTTGATTAAAGATGAGGATGGCACTCCCCAATTATATAATCCCAAAACCCAAGTTACGATTACAGACCTTGAAAAAATAAACGGCCACTTAAAATCTTCTAACTTCCCGATTTTTGCAAAAAGCGAAGCAAAGCCAGCCGAGAATGTTGCAACAAAAGACGCAACCCCTGCTCCAATCCCTGGAGAATATAATACGCCTTATGAGATTGATTTTAATAAAATTAAAGAAAGATTTGCTATTACCCTTTTGAATAAAGAGCAAACAAACACTGGTTTCACTTTATCGGATGATAAAAACGAAATTATCAACGACAATGCTGATGACAAGTATATTTTAATCAACGGAAAGCCCACCTCGATTCCTGGAAAAGGCTCTTTTAAGATTGAAGAAAAGAGCGGAACAAAAGTGTACGGCACAATTAATGGCCCAGTTAGGAACAAAGACGGCAAACCAACAGGCAACAGAAGGCCGGACAGGACAACGCTTAGTGACGGCTCGCAATTAAAGTTTGACTACCCTGAAAAAACAAGCAGCAATCCGTCTTACATAACTTTCACTGCAAGAGACGGAAGCGAAGAAATACTTGAAGGAAGCCTTCCCCTTTCTATCCAGACTGACAGAAGCAGAATCAGCCCGTTGATAAGGGCTGCAGGCTATGTTGACTACGGAACGATTGATACTGAAACTCTTTATGGAATTGCAGTCCTTAGGCCTGGCTCTAATGAGCCTTATACAAAAAAATTCAGCCTTAACGGCGATGATGTTTACGCTGTTGGAGATGCGGGTTACACAAGACCTGCACTTGACAGCGAATATGATATTTCAAAGATTGATGGCTACCTTGTTGCAGACTATTCTTTGGCAGCTGGTGAAGGCTCTCCAGGTAATAAAGATCCAAACGTGGACCCGACAGCTTACCCCCGAGTGAATGATCCTTATAGGACATTCAGGGGAGATGCAAGGTCTTCATATTCAGGCACTCTTGCTATTAATACTCAAACAAACCAGTTTGACTATGCGCATTCTGGAGAGTTTACCGCAACAGGCTATAGTCCCGACGGGAAAATCAGCCATAGGCTTGAGGGAATCAATGGCGGAATAGATGACAAAAACGGAGACCTGATAAATAGGATAGAAGGTGCAATCAACACTTACGGAGAAAATGGCAACTTGCAGGGTCAAACCTACTTTGAGATAGGCAATATAGATGGTCTTACCAACGACAAGCTTGAATCGCAAAAAGGAAATGTTGACCTTTCTGCTGCTGCCCAAACCGGAGCAACTGTCGCAAGATACGACCTTCCTGTTGAAGGAGGAAGGGTTGTTCTCAATCAAAATATGGGTGATGAACAGTTCAGGATGGAGATAGACCCTAACACAGGCCAGAGAAGCTATTTCAAAATGGTTCCTAATGCAGATGATACAAGCAAACTTGACAAAGTGCCTCTTGCTCCTGACGACCCTGCCAAGCCTGCAGAGTGGAATGTAGACAATGTAGAATATGGAAATGACGGAAAAGAAAAAGAAAAAACAAAAATACCCATCAACGAAGAAAAAGCTGCTGAACTCGCAATGAAGTCAAGCCCGTCTTACTCAAAGCCAGGATTTTGGACTAAAGCTGCAGGCTACGCTGACATTTGGTTTTTGGGAAACAACCAATTCTTCAGGTGGCTGGACAAGTGGCTTGCAAACAAGTATGAAGGAATTTCAGCAATTTCAGGCCTTGTTGCACAAAACAGCCCAGGATACAGGAAGTACCAGCAGGATGTTCACGAGGCTTTCTGCACAACAATAATTTTTGGCGGAATTGACTGTTGGATCCAGCACATCTGCGACGCAACATACTTTGATGATATGGAATCTGACAGTGTTGCAACAACTACTCTGGCTTCAGGCGCAACAGTTGTTGCAGCGCACATTGAGGGCGAAAGAAGCCTTCCTTCAACTTATGTTGATGAAAACGGAAAGACAGTAACAGGATGGTACTACAAAGTTACCTATTATGTAATGGACAACCCTGAAGAAGGCTCTTCGCATTTCACAATCAGGCTTATAGCCGGAAACTATGAAGGCAAATCCTATAAAGACACTGTTGCAGTTGAAAACAAGGCGATTGAAGCAGGAGCTGTTGACGCTGCATCAGGCGCAGCAGCAAGGGTGTTCTTCAGCGAAAATTATTATGATTCAATCCAAATGACTCTCGACCCGCCTATAAGGAGAAGGGCTGGAGTTACAGGAAAGCTGTATGACCACGAAATACATGCGCCTTTCATATCAACAGGAAGCGCAGGCGCAACCCAGGTTCCGGAAGGGCTTGGAGAAGGAGCAGCAGGAAGCGCTGCAGCGCCAGCTGCTGCTGAAAACTGGAGCTAAAATGAACAAGGAATTAGCATATCTCAAAGAGCAATGGAAGGGTTTTGTGCTTTCATTCAAGTCATTGGACCGCAGGATTTTCTTTGCAGTGCTTGCAAGCCTCCTGTTTTTCATCGCAGCATTCCTCTTGTATCTGGGATTCATAAAACTGGCTTATGCAAGCGCAGCCAGCCTGTCAGGACTTGACCTTGCATCATCTTCAGGCGAGGCAATCGCAAATAACGCAGAGCAGCTAAAATCATTTGTGATAAGCTCCGCAGTTTACCTATCTCTTCTTGTGCTGCTTATTGCTGCAGCCTACATAATTTCGAGCCTTGCAGTTTGGGCAATAATAACAGGCAAAAGCCTTAGAAAAATAAAGCTTAAGTTTGCAGGCAAGTTCGTGCTTATGGAATTCATATGGCTTGCAGCCTGGGCATTTCTGATTTTTATTGTTGCTTCAAGCATTAGGGAAGAAAGCGCGATGAAATGGCTCGCGTTCATTGCATTGGCATATTCGCACCTTACAGCGCTTTTGTGCATGTCATATTTCAAGAAGCCTGAAATCAGAAGGGCTGTGAAGATGGCTTTCAGCGCAGGATTTGGAAAATTAAGCCATTTTATTGTCCCTTATGCATTTGCATTAGCCCTCTTCCTGGCACTCAATTTTATACTCACAAATGCTGCAAGCCAGTCAAGGTATTTCACATTTGCAGCAACATTGGCAATCCTGTTTTATGCTTCATGGCTCAAGATATACATCAACTCATTTGCAAAAAAGCTTGTTTAAAATGAAAACCAACAAAAAAGCCCAGGTAACTGTATTCATCATAATCGGATTAATCCTTTTGGTTTCAGCATCAATAGTTGTCTATATGACTACAGTCAAGAAAGTGGATGTCATTGAGGAAATAGTAGTGCCTCCTGAAGTCCAGCCTGTCTATGACTATGTCTCAAACTGCTTATACCAGATGGGAAGCGATGCATTAATTATTGCAGGAACTCAAGGAGGGTATACAGACTTAAGCCCTGAAAGGGTTGAAACAAGAGACCTTACATTAACACCATCAGCTTATGTCAAGATTGACCCAAGCAATACATTCAAGCTGCCATTATGGTTTTATGACGGCGAAGACCGGACTCCTTCATTGGAATTCATCCAGGGAGAAATTGCAAGGCATGTTGAGCAAAATTTCAACATCTGCATAAATGGATTTGAGGCATTCAAGCCGCAGATGGAAATAACTCCTTTGGGAAACCCTGTCCTGTCCTCGATTCTTACAGACGAAGAAGTGGTCGTAAGGCTTGAATATCCAATTGAAGTAAGGCAGGAAGGAAAGGCAACAGAGCATTCAAAATTCATGGCAAGAATTCCTGTAAGGCTCAAGAAAATGTGGGAGCTTGCATCTGCTATACTCAAAAAAGAGAACGAAGTTAATTTCTTTGACACGCTTACAATAGACGTTTTTGCGATGGACAGCAAAATACCAATGGACGGCATGGATTTCCAGTGCAGCCCAAAAATCTGGCAGCTTTCAGATGTTGAAAAACAGGCAAAAAAACTGCTTCAGTACTATGTGCCTAAAGTCAGGGTTAAAGGCACGAATCACCCTCCTTTCATTGCTGAAGATGATGTGTATGAAGAGCTAAAGATGTACACTATGGAAGACATAAACAATGGGAACTACCCGAAAATACCCACTCCTGAAGATGCATTTGAATACAACAAGATGTATATTGACCCTCAAGTTTCAGGAGTGGATGATATGAAAGCATCATTCTATTACAGCCCTTCCTGGGGCCTTGACATCAACGCACTGCCTAATGACGCAGGCCTGCTAAGGTCAAACACTGCGCCAGGCCAGAGCTTCCTTAATCTGATGTGCATCAACTCATACCACTTTACTTATGACATTATTTATCCAATCCAGGCAAGAATACAGGACCCTGAAGCATTCGGAGGCCAGGGATACATTTTCAACTTTGGATTCCCTGTACTTATAGACGACAACAAGCCAAACAGGGAAACTTTCGGAGTAAGGCTTTTTGAAGATTACTACACCAGCACAGGATTCTGCGAAGACCTTGGAGGAGATTCTGCAGAGATAAAAGTGATAGGCCTTGACAGTGAAGGTTATATGATGGATTCAGGCTTGCAGGGAGTAAAAATATCCTACCACTGCATTGACAAGAGATGCGAGCTTGGAGAGACTGGATACAGTGCATCCGCTCCAGGAAGGTATTCTCTGGTTACAACACTGCCAGTCGGCTGCAATAATCCTATTATTTACGCTGAAAAAGACGGCTATCTGAAAGCTTCAGGCCAGCTCACAGAAAAATATCTTGAAATTGAGATGGTCAAGCTTAAGAGTCTGCCCCTAAAAATTGTAAAGCACAATTATAGGAAAGAAACAGGAGTGCAGCAAGCACAGGCAGGCCTTGCAGCAGGAGATGAAGCGATTGTCTATCTCCAGTTCAGGGGCCAGCCTTCAAAGAACGAGCAGTACATTATCATATCAAACAATGACAATGAAACACAGTACCTTGAGCTTGTTGACGGAACAGCATCTTATGATATTGATGTGATGCTCAACAGCTATGGCAAGCTCATAGGAGGATATAGGGCAAAGAATCTCACAATCTCATACGATGAGATTGCAGGAGCGTCTGAAATTGTGCTTCATGCATTTGAATACCAGCCAAGGCCTACAACAGACCAGGCAGAGCTTGAAATGATTTCATACTATATGGGAAACGAATATAAAGAGCAGCTTAAACCAACATTCAGGTGAACAGATGAACGCAAAAACAATACAGCTCATTGCACTTTTCATAACTTGCATGTTCATATTCCTGCCAGTGTCATTTGTTGAAGCTCTTCAGATAACACACCAGCAGAACCCTGCTGTTTCAGTTAATCCTACAACTGCAGTAATCCAGTGGAACACTGATGAGGATGCAAACTCCAGGGTTGATTATGGTGTTACGCAGCAGCTTGGCGAGGAAAAAACCTTTGCAGAGCTCACAAAGTCGCATTCAGTTGCGCTTGGCAACCTTACTCCTGAAACAAGGTATTACTTCCAGTTGATGTCAATTGCAGGAAGCGGAGACTACAAGGTTGATGACAACATAGGAAGATTCTATTCATTCATAACTCCTTCAGCAGGAGACACTCAAGCTCCTGCAATAAGCGGAGTTGCAGTCATATCACTTGCAAAAACAACTGCAACAATCAAATGGGCTACTGACGAGAATGCAAACTCCATAATTTATCTTGCAGAGGAAGGCCAGCCAATGGCAATTGCAAAGGCTGACAACACCTTTGTAAAAGACCATATTATGACAATACCTGCAGCTGAAGGCAAAAAGTATAATTATATTGCATCATCATGCGACACTGCAGGAAACTGCGCAAACTCAACACAGCAGTTCCTTGTAGGCGGAGCAGACATAACTCCTCCATCAATAGATGTGTCTCTGCCTGAATACCACAACCTTGGAAGGATTGACATTTCTGGAAAGACAGAGCCTTATGCAAAGGTTGAGCTTTTTGTCAACTCAAACAGGGAAAGGGCGCTTTCGCCTGAAACAACAGGCGCAGAAGGAATTATCCTATTCAGGAATGTTGCACTGCCTCTTGAAGAAAACAGTATCGAGATAAAGGCAACAGACATCGGCAACAATAGCGCATCAAAAGATTACACAATAAAAGTTGACGCAAGGCCTCCAGTGCTTAATGTTTCAGGCATTTCAAAAACAACAACAATGCCTTCTGTAACATTAACAATAGGAATAAACGAGCTTTGCACAATTGAGATTGAGGCAGGTGTTGAGGACAAAACACCTCCTGCAAAAGTGCAGGGCCTAAAAGAAAAGAGAGTTTCTGCAACACTTGCAGAGATTGAATGGACTGCAAACACAGAATCCGACTTTTCGGAATACGCAGTTTACAGGCTTGCAAAAACAGCGCTTGGAGCACAGGAATGGGTTAGGATAAAGGTTTCATCACAGCCAAACTTCCAGGATGCAAAGGTTGCAGCAGGCCAGTCATACTCATACAAGGTTTCAGCTGTTGACAAGAGAGGAAATGAAGGCCCATTCTCTGATGTTCTTGTTGTCAGCCTTCCGGCAGGAGTTTCATCAGGCGCAGAAATACAGCTGACTCCAGTGCTATTGTCATATCAGGCAAAAAAAGACACATTCACAAGGGAGGGCGGAGTTTTCACAAAGTCAGTCCAGCTTGACAGTGGAATAAACACTGTGAGGGTTACTGCAACAGACAGGGGCGGAAATGCTGTATCTTACACAGCTTCTGTGCTTTATGACATGAGCCCTCCGCAGATACTTTCTCACAATCTCGAACAGCTAAGCCCGACTTATATTCCAACTGTTACTGTAATCGGAAATGTGAGCGAGCGCTCAATAATAACTGCATTTGTCAATGGCAAGGCTGTAGCAACTGAAGAGACAGATTCCAACGGCTATTTTTCATTCAACATAGACCTTTCAAGAGGCAATCCTGCAACAGACGCCCAAAAGGCTTCAATCTCTGCATCAGTTCCAGTTTTATCCCTTGTTGATTCAGCAATTCAGGGCCAGATTACAGAAGGCACATTTTCACAGATAGGAGCTGCAACACCTCTTTGGATAAACACTGTTAAGCTTGTTGCAACAGACGAGGCAGGAAGCTCAAGCCAGCCTGTGGAAGAAGAAATATATTACACGCAGTGCGGCTATGGAAGCTGGTACAGGGTTGAAATAGGCGGCCAGCCGGCAAGCATTTACGGGTCAGGAGGGCTTACTCCATCTGCCCTTAACCCTCGGCTTATGCTTGAAGGCCAGGAAATAATCTCATTCCCGATTAATCTTTCATACCAGGGTGCTGGAAAAGACCAGATGATGGGCATGCCTTCAGTAAAAATTTATGGGCTTTCACAAGACCAGCAGAAAAAGTACACTCCTGATATTGAATGGGTTTCTTCACCTTCAGTAATCTGCGACCCTAAAACACAGAAAACCTGCCTTGTGCAGATGACAGTAAGGGCTGATGTCGGCCTGGAGAACTGGACAAACTACATGAAGGAAGAAAACATCAGCAACAACCATCTTGGAGAGTGCAAGGTTCCAGGGTTCGGCTGCATCAAAATTCCGCTGATGCTTGAGGTTAACTTCAAGGAAGTAACCAATGTCCAGGGGCCATACCAGCAGCAGTACTACCCTGGCCAGCCAACAGTTGATTCAAAAACCCAGAAGCAGTGCTGGGAGCTTGAAATCATGATTGACAAGAGGATTGACCCCTCAATACTTCCGGGAGGGCTTTTACGCGGAGCTTCAGACGCAATCAATTCAACAATAAACGTGATTGATGCAATTCTCAAGCCGCTTAGCTATATCAAAGCAACAATTGCAGGGTTTTGCGCGCTTTCATGGGCTGCAAGCTTTGTGGTTTACCTTTTTGAGGCATACTACTGCAGCGGCTCAAGCGGAGACAGCGCAGCTGCCAAGGCAACACAAGTTGCAGGGGCAATAGCTAATGCTGCTTCAGAAGGCTCTTTTGACAGGAACATTGCAGAAATAGGGGTCTGCGCAGCAGAATACCCTGATGATGACAAGAATAAAGAAAAGAGGTCAAACTGCTTAAGCTGCGAAGATGCAATTGCTGCGAAAAGGACTCTTGAATGGACAATGAAGCACACCTGCGACAAGCTGTTCTGCCCAAGCGCGCCAACATTCCAGAAGTACATAAAGGACAGCGCAGGAAAAGCTGAAAAAGTGACTGGCCCTCTGACTAAAAAAGAATATTATATGGGGAACAGCTGCGCATGCGATCCAGCAAATCCCGATGAATGCAAACCTGTCAAGAATGCAGAAACAGGATATGAATCTATCAAAAAATTCTATGAGATGTACAAGCAGGACAGCTCAAAAGAGTATGCTGACAGCGATGATGGGTCTGAAAAATGCACAGGCCCTCACACAGCAAAAGCAAAATGCTGCGGCTATGAATATATGAATGAGTGGGGCAGTGCGTGCGGATTCCCCTATTCAGGCGAGCTGCTTTTCAACGAGATAAAGGAATCATTGTGCCTTGCAGGCCAAAATACAAATCAGCCTGCAACTCTGCAGGGATTCAACTTTGACGGCGGCGGCTCTGCAACAGAAACAGTTGAATGCAACAAGCTGATTAATTCAGTTGCAGGATTCTGCGAGGCTGAAGGAAAGCCAAATCTTGAGCCGTTTTCAACAGGAATGAGGGCTCAATCAGGAACTGCTATAAATAATATAGAGCTTGACAAGGATGATAAGAACCTTTACATCTGCCTTTTCCCGCCTGGAGGCACTTCAGACAGGTATAAGGTTCAGGCGTGCGTGCCTACAACCCGTTCAAAGGTTTCAGGAAATGCCAACCAGTCATCATTCATACCTTTGCAGAAAGAGTTTGGATTTTACCCAGTATCATCAGATTTGGGAGGGCTTTTTGCGCCTAAGAAATCAGAGGAAGAAAAGACTAACAAAGCCACTTTTTGCAATAATCTAATGAAGTATGCGCAGGGCGCAACATACTCAAAAGACAAATGCGAATCTGTGTATAACACAATAAAGAACAGGATTGGGGACACTACAAAAGAGTACATAGTAGACCCAACGTCAAGCATGCTTAGGTCATTGCAGTGCGTCTGCATTTCAGGGATTGAGGCGTATCTATCGCTTTACAAAAGGGTACTGCAGGCGCTCATGAACTGCTTTGTCACAATTGAAAAGACAGGCGACGGAAGCCCCGGAGTATGCGAAGCAATGGTTTCAGTCTATGTATGCGACATGCTGTTTGACTTAATCAAGTGCTTTACAGAAAAGTACAACACAGGACTTACAGGCAGGGCGAGCTTTGAGGAGCAGTCAACAAACTTTTTTTCAGCAATAACAGGCGCAGGCTCGCAGGTGTCATCATCAATCAGCGGAAGGTATGGCAGCTCTGCAATGTGGCAGTCAATCTTTGTCGAGAACAAGCTGATGCACGCAGTGTGCGTGTTTGCATTTACAGGAACATGGGACTTAAGCCTTGAAACTTTGCTTGAGTCAGAAACCTCAATGCCGGTGGTGAAGCCAGTAGTTTCATTCCCAGTCTGCGAAAGAAGATTTAAGTCATTTAATCCCACAACAACGCCTTCAGGGCTTACAACATGGAACTACCATCTTGCGCTTGCTATAATCCCTGGCTCAGACATAAGGTATACTGTAAAG
Source organism: uncultured Methanosarcinales archaeon (assembly GCA_964414985.1). Classification (GTDB taxonomy): domain Archaea; phylum Nanobdellota; class Nanobdellia; order Woesearchaeales; family JAGWAF01; genus JAFGCE01. Next base: position 14,916 of record CAYPXA010000008.1, read on the forward strand.
CTTGTCTGCAGCGACGGCTATGATGGTTCTTGCTCGCAGTCAGAAGGATTTGAGCAGGGAAGGTGCGACTGCAGGTCAGGCGCAAAGGAAATGGTTGTATCAAGCCCAGACCTTAAAGGAACTCTTTCAAGGACTGAAGACCTAAACACAGAAGTATTCTTCCAGGTTGAATCCAAGGAATACAGGTTCAACAAGGCAATCCTGGAATATGAATGGACTGACAACAGCGGACAGCCAAAAAAAGAGTCAATTACATGCGATATTGAGCAGGTCGGCGGAAATGCTCCTGCATTCTGCTCGTTTTCAATAGCGCACGGCGCTTACAGGTGCGGGCTTGGATTTGACACTGAAAACTGGGTTAGGATAAATGATGCAAAGCCAAACTATCCTGTCAACCAGCCTGCATTCAAGCTGAATGACAAGCTTAGCTTTGTTGTGGATTTGCAGCAGGCAATTCCTTCAAATCCAGACTGCGCAACAAAGAGCTGTGAATACACAAAATTCCTGGCATACACAATCAAAGACGACACTGGCGCTGTAAGGTACAACAACCCTGAAGCAAAGCCATTGAATACTCTCGGCCAGTCATTAGTTACAGACTGGCCTGCATCGCTCACAGTAGTGCAGGACTTTTTCACTGCGCAGGGCCAGCAGGCAGCTGAAGCAACAGCTTGCGAGTCAGGAACACCTGCACCAGGCTTCGGCCAGATTGCAGACTGCATGCCAGGAGGATGCCCAAGCGTCTGCCAGACAAACTTCAAGATTGGGCTTTTAGGAGCTTCAAGTACAAATCAGGACATGGTGCTTGCTATGGATCAGGAAGGAAACTTTGCATTGTTCAAGTATCAGGCAGGAATGAAGACTACGCAGACTGCACCTGCAAACCAAAGAGCAGCAACGATAGCTGACACTTACTATTACAACCAGGCAGCAAAACTCAATTCAGGAAACATTAACAACATTCCAACTAGAACAATAACTTATGACAACCTTAACATCCAGGTAATAGGCGCTCCGTCAAGGTATGTTGAAATGGTAATCCATTACACTGCAGGCCAGACGCAGGCTGCAAAAGGCTCAAACAGGTGCTCATTGTTCAACACAACAGAGAAGGCAATGGCCAGGCCTTGGACTATAAACTACAAGATATATGAGGCCAGGCAGATTGGAGCAAGGTATGAAATGTCAACACAGCAGTCCTCTTATTCCGGAGTGCCTGTTGAAGTTACAGTTCCATTCTATGTTGTCTGCTCTGACAAGGTGACTGTTTCAGGAGTTGATGTTTCAAGAAAATGCAATCAAAGAAGCACATCAAATCTTAGTCAGGCTTGCTGGTGCTCTGCAGATTCAATAGCAAAATCCCAGACAGACTCGCAGACACCTTTTGACTGCGAAAAAGGAAAGTTCTGCGTTGACGGAACCTGCGGTACACTGCCTGCGTGCGTAATGGACGGCAAAACTGTTATAACTCAAGATTGCATTTGCTCGATTAAGGACAAAGCTGAAACCAAATGCACAAAAAATCAGGTTTGCACTGCTGATGGAAAGTGCGGTCTGCCCAACTGTGAGATTGTATTCGGCCAAGGAGCAAAAATACAATATAAATGCATGTGTGGGTCTGACGAATGTGATGCTGGAAACACCTGCGAAATGAATATAAACGTTAAAACTGTTTGGTGCGTTCCCTACACCGAATTAGAAAAAAGTGTAACATTACCCACATTAGATACAAACCCCCCAAGTGATTCATGGGTTTTAGGATGTGTGGGTGAAGAATGTTCAGATAGATATTCAGACGGAGATGTTCATTGTCATTTAGGTTGCAGTAAAGACTCTTATTGCGCAAGGGATGGATCGTGCCATGACCTCGAAACAGGAGTGGTTAGGTGCACATTAGAGTCATCTTGCGTGAGGGATTAATATTTTAACACAAAATGAACCGCCTCAAATCCTTAATTAAAAAGTCGCTCCAAGACCTAAAGTCAGGCTTCAAGAGCAAGAAGCTTTTCCAGGCGTATTTCTCTGACTTTGTTTTCTTCGCAGCTTTCATATCAGTGTATTACTACTTTTTCACAAAAGTCATGGTGCACATTGAGGCAGTTGTCAGCCTTGCGCAGACTTCAACAGAAGGCATAATGGAAGCAACCACAGACGAGCAGATTTCATTTCTTGTCGCAAGGAATGCAGAGTTTGCAGCGCATTACACTGAAATCCTAAATTACATCCTTATGTTTTTCACAGTGATGGCTGCATTGTGGGTTTTGCTCCAGGGGCTGTCCTGGCTTCTGACATTCAGGGCGCTGTCAAAGAAGCCCTCGCTTAAGGACTTCTATTCAAAATTCGCACTGCTTTCAGCGCTCTGGGCATTGGCATTTGCGCTTATAGTAATACTGTCCATGAAGGCGTCCTACACTACAACAATGGGCGCAATACCCCTTATAGGAAGCACTGCATCAAGCATAATCACAGCTGCATTTTTCATGCTGCTTTTCTGCGCAGCATACACTTCATATGCATTAATTCCCCATCACACAATAAAGCAGATACTGCCTGCAGTGTTCAGGAAAATATCAAAGCAATGGAAGATTTTCATTCCATCTTACATCCTGCTTTCACTGCTATTTGCAGCAGAATACCTTTTATTCCTTAAGTCAATGAGGTTTGGATACGGCCCTGCTTTTGCCTTGCTTCTAATCTTGATATTTCCTACAATAATCTTCTCAAGAATTTATGCAGTAATGCTTTCAGAAATAAAGGAATAAATCAGGCTGCTTTCTTTGCCTTGACTTTGCCCTGCTGAATAATCTTATCGTAGTCATTCTTTGCATAATGAAGGTAGATGCTGCCAATGCTTGCTGTTGAAGCCAGCTTTATCGGGCTTACTTCATAGCCAGTAATGCCCTTTTCTTTCAGGGTCTTATTCGCATCATCCGCAATCTTCTTGAATGCAGCCTCCCTCAAATCATACCTGTCTTCAGGTATAAGCATGTCTGAAAAATTGTTAAGCTCATTAACCCTTCTGACTGTTGAAACAGCCTCTATTATCTTTGCTGTTGCTGCAAAGCCCTTTCCTTTCTTTATGTCGCTCTTTATCTGCCCAATGATATCCTGCCTTGTGCTTTGTTCAAATGACTTCAGATAAAACATTAAGTGTTGGTAATTTTCTTCTTTATAGCCTTCTACGCCTGCCTGCATTGCAGGCATCATTGTGTTTGCAAAGTTTCTTAGCCAGTCTGTTGTTGCCTTGTCATCAAGGTCGCCCTTGTTTTTGGAATGCTCATCATGCAGCTTTCCATAAAGCCCCTGCATTGCGCCTGCCTTCTTTCCAAACTCGAGCTCTGAAGAAATCTTGTTGTATTCAGAATCAATAACACCGGATTCAGTATGGCCCCTAAGCGCTGCCTGAGTGTGCTTTATCCTGTCAGCATCCTTCATCTGATGGACCTCGCCAGCGATAGTCTCAAGGTCTTTCCTGCTGATTGATGAATAGCTGCTCAATTCTCTGGGCTTTTTCTTTTCGCTTGCCATAATAATCAAATTGAATTTGCCTAATTTAAATGTTTCTATTTGAATAAACTAATAGCTTTCCTGCATATACTCTACAACTATGCTGACTATCTTTTTGACAATTTTATTGCAATTCAAAAACATAGAAATATGATAAAAATTCACGTTTGGCAGATTCCCAAAGCCTTCATTTTCCTGTGCAGGGTTTCATACCTTAGGCCTATGCTCCTTGCAGCCTTGGACGCATTCATGCCGTTCTCCTGCATTGCCTTTGAAATAAACCTTTTTTCAAACTCTTCTTCAGCCTCTTTGAGGGTTAGCGGCTCCTGGGGCAGCTCCCGGATAATGTCCTTTGAGATTTCCGCAACTCCGCCGTACATCTTTTTCATCTTCTTCGGGCTGATTATTGCCCTGTACTCTCCCAATGTTCCCTCAATTATATCCCTTACCCTGTCTTCTTGCACATAAGCCCTGCCAATCAGATTATCCCTTATGGATTCAGCGTCAATCTTCATTGAGGAAACCAGCCTGTGGATTGACCTCCTGTCGATTCCTGCAGAGTCTGCAGCCTTTGAAATGTTGCCCATGCTTGCCTGAATCAGCCTGGAAAGGTACTGCTTCCTGAACTTCTGCTTTGCCTTCCTAAATCCAAGAGAAGTGTCAATTTCCATGTCAAGAAGAGGGTTTGCAAGCCTGTCGGAAAGGTCATTCTCCATCTCGACAATCCTTGCGCCTATGAACTTCTGCATTGCGCTGTCTATAATAGGCTTGACTCTTGCCTTAACCACTTTTTCAAGGTCTTCGCGCGCCATGGCTTTCAAATAGCGCTTGGAGTTTATAAACATTATGACTTTTTTGTCCCACTTGCTTTTTAAGCCCAGAATCCCTATAAGCTCCAGTGTGACATTTTTGTCATATCAATGGAGGAAAACAAAATGGCAAAAAAACAGGAAGAGCAAAAAAAAGAGGGAAAGTCAAACGATTACCAGATTGGGTTCCATAGGGGAGCGCTTGAAACACTGATAAGAGAAAGGTCTGAAATGGCAAGGATTGTTTCAGTCGTAGAGCAGCTCATGCAGATGCATATCAAAGCAATGAAAGAGCTCGGAGTTGACCTTGCAGAGCAGGCAAAGGCAGCAAAACCGCTGGAGTCAAAGCTGAAGTAAGATGTGCGGATACTGCAGCCAGGGCTATCAGGCAGGAGGAAATGCGAGGTATTCTTCATACAGCTCCTGCTCTGGAAGCTATTCAAGCCTTGAGTCTGCAGTAAAGGATTATGAGCCTGTTCAAATGCATTTTGTGTCAGAGCAGCATTCAGATAATGAGATGATTTGGCATCATGCACAGCATGCACCTGTATATTCAGGAAGCAGGGGCTATTCAGGGCTTTACCTGCAGAAGCCAAGTGAATCATACAATTTCATGCCAGCGCATTTCCTTGCAGGAATAAAGACTGATGCTGTAAGCTCAAAGGATGAAGAGCAGAAAGGCATTGTAATGTCTATGGCAAGGGATGCATTCAAGGCTGCAACAGGAAAGGAATTTCCAAATGACATCATTGTAAGGATTTGCACTGAATCAGAGCTGAAGAACGCCCACAGGGGCGAATGGAATCCTGGAATAACAGGTTTTAGCATCAACAGGAGGGGATTCGGGCAGAGCGAGGTTTTCGCAAAGGAAGATGAGCTTGCCCCATTGATGCTTACAATCGGCCACGAGATAGGCCACGTAATGACTCTGCCAATGCCAAATCCTGTTGACGAGGAGGCAAAGGCATTTGCGTTTTCGCTTGCATGGATGGATGCGATAATTGCAGGCAACATAGGGGATATTTCGCATGCAATAAAGCCAAGGCCTGCAGCAAACGGGCTGCACAATGTTGCATTCAGGCTTGTTTCTGAAAGCATGGCTCTTGGCAAAGAGGCAATTGAAGCATATTATGAAATAGTTTCAGGCAGCATCTCAATTGAGAAGACTATGCTTGATTTTTAGAAGGAGGAAAAAAATGGCAAAGAAAAAATCAGAAAAAAGTCAAAATCAAAAGGCAGCAAAGACTGCTTCAAAGCAGGAGCCTGCAAAGGAGTGCCCTGCACCGCAGCAAGGCATTATGCCCGGCATGCCGCCCAATCTTTCAAAGGAGGCGCAGGAAAAGCTCAAGGCAATCAAGGAAAAGCTTGACAAGTTCTCAAAGGAAGTCGTGAAAAAGTTTGAAAAATACATTATGGGAGTTGCGCTTCTGCCCCCTCCAAAGCCTGAAGAAGGAAAAAAGGAGGACAAGGAAAGCATCCATGTCCTTGTGCTTGTCGATGACAGCGACAGCCAGAAGATGACAAAGGCAGAGCTGAAGGAAAAGCTCTCATCCATAATTGAGAACATTGCAAAGGAGACAGACAAGTGCATGGTCACACAGACTGTAATACTTTCAGAGGTCTGGCAGAGCTGCTACGACGGCAAGCCTGACGCGCTCAAGGCAGTGGCATTTGCTGCGCCTGTCTATGACACAGGAATGCTTTCAGCAATAAAGATTGCAGAGCTCCACAAAAGCATGGTTCTGAAAAAGTTCGAGAAGTACATTGTAAGCTATGTGCTTGCAGGCTCGCTTGTCCAGGGAAGGGCAACACCCACTTCAGACATTGACGTCTGGATTGTTGTTGACGACACTGATGTCAAGAAGATGACCAGGGCAGAGCTCAAGGACAAGCTTAGGGCAATAATAATCGGAATGGGCATAGAAGCAGGAGAGATGACTGGAATAAAGAACAAGCTGAATATCCAGGTCTATATCCTTACTGACTTCTGGGACAGCCTTAAGGAGGCAAACCCCATAATCTTCACCCTTTTGAGGGACGGAGTTCCGTTCTATGACAGGGGAGTGTTCATGCCATGGAAGCTGCTGCTGAAGATGGGCAAGATAAAGCCGTCAGCAGAGGCGATTGACATGTTCATGAGTTCAGGAGAGGGAATGCTGAAGAGGGTCCACTACAAGCTCAAGGACATAGGAATGGAAGACATGTTTTATGCGCTTCTGACTCCATCGCAGGCAGCGCTCATGCTTTTCGGGGTTGCTCCTCCAACGCCAAGGGAGACGCCAGAGCTGCTTAGGGACCTTTTTGTGAAGAAGGAAAAGATTCTTGAGGAAAAATATGTCCAGACTCTTGAAAGAGTCATAAAGCTAAGGAAGGACATCGAGCACGGCACAAAAGAGGAGGTTACAGGCGCTGAAATTGACGAGATACTCAAGGCAGCTGAAGCCTACCTTGAAAGGATAAAGAAGCTGTTTGAGCAGATTGAGGAATCCAAGCAGGAGGAGTCAATAGTCCATATTTATGAGACAATAACCACCATAATAAGGGATGCCCTTGTAATGGAAGGAATTTCAAAGGTGCCTGAATCAGAGCTTGAAAAGCATTTCAGGGAGGAGCTTGTCTCAAAAGGAAGGATTCCTGCAAAGTTCCAGAGGGTGCTTCAGGACCTTGTCAAGGCAAAGAAGGACTATGATGCTGGAAAGCTCACAAAGTCTGAAATTGAGAATGTCAAGAAGGAGTCTTCAGCATTCATAAGGACTATTGTTGAGTACATGCAGAGGAAGAGAGGCAGGGAAATCGAGAAGACAAGGATGAGGATAAAGCACGGAGAAAAGTACGGAGAGGTAATACTGCTCGGAACCCAGGCATTCATAATTGAGGATGTTGATGCAGAGCAGAAGTCTGTGCAGAAGGCAAAGCTGAACCCTGACGGAAGCCTCGGGCCTCTTGAGAAGTCTTCAGCAGAGGAGATGGAAGACTGCATTTCAAAGATAAGCGTGCCTGAAAGGGTTTTCATAAAGCAGCCTATTTTTGACGACCTTAGAAAGCTGTTTGGAAAAGATGTTGAAGTCCAGGTAAACCTGCTCTAGGCAATCCTTGATTTTTTCTTTTTTTGATTTTGTTTTTCCTGCATTGCTTTTTTCTGCATAGAATTATATTCTTGATTTGCAATAAGCTTATATAGGATTCCAGCATTCTGCAGCATAGCAAAAGAGGTGGTAAACGTGGAAACAGGATACAAAGTCTGCGACGCAATGACAAAAAAGCCGGTAACTATTTCTCCTGGCAGCTCTATGCAGGAATGCGCAAGGCTGATGGCTGAAAGCCATGTCGGAGCGCTTGTTGTCCAGTCAGGCTCAAGCCTTGCAGGGCTTATCACAGAGCAGGACATTGTAAGGAAATCTGTAATACTCAATGATGCGCCTCATTCAAGAAAGGTTTCTGATGTCATGGAAAACAGGGTGCACACAATTTCGCCTGAAAAGGACATATTTGAAGCGCTGATTATGATGAAGGACCTAAACATTAGGCACCTTCCTGTAATGAACGGCAGCGAAATGGTCGGGCTTCTTACTCTCAAAGACATACTTAAGATACAGCCTCTTCTCTTTGACCTTCTTGTGGAAAAGTTCGAGATTAGGGAGCAGGAGCGCAAGCCCATCAACAACCCTGAAGAATCAGGGGGAATATGCAGGGTCTGCGGAGAGTACTCTGAAAGCCTTGCAGTGCATGACGGAGTTCTTTCCTGCATTGACTGCAGGCAGTAGCCAAAATGGCAAAAAAGCTCAAGTTTTCAGGAGAGCTGATTGAAAGCATACTCAGCGGAAAGAAAACTTTCACCTGGCGCATCAACGACGACAAAGGCCTTTCTGAAGGAGATTTGCTGTCGCTATGCGACCTGCAGGGAATTCAGTTTGCAGAAGCAAGGATTGTTTCTGTAAATGAGCTGAAATTCAGCGAGCTTTCTGACGAAGAAAAAAAGCAGCACGGATTCAGTTCTGATGAAGAGATGTATGCTGCATTCTCAAAATACTACAGCGTGGAAGTAGGCCCTGAAACAATGCTCAAAATAGTTGAGTTCAAGGTTCTTTAGAATTAAAATGGCCCAGGCAGAAGAAGCCCGGAGGCCTCTTCCGCCTGTCTATCACCAAAGATAGGGATGCAAAGCGCGTATATAAAGTTTTGCCATGGTTTTTCGTCGGACAAAGTGATGAATCTTAAAAAACATAAAATTTAAGAATGCCAAGAGACAATTAATGCGTTAAAATGGATAATTCAAGGGTTCATATAATAGTGCACGGAAGAGTGCAGGGAGTTTTCTTCAGGGCAGACACCCTTGAAATTGCCGAAAACCTTAGCATTTCAGGCTGGGCCAGGAACAATCCAGACGGAAGCCTTGAAATTATGGCAGAAGGAAAAAGGGATGACCTTCGGGAGCTGATAAGGTGGTGCAAGAAAGGGCCGTCTGTTGCAAGAGTCGAGAAGGTTGAAACCTCGTGGGAGCATCCCACAGGCGAATTCAGGGGATTTGAGATAAGGATGTAGAATGGCAAAGCCCATTTTTGTTGTCCACGAGCACCACGCATCGCATCTTCATTGGGACTTAAGGCTGGAGATGGACGGAGTGCTCAAGTCATGGGCTGTTCCAAAAGAGCCTTCTTCTGAAGAGGGAGTCAAGAGGCTTGCAGTGCAGGTTGAAGACCACCCTCTGGGATATGCATCGTTTGAAGGAGAGATAGCTGAAGGATATGGAAAAGGCACAGTAAAGATATGGGACTCTGGAACATACAATCTTGTCAGCAGGAAGCAAAGCAAGATTATTGCAGACTTCTCTGGAAAAAAGCTGAATGGAGAATACGTGCTTCTTAAATTTGACAAGGCCGGCGAGAAAAACTGGCTGTTCTTCAGGAAAAAGCAGGAATAACAAAAATGTTTATAAACCCGCTGGCTATCTTATTTTCAGGTCAGGCAAATGCGAGGGTTATTGCTAAGATGCTCTTGGCATTCCTCAGTGCAGAGCCTGGTCAAATGCGCAGGACTTAAGTAGGGCACTCATGGTTGTACCCTGAGAAATCCTGTCTCTTAGTGAGTCCGAGGGTTCGAAATGTGCATATGCTTATGCATGCGAAATTCCCTCCCCTCGCATTTTTTTATTTTTCGATTTTTTCGATTGATGTGAAATCTGAAGCATTAAACTTGACCTTTTTTTAAAATCGAATTTGCTGCAGAATTTTTAAGAACTATTTTTTGGTCAGAACTCCAAAGTATTTTTCAGTCATCTTTTCAATCTGCCCAGCCATATTTTCTATCTCAACACTGCCTTCCTGGCTGGCTTGGCTCTGCTTATTCTTCATTTGCCCAATAAGGTATTGGGGGCTTGCGCCCTTCATATAATAAGCGTCAATCACGCAGTTTTTATTGCCCAGTTTTGCAAGGTATCCTCTCAGGCTTTCACAGTAATATTCCAGAACAATCTTTGCTTTTTCAGGAGGCAGAAATACCTCAAGATTGTTCCTAAGCCATATCCCTCCGATTTGGACTGCAATATAATTAACCGGTTTTCCGTGCTTAAACATCTGCGCATAGTTTAGAGTAAGAGTTTTGGCATTCTTTGCCTGCTTTTTCATCTGCTGCGCTTCAATTACATCTTCAAGCATTTTATCCAGGTTAATCAAGCACCCTAATAAAGCTTAGGTAAGATTTAAAAACAAGGCTGTTTTTCCATAAAATGTGCCTCTGTAGCTCAGTGGCAGAGCGCTACCTTGGTAAGGTAGAGGTCGAGGGTTCAACTCCCTCCAGAGGCTTTTTGAAGGAGATTGCAGGAGACTGCATTAGCTTTTTAATAGCCCTCCAATTCTAAACCGCTCATGAGTGGAGACATGCACAATGTCCAGCAGATGCTGGAAGATTTGATTGACGGAAAGAAGACAGTTGGAGCTTCCCTTAACCCTCTCAAAGGGCTCGATTTTCCTGAAGGCAGGCCTGCAGCAGGCGGAATAATCAGCAGGTGGTCAGGCCATATGTCTCATGTAACTCGAAATAGGGCAAAAAAAGTAAGGGACATTGTAATCAAGGAAAGGCTCAAGGGAATCCAGCCTTACAATAAGTTCTGCAGCCATATCGAGCCGCTTATAAATTTTAACTTCAGCGACAAAAGCATAGGATTCCTGCCTTACAGGTACTATGAGCTTTTCCTCTGCACAAAGGGGATGATTGATGATATTATCATAGAGGAAGCTAAAGGGGAAAGGCTTGTTCCCAGGCAGGTTAACAATATAAGAAAAATAATTGATGAAATAAGCGAGATGCATTCTGAAAGGATGCGCTTCCTGGCATGCCCTCCCCACCTCTGCTATGAGCCGGATGATTTCAAGAATTTCTCGCTTGAAAGCGCGCTAAGCCCATCAAGCTACTTTCCAAACTGGAAGTATTTTGGCCAGATAACCTCCAAAAATTTGAGGTTTAAGTCTGAAGAATTAGGGCATCATGCAGCAGTGCATTACAACCTTGAAAAAATCAAGGGAGTGTTCTGCGTTTCAGTCAAGTACATGGCATTCAGCAGCAAAAAATACAACTGCAGGGACAAGCTTGACATTGTATATGTGCTTTCCGAGGAGCCAAAAAAAGGAGGCATATATTCTGCACCCAAAGGAGACATCTCGCATTTTGAGATTAACCTGCCGATTGCACACATTGCCCATGGAAGGCTTGAAAAAGGATTGAGCCTTGAAGCAGATGCAACATACAAGGAGAAAGAAGAGCTTCATTCGACAGGCTATGAATTCAAGAAAGACTACCTTACAGGCGAAGAAAGGTATTTCAGGATATTCTTCAACAGGCATGCAAAAAAGGAGCCTGCAAAGCTTTCAGAGCGGGCAATGAACTACAAGGAAGCGCTTAATGACTTTGCGCTTGTCGGAGGCCATTTTTTTGAGAAGGCTGTGAATTTTGCAATTGCCAATTTTGACAAGCTTAAAGGAATTTACATACTAAAGCTAAGCTAAGAACAATTCTAAATCTGAAAAAGCCTAAATCTGATTCTAAAACCCGCAGACAAAATCATTTGTTTCAGGCAAAAACAATTCTTTGATAGGGCTCAAACCGCCAGGGGGATTTTGCAAAAAAATATTTTGAATTAATCTGCCAGCCCAAATTCAGGCATGCTGCCATTTTGCGAAATGTTTAAATACACCCCAAGATGATTAAATTCCTATGATAAAGAAGAATTCAATCCAGGAATTAATGGACCAGTGCAGCAGCAAAGGCGAGTTCAAGGCTGATGTTTATGGGTGGGTCTGGAGGGAAAGGGGCTCTTCAAAAGTCAAGTTCATAATCCTTAGGGACAGCACCAATATAATACAGTGCGTCATAGAAAAGGCAAAGCTGGGTGATGAGAAATTCGGCATTGCAGACAAGATGCAGGTTGAGACTGCAGTCAAGGTTTCAGGAACAATAAAGAAGGATGATAGGGCGCCTTCAGGATATGAGGTAAACGCTGATGAATTTGAGGTTATCGGAGAGTCGCATGACTTCCCGATTTCCAAGGATTTCAGCACAGAATTCCTGCTTGACAAAAGGCATTTGTGGCTTAGGAGCAGGAAGATGATTTCAATCCTTAAGATAAGGAGCACTGTATTCGGAGCAATTGACGAGTACTTCAAGGGAGAGGGATTTTATGAGTACCATTCCCCAATATTCCAGTCAGTCCAGTGCGAAGGAGGCTCCACGCTTTTCAGCGTGCCTTATTTCGGCAAGAAGGGAGTTTTCCTTGCCCAGACCTGGCAGCTTTATGCAGAGCCTGCAATATTCGCGCTTGAAAAGATTTACACAATCGCTCCGTCTTTCAGGGCTGAAAAGTCAAAGACCTCAAGGCATTTGACAGAGTACTGGCACGCAGAGATGGAAGTTGCATGGTCATCATTTGACGACATTCAGAATTACGGCGAAGGGCTTTTGAAGCACATTGTAAAGAGAGTCCTTGAAAAGAACACTGCAGACCTCAAGATTTTGGAGAGGGACTCAAAAAAGCTTGAGCCATGCGTGAAAAAGCCATTCCCAAGGATAACATACACTGAAGCGCTAAAGCTCCTCAAGGAGAAATGCTCAATGGAAGTTGAGTGGGGCAAGGACTTGAGGACAATAGAGGAAGACAAGCTTTCCGCGCTTTTTGACACTCCAATAATCGTAACGCATTACCCAAAAAAAGTCAAGGCATTCTACATGAAGCAGGATTCAAAAAACCCTGATGTAGTCCTTGGATGCGACTTCATTGCGCCGGAAGGTTACGGGGAGATAATCGGCGGCTCTGAAAGGGAGTCAGACCTCAAGGAAATTGAGAAAAGGCTCAAGGAAGAAGGCGAAAAGCTGGATAGCTACTCATTCTACCTTGACACAAGAAGGTACGGCAGCGTTCCCCACGGCGGATTCGGGCTGGGAGTTGAAAGGGTTGTTTCATGGGTTTGCGGGCTTGACAACATAAAGGATGCAATACCCTTCCCAAGGACAATGCTGAGGTACACTCCGTAAGATGGATTCAGGCAGCAAAAAGGGGCTGAGCCCTGCAGTGCGCAAGGCTGTTGCATCTGTTATGATGATTGTGCTTGCAGCAATGTTCTTCAAATTTGCTTTTGACGCTTTCTCGGATGTAGCGGGATATGCAGGCCCTTCAGGCGCAGGAATTTATGAGTACATGCTTAATGGAGAAAGCTGTTCAGGCAGCAGCTCTGCGTCAGAATGCTGCAAAAGCATCTGCGTGGAATGGTGCGGATGGAAGGGAATGGGGCTGAAGAAGTCTGAAGCAGTTCTTTCATCAGACGCTGGATGCAGCTGCTCATGCAGGCAGTGAAGCAATAATCAAGAATTAATTAGAAACAATAAAGAATCTGGCCGGATGCAAACAAGTTCTTTTGCCAATTTGAAGCGGTAACAAGCAAGTCAAAGCCTTGCGATGATTTAAATGGGCCCGGCCAGATTCGAACTGGCGTCCTTCTGCACGTCAAGCAGACGTCATAGCCACTAGACTACGAGCCCGTATTGTTTTGGATTTTTTGCACCTTTAAAAAGATTTCTAATGATTAGGCCATTGCCGCGCTCCGTGCCACTAATTGCACAGCTTCTGGTCAGGAGTCACCTTTCAATCAATGTCCAAAACAAGTACTGCGCTTGGCGGCAATGCTGTTAATGCTAAGGACTCTGTTAGTTGCTGCGCTAGGCGGCAATTGCCCATATCATTTTGCCTGCTTTTAAATCAAAAAGTTTAAATACAGCACTTCTGTAAATAATTCAGGGAAAAAGAACATGCTAAACTCAAAGGAATGCTCCAAATACCTGTTTATGGCAGCTTTTGCAGCAATTCTCTATGTGTCATACCTTCTTGCAAAGCCTTTTTTTTCTGCAATCATTGCAAGCGCAATAATGGCTTACATGTTTTATCCTCTTTATGAAAGGCTTAACAAAAAGCTGAAATATTCAACAGTTTCAGCAATACTTGCTTCAATCCTCATAATTGTGATACTGGCAACTCCATTGTTTTTCCTAATGAATTCGATAACAACTGAATCGCAGGTTGTCTATCTTAGGACAAGGCAGCTTTTCATAACAGGAGATGTATTCCTGATAGGCTGCGACCCTGAAGCTACAGGCAAGGTCTGCGAATTTTCCAACTATGTCAGCAGCTTCCTTGAAAAGCCTGAAGTAAGGTACCATATTGAAGAGGGCATAAAGCAGGTTACAAGCTCTGCATCTTCAAAGGCATCAGCAATAATATTTTCAATACCTACAATACTGCTCAATGTTTTCATAACGCTTTTCATGACATTCTATTTTTTCAAGGACGGCAAAAAGATTATCGAGAAGGTAAAGTCGCTTATGCCCCTTACATTCAGCCAGCAGAAGCAGATGTTCCACCAGCTTAATGAAACAACTTATGCAATCATTTACGGCACTCTGCTTATCGCTGCTGTGCAGGGCGCAGTTGCAGCGCTTGGATTTTTCATATTCGGAGTTTCATCTCCAATAACATGGGGAATTGTCACTGCAATATTTGCGCTCGTGCCATTTGTCGGAACAGCATTTGTCTGGCTTCCAATTTCCTTGCTGATGATTGTCCAGGGATTTGTAACAAGCTCAGACTCAGCAATATTGAGGGGCTTTGGCCTTCTGATTTTCAGCGCTGTTGTTGTTGCATCAATGGACAACCTGCTGAAGCCTTTTGTGATAGGCAAGAAGGCGAAGATTCATCCTGTTCTTGTTCTTATCGGAGTGCTTGGCGGAATAGCCTTGTTTGGATTTATAGGTTTCATTGCAGGCCCTCTTGTCCTGGCTCTGCTTAATTCATTCCTGAACATATATGAGCAGGAGAAGAACCACTGTTCTGCAGAAAAATGATAATCCTCAAAGTAAAAGACATGGACATTAAGACAGGAGGCCATTTGGTGGCCTACCTGAACATGGCTGATGCTGCCAAATTCGACTTCCACACTTCTGACAGGGTTAAAGTGCTTCTTGGAAAAAGAATGGAGACTGCGCTTCTGGACATAGCAGAGTCATCAAAAGCTGTGCCTCACGGGCATATAGGCCTCTGCGAGGAAGTGCTTGACTCAATAAATGCAAAAGAAGGCGATGCTGTCCAGGTCATACTTGCAGGAAAGCCGCTTTCAATAGAATACATCAAGAAAAAGCTTGACGGCTTCCAGCTCTCAAAGGCAGAAATAGACCAGATTGTGTGGGATATTGTGCACCACAAGCTTACAAATATTGAGATGACCTATTTTGTTGCAGCAGCCTACAACAGGAGAATGACAATTAAGGAAACTGCATTCCTGACAAATGCAATGGCTGCGCAGGGCGACAGGCTGCAGCTCAAAAGATATCCAATAATGGACAAGCACTGTGTTGGAGGTGTTGCAGGAAACAGGACAACTCCTATTGTTGTGCCGATTGTTGCAGCAGCAGGCCTCACAATACCCAAGACAAGCAGCAGGTCAATAACCTCTCCTTCAGGAACTGCAGACACTGTAGAAGTGCTTGCAGATGTTTCTCTTTCGCTCAAAAAGATGGAAAAGGTTGTGATGAAGACAAACGGCTGCCTTGCATGGGGCGGAGCGCTCAACCTTGCTCCTGCAGACGACCTTATAATACAGGTTGAAAAGCCGCTTATGATAGACGCAAAATCACAGCTTCTTGCATCAGTCATGGCAAAAAAGGCAAGCGTTTCTGCAACCCACGTTCTTGTTGACATTCCGCACGGAAAAGGAAGCAAGATAGAGAATTCATCAAAGGCAAGGCTCCTCAAGAATGATTTTGAGCGGATTGCGCACGAGCTTAAGATGAAGGCAAAGGTCATACTTACTGACGGAACACAGCCAATCGGCAACGGAATAGGGCCTGCGCTCGAGGCAAAGGACATACTTTATGTGCTAAAGAATGATGAAAGGGCTCCCCAGGACCTGAGGAAAAAGTCGCTCTTTATGGCTGGAATAATGCTTGAGATGGGCGGAAAGGCAAAGCCTGGAAAAGGGCTTGCAATGGCTCAGGAGATTCTTGATTCAGGCAGGGCATACAGGAAGCTTGTTGAGATAATAAATGCACAGGGAAGAAGGCAGATAGACCCTGATAAGATTCAAACAGGAAAATTCATCTATGAGTATAATGCCCCCTCTTCAGGAAAAATCATTTCAATTTCAAATTCTGCAATATCCAAAATAGCAAGGATTGCAGGAGCTCCCCTTGACCAGGGCGCAGGAATATACCTGCATCATCACTGCGGAAGTTCAGTGAAAAAAGGCGAGCTGCTGTTTACAGTCTACTCCCAAAACAAGGAAGAGCTGGACTTTGCAGTTGCAGAGTGCAAAAAGAATTCTGGAATAGTAATCAAGTGAGTTTTGCAAACCTTTATAAATATGTTAAGCTTATTCTCCCTGAAAAGAAAAGGAAACACACAACGCGCTTGGAAATGAATCCGAGGCCAGTTTCTTAAATCAGAGGTAATAAAATGGAAAATAGGAAAAATAGATTCAATGATAGAGACATCAGTCTCAAAAATGCAAAGAGGGAAAGCAGGGTATCAGCCCTCAAGCCAGGCGACTATTTCGCAGGCACAGTGAAGATACTAAGGAGGGTTCAGCCAGGCCCTGTAATTCTTATAGTAAGCGACGGCTCATCAAGCATTGAGGCAGTCTCAAAGGAATGCAGGTTTATGCAGGATGAAGTTGTCGAGCTTGAAGGATTTGTCGAGGAAAGGGCTGGAAAGCTCCAGATTGAGATTAAGGGAATTGCAAAGTCAGAAAAGGATTTTGATTCAATAATCGAGGCAAGCAGCGAGCCGCCGAAAAGAAAGCCCTCTTTTGATTCTGAAAGGCTCAATGCGCTTGAGCCCCACTTCAGGAGGATAGCAAAGAGGATAAGGAAGGCTGTGCTAAGCGGAATTCCAATCCTGATAAGGCACCACGCAGATGCAGACGGCATAATGTCAGGCATTGCAGTGGAGCAGGCCTGCGGAATGCTTATGGATGAAGCAAGGATTGAGAAGGCATACAGCCTGTTCAGGAGCCCGAGCAAGGCGCCTTTCTACGAATTTTCAGACGTCCTTAGGGATATCGGATTCACAAAAAGGTTTCTTGAGACCCACGGCCAGAAAAGGCCGCTGATTATTGTGCTGGACAACGGCTCAACTCCTGAAGACTCGCTTTCAATGAGGACTCTGAAGTCTTTGGGATTTCAGGTTATTGTCATAGACCACCACAACCCTGTTGTGATGAGCGGAGGCAAGACTTCAGTCTGCCCCTATCTTTTGGACCACCTGAATCCGTACATGCACGGGTTTGACGGCAGCATAACAGCAGGAATGCTTGCATACGAAACTGCAAGGCTTATCCATTCAGGCTTTGAAAACAGGCTTCTTCCGGCAATTTCAGCAATAGGAGACAGGTCGTCAATACCTGAAGCTGGAAAGTACATCAGCCAGTCTGGAAAGAGCGCTGATGAGATAAGGGAAATGGTGATTGCAACAGACTTTTTGGCATACAATCTTAGGTTTGATTCAGGCGAAGGCACTTATGAGGAGCTTTTCTCAAATCCAGGATTTGTCAAAATACTTAATGAGGAAGTTACAAAAGGAGTTGAAACCCAGCTGCAGAGCACTCTGCCCTATCTTAGGACACAGGAGGTCAACGGAGTTATTTTCTCGCACATTGACATTGAGAAATACACGCTTAGGTTCAAATACCCCACTCCAGGAAAAGTTGTAGGAATGATTCATGACGAGGTTGCTGCAGGAAAGGAAAGCTTCCCTGTAATAACTATAGGCTATCTTTCAGACATGATTATAATAAGGGCGACAAAGCCTGTGCTTCCTGTTGCAAGAATCATTGAAAAGCTGAGGAAGGACATGCCTGAAGCAAATGTCGACGGAGGGGGCCATGAATGCGCAGGAACAATAAAGTTTGTTTCAGCACACCTTGACCTGATAATTGAAAGCATAAAGCAGCAGATAAGAAGCCTTGAGTGGGACAGGCAGGAAGCTTAATTGGGATTATTGCAGGACTTTTGGATTTTTTCCTGCAGCCTTGTCCAGAAATGCCCTTATGAAGATTCCTGTGGACTTGTTAAGGCCAAGCCTAAGCGCATCCTCTGGCTTAACCCATTTGTATTCTGTAAGCTCGTCGTTAAGGATTACATCGCTGTTTTTGGCTTTTGCAGAAAAGTCCATGAAAATCATGTGCCTTTTGTCGTGGTACTCTTCAGAGAAAATGCTTTCCTGGATGTCGACAAGCTCAATTGAATCAATGTCAAGATTGGTTTCTTCCTTTGCTTCCCTTGCAGCGCAGGCTTCGAGAGTTTCGCCCCAGTCAAGATGCCCTCCTGGAATAATCCATTTGTCGCCCCACTTAGGGCACTTTGCAATGAACATCTCTCCTTGAGGGTTGAGGATTAGCACTCCAACAACAACATGGGGGATTTCAGGTCTTGCTGCATGAGTCATATGACGCCACCACCCGGATTTGAACCGGGAGATCCTTGCGGAAACTGGCTCTCAAGGCCAGCGCAGTACCAGGTTGTGCCATGGTGGCAATTCACTAAATTTAAGTTTGCATCCCTTTGTGCAATGCACTTCAAAGTGGTGGAGGATGCTTTATAAAGTTTTTTGTTTGCCAAAACAGAAACGCTTTTAAAATTTTCTATACCGTTCAGAGACAACCTTTTATGACGATAAACATAGAAACATTTATATATTAGAACCTCATTTCCTTTTTAAGTTTATATGTGCTTGCTACTATATTTTATATTAGCACAATCGTAATCGTTTGGGGGACAAAAAGGTGGTTTAGAATGACTTTTGTAAAAAAATGCCCGGAATGCGGAAGCATAAACCTATTTCTGAACAGGGACAAGGGAGAGGTTATATGCAAGGACTGCGGTCTTGTAGTTGAGGACAAGATGGTCGAGTTCGGCCAGGAATGGCGTGAATTTGAGTCTGATGACGGCGCAAAGATGAGAAGGACAGGCGCGCCAATGACCTACACCCAGTACGACCAGGGGTTGGGCACTGAAGTCGGCCAGAGGGCAGACCTCATGAGGCTTGAGGGCAAGGAAAGAAACAAGTTTTTCAGGCTTAGAAAATGGCAGTACAGGATTTCAACTGCAATTGAAAGAAACCTGAAGCTTGCTCTTGCAGAGCTGAAGAGGGTATCATCATTTTTGAAGCTTCCAAAATCAGTAGAAGAGGAAGCAGCTAGAATCTACACCCTTGCAGTCCAGAGGGGGCTTGTAAGGGGCAGGAGCATGGAATCTGTTGTTGCAGGCGCATTGTATGCAGCATGCAGAAGGCATGAAGTCCCAAGGACTCTTGACGAGCTTTCTGAAGCTTCAGGCATCGAGAAAAAGGAGATTGGAAGGACCTACAGGTTTGTCACAAGGGAGCTGGGCATTTCAATACTGCCAAGCAACCCTGCAGACTACATTGCAAGGTTTGCAAGCTCGCTGAAGCTTTCAGCAGAAACCCAGAGCAAGGCTGTTGAGATTCTTGAAAAGGCGCAGAAGGTTGAGCTCACATCAGGAAGGGGCCCCACAGGAATTGCAGCAGCAGCGCTTTATGTTTCAGCTCTTATCCACGGCGAGAAAAGGACCCAGAGGGAAGTTGCAGATGTTGCCGGAGTTACTGAAGTCACAATCAGGAACAGGTACAAGGAGCTTCTCGAAGAGCTTAATCTCGACAAGGATGTGAAGAAGACTAAGAAAAAGAGAAAGTAGCTTTTTCAAAATCTTTTATTTTTGCATTTTTTGAGCCTGCATTTTCAAATTTTATTCCTTCTTTTTTCAGCATTCTTATCTTCTCTTTTTCGCCTCTTGCAAAACCGCCTGCTTCTCCGCACGATTTTACAACCCTGTGGCATGGCACGCTTTTGTAGGGATTCTTGTTGAGTGCATTGCCTACAGCCCTGCAGGCTTTTGTGCCCATTGCTTCTGCAATCATCCTGTAGGTTGTTACTTTTCCTTTTGGCACTTTTTTTGCAAGAATGTAAACTTGTTCGCAGAAATTCATTTTAGATTTCCTGAAATTGCGCTTATTATTTCCTTAACACCTATTTTTCCCTGCCTGTAATCCCTGCCAAGGGCTATTGCGCGCTCGCAGCTTATTGAGATTCCCTTCTTTTTCAGGACATGAGTCATTTTGCCTGATGCAATGTACTGGAGAAACTGCGTGACATTCTTTGGCTTTTCTGACCTATGGGCCCTCTCAAAATCGATAAGGACAGGCTTCTGATTTCTGCCATCCATTATTATGTGCTTGAAAGGCCTGTGCATTTCTTCCTTGTCAATGCCAAGCTCATCCATTTTCCTGCACTGGATGAATACATCAGCCAGCGCATTGACAACTTCTTTTTTTGGAGACTTTTCCGCGAATTCAGGAAGCATTATTCCGTCAACAAACCTGTATGCCAGAAAGTCCTTTCCTGAAAATTCAAGGGATGGGCCTACACCTAATCTGTTAAGCTCCTTAATCCACTTTGCCTCGTTTGCGATATGGCCTTCAGCCCTGCTCTTTGCAAGCTTTGCCTTTGCAGCAATCTTTATTCCTTTCCATGTTCCTGTAAAGATTATGCCCCTGTGGCCGTGCGAGAAATACTTCAGTCCTTTGACACCCATCTTTTTCAGCTTTTCAGCAGCAGGGTTTTTGCTTATCCTGTAAACTATAAGGTCTTCAAAGAAAATGTGCTTTTTTGAGACTGCCTCAAAGTCCAGCATCATCCTGTAAAGCGCATCCTCAACCTTTTTTGGGCTTGTCAGTGAGCTGATTAAAAGCAGGATAATGCCTTTTTCTGAAAGGAAGGCAGGCGCTTTCTTCAGGAACTTTTCAAAAATCTCATATCCTTTTTTTCCGCCGTAAAGCGCAGCGTCTTTAATGCCCTCGTCTTGAGGAAGGTAAGGAGCATTGAATATTATTGTGTCAAACTCCTGCTTTGCTATTTTTGAGAAAAGATTGCTCTGGACGCATGTTATTTTTCTGCCGAGATTTGCGCTTTTGGCCTGCTTTCTGCAGAATTCAACAGCATCCTTCTGGATGTCTGCTGCAACAGCTGATTTCACATTTTTCTTTTTTGCAGCTGCAATTGCCTGTATTCCAGAGCCTGAGCCCATGTCAAGCACTTTTCCTTTTGCAAGCATTTTTACCTGCTCTTCAAGAAGAAAAGAGTCCTCTTCAGGTTCATAAACTGCCATATCAGAAAATTCTGCCTTCAAGATTTTTAAGGCTTCCTGTTTTTGGGAAATCCTTTGACTTCTGGAGGAGGCTTATTGTTTCAGGATTATCTCCAAGCTGGTCTACCTCCTCGCCGGTAAGATGGTAAATAAGAGGCTGCTCGCCCTGGTAGGCAAAAATATAGCAGAATTCGCCCTGGCAGTCCTGAACAACAGGCACAACAGCATTCAATCGTTCAGAGAGCAGTTCCATCTGCACTTCAAGCTCAAGCAAAGAGTCAGAAATTCCAAAATAATTAGGGCCAAGCCTTTCAATTATGTCAGAAGTCCTTGGACCGCCAATCCTCCCAATGTAGCTCATTGCAGAACATGTAAGTATTGTGATGCTTAAATAACTTTCTTAAGTTTGCCGGGCATTCCTAACTTTGCTTTGCATGTCCGCCTTCGTGCCTTATTCCCTGCTGGACAGCGTCGAAATACTCCTTTACCCTTGCCACAATTGTCTTAAGGTAGAACTCCTGGATTTTCTCCTCGAATATGTCTGCCAGAGATGCATTCTCTGCAATCCTGTAGCTGTTTGCAACCTTTTCTGCAAGAAATATGTCCCTAAGCCTTTTCAGCTGCCTTCTTATGTTTGAAGGAGCAATGCCTGCCATTGGCAGCTTTGCCTTTTTCCTTGCATCAATAACCTTCTTCTCAACCTCTTCAGAAGTCAGCTCTTTGCCTGACAAAAGCAGTGCGTTAAGCACGTCTACAACAACATCCCTGCTGTCTCCTGGCTGAAGAAGCCCTATGCTTAGGCATAGCTTCTTGACAAGCTCCCTGCCGCCCAGCTCGTAGGGCTTTTCGTATTTCCTTAGAGTTATTTCAGCGAGCGGAATCTCCTTTGCTACTGTCTTTGCCATAAAATCCGATTGAAAAATTCAGCAGGCTTCAGGGCTTTGGGCCCTGAAAGCCGGAACTGAAAAACCATCCCCCTTGGTCTTTGATTAAAACTTATTGTCAAAAACCACTTTATAAACTTTTTGATAATAGGTGCGGAGATTAGTATACCAGTATTTTATTTGCATGATTTTACCAGAGAAAAAAGCAGGAAATCTAAAAAAATCAAAGCTTGGCAAGCTTTACCATGCAAAGCTCAGGGCTGTATTTTTCCATGTCAATAGGCTCATTATCGCCGTAAGTAAACCTTAGCGGCTTGCATTCCACTTCTTCCCTGCATGAAGCATATGCACTCCCTTTTTTTTCAAACCCAGGAACCTTGCTTAATGGATGGCCGAACATGCTTATATTGCTGTCGATAAAACTGTCTTTGTCTTCAACCTCTGAAGGTATTTTTACCCTTATCCCGAGGATAAGCTCTCCGCCTTTTCTTAAAATCTGGCTGCCTGCGCTTATTACAGCATGGCCGCATCTGTAAGCAAACTCAAATTGATCATAGCCTGCTGCAAATTCATAGAGATTATGCTGAAATCCGCCAGGATGAATGTATGTTATCTTGTCAGCCTTCCTTCCAGCGAGCGCCTGCTTAAGCACTTCAAGGCTTTCTATGTTGTCAACAATCAGGTTTGCTGAATTATCCTGCATTTTGAAGTTTTTGTGAGCCTTAGGTAATTTTTTCCATCCTGTATCTCCCTGCATAAGCTCATAATTAAGGCAGGCATTGACATCTATGATTTTTGACAGCTTCTCTGCAGCAGCCTTAAGAACTTCATCATTCATGTCAACTCCAATTACTGTAAGATGTGCAGACTTGACAGCCTCTTCAATAAGGTTTCCGCAGCCTGATCCAAGGTCAACCCATAAATCTCCTTCTTTGAAGCTGCAGAATTCTGAAAGCTTTTTGTAGGTGCCTTCTTTTTCAATTATTGCAGACTGGTGAGCCCATTGCTGTGCATAGCTCTTCAGATTGTTTTCTATGTCTGAAAAAAGGTTTGCAGCCCCCCCTGCATTCTCAACAATAAAAGCCAGAAGCTTATTTTCCAGCGATGGCACAGGAACTATTCCCTGAATTATTTTTTTCTTTGGCATGCAAAAAAGAAATTAGAGGATTCTTATAAAGCTTGCAGGTTGTACAAGAGCATAAGCCTATTGCATCTTGTCAAAGAATATCTCAAACTCTGCGCCCTTTATCTTCTCCTTCGACTGGGTTGAGTGCTTCTTTGCAGGATTCTGGGATGAGATTTTTATCTTCTCTGCGCCGCACTTCTCTGCAATCGGGGCTTCCCACTTCTTGAGCATTTCAGCCATTTCCTCTGATGCCTTTACGAAAAGCGCAATCCTGTCAGGCTTCTGAAGGCCTGCATCCTTTCTTAAAGACTGGACTCTCCTCATGACTTCCCTTGCATAGCCCTCTGCCTCAAGCTCGTCATTCCTTTCAGGGTTTATGTATGCAAGCCCTCCCTTGAATTCAGCCTCAAGATAAGGCTGGGGCACTTCCCTTGTGATTATTAAATTGCTTCTTGAAAGCTCTGCATTCTTTCCGTCAATCTTGACTTCAAACTTGCCCTTTTCCTCGATTGCCTTGAGCACCTTCTCTCCGCTTTCTGTTGCAAGCTTTGCAATTATCTTTGGAGTGTCCTTGCCGAATGCAGGGCCGAGAGTCTTGAAATCCGCCTTGACATTTGCCTTTACTCCCTTCAGCGCTTCCTGAACTTTGAGGTCTTTGACATTTGTCTGGCTCATTATCAGCTCTTTCATTGCTTCTGCAGCCTTTCTCACAGATTCATTCTTTGATACAATGACTGCCTCCTTGAGAGGCCACCTTACTCCAAGCTGGGCTTTTTCCCTTGCTGCAAGCACTGCCTGAACAACACTGCCCATTACTTCAACATTCTCCTCAACCTGCCTGTCAATCATATTTTTGTCAGCCTTTGGCCAGTCCATCAGGTGTATGCTCTCTTCCTTGAGCCCGAACTCCTTCTTCAAGGTTAAGTACATCTTGTCTGAAATAAAAGGCGCAACAACTGCAAGCATCTTCAGTGCAGCAATCATTGCTGAATAGCAGGTGTAAAGGACTGCCTCCTTCTCCTGCTGTGTTCCAACAGCTGCCTTCTCCCTGATAAGCTGGATGTAAGTCCTTGAAAGGCCGAGCAGAAGCGCCTCTATCTTCAATGGCACTTCATTGAGCCTAAGCTCGTCAAACATAACAGTAACTTCCTCGATTGCAGAGTTGAGCCTTGAAAGCATGTATTTCTCCTCTATAGAGAAGCCCTTCATGGCATCCTCAAGCTTTATGCTGGCTGGGTTTTTTCCAACATTGCCTGCCATCTCAATCAGGAAATTGTTCAGGTTCCAATAGACAAACATATTCTTGTGCTTGAGCTTGACATCGTCAAAGTTGTAGTTCAAGTCAACTGCAGGGTTTGCGCCTCCAATTGAATAATACCTGAATGTGTCTGCTCCGTATTCATTTATGACCTCTTCAGGCAGTATGTAGTTGCCCAATGATTTTGACATCTTCCTGCCCTGGCTGTCCTGAACGAATCCGTGCATATAGACTGACTTGAATGAAGGCTTGTCAAAAGCAAGCATTGATGCAACCATCAGAAGATTGAACCATCCCCTTATCTGGTCTTTTCCTTCAAGTATGAACTCTGCAGGGAAAAGCTCCTTGAAAAGCGCTTTTTCCTGAGGATAGTTAAGGCAGTTCCATGATGTTGTGCCTGCATCAACCCATACGTCAATTATGTCAGGGATTCTCTCCTTTGTTTTTCCGCACTGGCATGGATAAGTTATCCTGTCAATCCAGGGCTTGTGAAGGTCTTCAGGCCTTTTTCCTGAAAGCTTGAAAAGCTCGTCCTCGCTTCCGATTACATCATACTTTCCGCATGAGCTGCATTTCCATACAGGAAGAGGAGTTCCCCAGAATCTCTGCTTTGTTATTGAGTTGTCCCTAAGGTTTTTCAGCCAGGAGTCAAAAGCATTGAATGCTGATTCAGGCATCCAATTTATCTTTTTGTTCTCTTCTACCATCCTGTCCCTTAGGTCCTCTATCTTGAAGAACCACTGCTTTGTCGTCCTGAACACAACAGGCTGATGGCACCTCTGGCAGTGCGCGTACTCGTGCTCAACCTTTGTGGTTTCAATCAGCGAGCCGTTCTTCCTGAAATAATCAATAAACTTTAGGTCATCCTTCTTTGCAGCAAGCCCTGCAAAAGGCCCCATGTTTTCTGGAAAGACTCCGCTTTCATTGAGAGTGTTGAATGGCGGAATGCCGTTCCTGTGGCCTACTTCATAATCCTCTGGGCCGCATCCAGGCGCTGTGTGGACAAGGCCTGAGCCTCCGCTAAGGTCAACATATTCTGTTGAAAGAAGGACTGTAAATGCCTTTGGAGACTTCAGCTCAATCTCCTTGTAGAGATGCTTCAGCTCATTGTAAAGAGGATGCTCATACCTAAGGCCTTCCATTTTGTCGCCTGTGAACTCCTCAATGACTTCCATCCTCTTGTTTGCAACTGCCTGCACAACAACTGCTGCAAGCCCTTTTGCAAGATACCATATCTCATTTTCGACTTTTGCCTTGACGTATTCAATCTCCGGGTTGACCATCACAGCAAGGTTGAATGGTATTGTCCAGGGTGTTGTTGTCCATATTATCAGGTATTCGTTCTCTTTTCCCTTTACCTTGAACTTCATGAATATTGAGTCTTCCTCAACAGTCTGGTATTCCAGCTCGTGCTTTGCAGCTGCTGTCTCGCACTTTGCGCACCAGGTCATTGTCCTAAGGCCTTCATACAGCCTGCCTTTCTCATGTGCTGTCTTGATGAGCCACCATTCAGACTCAATAAAATTCTTTGATATTGACTGGTAGGCGTTTTCAAAGTCCATCCAGACTCCGAGCCTCTTAAAATCCTCATTCATTACAAGCATGTTGTCAACGCAGAGCTTCTTGCATGCAGAAACAAAGTTTTCAACTCCAAGCTTGAGGATTTCTTCCTTGCTTTTTATGCCCAGCTTTTTTTCTGTGGCATGCTCTGTTGGAAGGCCGTGCATGTCATAGCCTGCCCTGTCCCAGACATCAAAGCCGGACATCCTTTTGTATCTCAAAAACATGTCCTTAAGGGATTTGTTCCAGGCTGTGCCAAGATGGACTTTTCCAGAAGTGTAAGGCGGGCCGTCAAGGAAATAGTATTTTTTCCTGCCCGTGTTCTTTTCCTTTGCCTTCTTGTAAATATTGTGATTGTTCCAAAATTCCAGCACTTCAGGCTCTATTGCCTTGAAATCGTATTTTTCAGCCATTTAGTCACCTTATAAGTTTGGGTTATTGCTGTTTTTAAAAAGATTTCTATCTTTAATATATGAAATGGAGATTTTGCATTAGCAGTCAAAAACAGCAACTGAAGCACAATCATCTGAATTAACTGCATTGCCGCCAAGCGCAGTACTCGTTCTGGACATTGTTCAAAAGGTGACTCCTGCAACGAAGCTGTCCAATTGTCTGCACGGAGCGCGGCAATGCTTTTGATTGAACTTCGCTTGTCTGCAATGCTGCAAATGCACTACCTTTTTGCGCCATTTCTGTGGGATAGATTTATATAGCACAGCGTGATATAAACCGCATGGTAAAGGTAAGGTTTTACCTGCTGGACATAACCTACAGGGAAGGCGGAGGAAAGCCTGTAATCTGGATGTTCGGCAGGACATCTGACGGAAAGCAGATTTGCGTTACTGACGACACTTTCAGGCCGTACTTCTATGTTCTTCCTAAAAAGGACATTAAGGAAAAGCTGATGAAGGTTTATGCAGAGAAGAAGGGCGCAAAGTATGTTGTTACAGGAATAGAGGAAGTAAAGAAAAAGATTCTTGGAAAAGAGGAAAGCATTCTCAAGGTTTATGTAAGCTTTCCAAAAGGAGTCCCTCTTATAAGGGATGCTGTAAAAGACTGGGCAGATGTCAAGGCGTGCTATGAGTATGACATCAAGTATTCCAGGCGATACATGATTGACAGGGGATTAACTCCGTTCATGCTTGTCGAGGCTGAAGGCGAGCAGTCTTCTGAAAAGGCAAAGGTAGCTGTGATAAAGGCTGAAACAGTCAGGCAGCACAGCGATGAAACCCTCAAGGACCCTAAAGTGCTTTCTCTAGACATTGAGACTTACAATCCAAAAGGAAAGGAAGTCAATCCTGAAGAAGACCCAATAATCATGATTGGCCTCTACTCAAAGGGATTCAAAAAAGTCATAACCTGGAAAAAGTTTGAAACATCTGAAGATTACATTGAATTTGTCAAGAGCGAGGCTGACATGCTTGAAAAGTTCAGGGAGCATGTCGAGAATTTTGCGCCTGACATAATAACAGGATATTATACAGACGGATTTGATTTGCCTTACATAAAGCAGAGGGCGAGGAAGTACAGGATTGGCATGGACCTCGGGCTTGACTATTCAGAAATAAGCGTTTCAGGAAAAGTGCAGGTTCAGGCTTCGATAACAGGGATTGTGCACCTTGACGTATTCAAGCTTGTGCTAAAGACATTCGGCAGGGGCGGAGAGCTTGAGGCGCTTGACTTAAGCACAGTCGCCCAGCACCTAATCGGAGAAAAGAAGCTTGATGTTGATGTGGGGTCTCTTGCAGAAGTCTGGGACCATCATCCGTCAAAGATTGAGGAGTTCTGCAGGTACAACCTGAATGACGCAAAGATAACCTATGACTTGTGCATGAAGCTTCTGCCAAATGTAATCGAGCTTGTCAAGATTGTTGGAATTCCTGCATTTGACATAACAAGACTGGGATATTCACAGCTTGTCGAGTGGTTCATAATAAGGCAGGCGCATAATTTCAATGAGATTGCGCTTGAAAGGCCGCATTACCACGAAGTCAAGAGAAGGCAGATGCAGACATTTTCAGGAGCTTTTGTGTATGAGCCAAAGCCTGGCATTTACAAGAACATTGCAATCTTTGACTTCAGGAGCCTTTATCCCACTATAATTGCATCCCACAACATCTCGCCTGAAACACTGTGCTGCGAATGCTGCGTTGAGAAGGAGGTTGCGCCTACTGAAAAGGAGAAGTTCTGGTTCTGCACAAAAAAGAAAGGATTCATTCCTACCATAATTGAGGACCTTATCACAAGGAGGATGAGGATTAAGGAGATGATGGCAAAGGAAAAGAAGGACCCAATGCTTGCAGCAAGGGAGCAGAGCCTGAAGCTTCTTGCAAACTCATTTTACGGCTATCTTGGATTTTTCAATGCAAGGTGGTATTCCCTTGAGAGCGCCAAAAGCGTCACTGCATGGGGCAGATACCACATAAAGCAGGTCATTGAAAGCGCTGAAAAAGAAGGGTTCAAGGTCATCTACGGAGATACTGATTCTGTCTTCCTTGCGCTCGGCAGCAAAAAGACTGACGATGCAAAGAAATTTGCAGAAAGGATAAACATGAACCTGCCTGGAGTGATGGAGCTTGAGTTTGACGGCTATTATCCTTCTGGAATATTTGTTGCAACAAAGGGGACAGAAGCAGGCGCAAAGAAGAAGTATGCGCTTATCGACGAGGAAGGCAGCATCGAGATAAAGGGATTTGAGACTGTAAGGAGAAATTGGAGCATAATTGCAAAGGAAGTGCAGAGAGATGTGATTGGCATAGTCCTTAAGGAGAACGACCCTGCAAAGGCTGTTGCCTATGTCCGAAATGTCATAGCTGAGCTTAGGGCGCACAAAGTGCCTTTGAAAAAGGTAATCATCAAAACACAGCTTCAGAAGGAAATAGGGGATTATGCTTCTGTCGGCCCGCATGTTGCAGCTGCAAAGCTAATGCATGAAAAAGGCATTCCTGTCGGGCCTGGCTCAATAATCGAGTTTGTTGTTGCAAAAGGCGAAGGCAGGATAAGGGAAAAGGTCAAGCTGCCTGGCGAGGCTTCAGAAGCAGACTATGACCCTGACTACTACATCAAAAACCAGATAATTCCTTCAGTTGAGAGGATTTTTGACGCAATGGGCTTTGATGCAGGCGAGCTTGAAAGCACAGCATCGCAGAAGAAGCTCGGAGATTTCTGAATCTTATTTTTTAAAATATTTAAAATAAACCTAAATCAGGAAGTCAGTCCAGGGCATTGCAATCTTCACAAGCCAGATGAATGCGTCATGGATTGTCCATTCAGGATACATGCTGTTTTCTGCATCAGCAGAGCCAAGCGAAGCTGCGGCAGTAATTTCATTGCCAGCATCAACTCCATTTTTTTCGCCTGTCATGCTGAACAGCGCAAAAGAAAGAATGATTACAACTGCAGCTGTCAAAAACAATGTTCCTGTCCCAGGCTCATGTGATTCATGCATATGGCTAAACTTGGGTTTTAGCTATATAAACGTTTCGGAAGCAAAAACAGAGGTTTGAGGGGAAAGACTTATATATGCAGGAACCTATAATAGGCATTGGAGTGGTGCAGAAGCTAGTCTAAACTTTTAATATGGAGCCGATAAAATTCTTCGAATCTATTGAACACCTTGAGCCGAAGTGCCCAAAGTGCAGGTCCAAGATAGATTATGGGCTGACAACGCACTGGAGCGACAAGGATGAAGCGCAAGTCTGCAACACCTGCGGCGAAGTTTTGAAATAAGTGCATTGCCGCCAAGCGAAGTAATTCTTGTTTGAGATTGCTCAAAAGGTGGCTCCTGAACAGAAGAAGTTCAATAATCCTCACGGAGCGCGGCAATGGAGTTAATGCTTGCTCTGTTTTAGCCAATGCAAATTCAATGCACGTTTAACTATCAAATGGTAGATAAAAAACTCAGTAAAAGTTTAAATACTATTCCTGTTTCCCAAAAATCATGTACGACGTTATAGTTATCGGAGGCGGGCCTGCAGGCCTTTCTGCAGCAATTTATTCTGCGAGGTACATGCTCAACACTCTTCTTATCTCAAAGGAGATTGGCGGCGCAATAACCGGCGCCCATATTGTTGAAAACTACCCCGGATTTGAGTCAATCTCCGGAATGGAGCTTGCCGAGAAGTTCAGGAAGCAGGCAAAGCACCTCGGAGTTGAAATAAGGGATGAGGAGGCAGCCTGCATAAAACAGATTGAAGGCGGATTTGAAGTCAACAACAAGCACCAGGCAAAAAAGATAATACTTGCTCTCGGCACCCAGAGGAGGAAGCTTAATGTTCCTGGAGAAGATGAATACCTTGGAAGAGGAGTGAGCTACTGCGCGACATGCGACGCACCCTTCTACAAGAACAAGGTTGTGGGAGTTGTAGGCGGAAGCAACAGCGCAGTCAGGGCTGCACAGCACCTTTCTGAATTTGCATCAAAAGTGTTCATAATCTACAGGCAGGAGAAGCTGAGGGCTGAGCCAAAGCTCTGCGAGCAGATTGAAAAAAACCCAAAGTGCGAGATAATATACAGCACAAACATAAAGGAGATAAAAGGCGACAAGTTTGTAACGTCTGCAGTTTTTGATTCTGGCGAGGTTTTCATGCTTGATGGAGTTTTTGTTGAGATTGGAAGCGTTCCTTCATTTGCGCTTCCAAAAGAGCTTGGCGTAAACCTTGATGCAGAGGGCTGCATAATTGTTGATGAGGCAATGAACACAAATGTAAAAGGAGTTTATGCAGCAGGAGACATAACAACAGGCTCAAACAAGTGGAGGCAGGTCATAACAGCCTGCGCAGAGGGCGGAATCGCTGCATCAAGCGCATATCTTGACATAAAAAAAGAGGAGTAGGCTGGATAAATGGAAAATACCTCAAAACCCACAAGATGCCCTAGATGCGGAAACCCCTCAATGGAAATTGACATGGCTGCAGGCAAGGCAAAGTGCGCAAGCTGCGGCTACGAGATTTTTTTCAAGAAATAGCGCATCAAAATCCTAAATATATGCTTAATGCAAAAAAACAAAAGAGGCTGAACCATGAACAATTCAAGCGGGCCTATGAACGGCCAAAGAGTGGGAGTATTTGTTGATGTCCAAAACATGTATTATTCTGCGAAGAACCTTTACGGCGCAAAAGTCAACTTCAAGGAGATGCTGAAGGAAGCTGTGAGGGGAAGGACGCTGATAAGGGCTATTGCCTATGTAATCAAGGCAGATGTAAAGGATGAAAAGAATTTTTTTGAGGCGCTTTCCAAAATAGGGTTTGAGGTAAAGTCAAAGGACCTCCAGGTCTTCTTTGGAGGCGCAAAAAAAGGGGACTGGGATGTAGGCATAGCAATGGACATGATTGAGCTGGGAAGCAAGCTTGATGTTGCAGTGCTTGTCAGCGGAGACGGAGACTTTGTGCCATTGGTCCAGCACCTTTCAAAGGCAATGGGCTGCTTTGTTGAAGTCATGGCCATAGGCAAGACATCCTCTGCAAAGCTGAGGGAGGCTGCAGACCTTTTCATAGACCTTGAAAAGTCAAAGAGCAGGTTTTTCATAAAGCATGAAAGGAAAAGTGCAGCCCATCATGATGGCACTGCTCAAAAAGCGAGTGAAAAAGAGAATGGGTCTGAAGGGGCGCAGAAGCATGAATGAAATAATCAAGAAGGAGAAGCTTGCTGAAAACACATTCCTTTTCCAGGTCAAATCCCCTGATATTGCGAAGGCTGCAAAGCCAGGCCAGTTCATAATCGCACAGCTTTCTGAAAAAGGGGAAAGGATACCATTGAGCATTGCAGACTTTGACTCAAAGTCTGTTACAATGATAGTTTATGTTGCAGGAAAGACCACATCTGATTTTGCAAAGCTGAAGAAAGGCGACTTTGTGCCTCACATTGCAGGCCCTCTTGGAAATCCTCTTGAAATCTTGAGCAAGTCTGCTGTCTGCCTTGTTGCAGGCGGATTTGGTATGGCTCCAATATATCCAATTGCAAGGGAGCTTAAGAATGCAGGCTCAAAAGTCATAATTGTTGCAGGCGCAAAAAGCAAGGGCCTTTTATTCTGGGAGGACAGGCTGTCAAAGGTTGCAGATGAAATGATAATAACAACTGACGACGGAAGCAAAGGCCTGAAGGGAAATGTTGTTGACGGGCTTGAAGCAGTGCTTGGAAGAAGGCAGAAGGTTGACATGGTTTTTGCAGTCGGCCCGACACCAATGATGGCTGCAGTCTCCAAGGCAACATACCAAAGGGCAAGAACAATAGTTTCGCTTAATTCAATAATGCTCGACGGCACAGGAATGTGCGGAAGCTGCAGGGTAAAGGTTGCAGGAGAAACAAAGTTCTCCTGCGTTGACGGCCCTCATTTCAACGGCCATGCTGTTGACTGGGACGAAATCTCAAACAGGAACAAAAGGTATGAAGAGCACGAAAAGCACGCATGCAGGTGCGGCAAATGAGCGGGGAAAACAAGGAAAATAAAAAAGCAAACACTGCTGCAGAAAGGGTTCATGCGCAGAGCCTTGACCCAAAGAAAAGGGCTTCATCATTCAGCGAGGTGTGCCTCGGCTACAGCGAAGAGGAGGCTGCAGCAGAAGCATCAAGGTGCCTGCTGTGCGCAAATCCGCAGTGCAAATCAGGATGCCCTGCGAGCATAGACATTCCAGCTTTTATCAGCAAAATACAGTCCAAAGAATATGATTCTGCGCTTGCAAAGATACGCGAGTCAAGCATTTTTCCAGGAGTGTGCGGAAGGGTCTGCCCGTATGAGCAGCACTGCGAGAAAAGCTGCATACTGCAAAAGTCAGGAAAGCCTGTGTCAATCGGAAAGCTTGAGAGGTTTGCAGCTGATAATGGAAAAATCCAGCAGCCTAAGCCAAAAAAATGCAAACAAAAAGTGGCAGTCATAGGGACAGGGCCTGCATCATTGTCGTGCGCTGCAAAGCTTGCTGAAAACGGCTATGATGTTACTGCTTTTGAAGCGCTTCACAAAACAGGGGGAGTACTTCGCTATGGAGTCCCTGAATTCAGGCTTCCGAGGGATGTCCTTGACAGGGAAATTGCCTATGTTTCATCGCTTGGAGTTAAAATCGTGCTTGATTATGTTGTCGGCAAAACGATAAAGCTAAGCGATCTTGCAGCCCAGTACTCTGCAGTGTTCATAGGCACAGGCGCAGGAGCGCCCATATTTTTGGGAATTGAGGGAGAGGAGCTTAGGAATGTTTATTCTGCAAATGAGTTTTTAACAAGGGTAAACCTGATGAATGCCCATAAGTTTCCCGAGCACGGCACTCCTGTAGGCAAAGGCACAAAGACAGTTGTTATCGGCGGAGGAAATGTTGCAATGGATGCTGCAAGGGTTGCAAGAAGGCTTGGCGCTGAAGTAACAATAATCTACAGGCGCTCTTTTGACGAGATTACTGCAAGGCACGAGGAAATAAGAAATGCGCAGGAGGAAGGCATAAACATTCTTACTCTTACAAGCCCTGTGAGGATTATGGGCAATGAATCTGTTGAGTGCATTGAATGCATACAGATGAGGCTTGGCTCAGAAGATGAGTACGGCAGAAAAACCCCTTTTCCAATAGAAGGCACTGAATTTGGGATTGAAGCAGACCAGGTAATAATTGCAGTCGGCCAGAACCCAAATCCGCTAATCCCCAAATCAGGCGAGCTTTTAACAGGAGGCCTCAACAGGCTAAGAGTGGATGAGAATCTCCAGACTTCGATGCCAAATGTTTTTGCAGGAGGCGATGCAGTTTCAGGCTCGTCTTCGGTGATTGCAGCAATAAGGGATGGAATAAAGGCAGCGAAGAAAATCGATGAATTTTTAAATAAAAATCCCCCTAAAGAGAATAAGGCTCCAAAAAAGGCAGATGCAGGAGATGAAGGCAAATCTGAAAAAAAGGTTATCTGAAATGATTCTTAAAACTCCATTGATAATAGTTAACTTCAAGGCATACAAGGAATCAACAGGCCAGAATGCGCTTGAGCTTGCAAAGAAGTGCGAAAAGGCTGCAAAAGAGTGCAATGCAAATGTTGCAATAGCTGTTTCAGCGCCTGACATTTACAGGATAAGCTCGCAGGTCTCAATTCCAGTGCTTGCAGAGCACATCGACCCTGAAGAAAGCGGCTCCCACACAGGAGGAATAATTGCAGAGGATGTAAAAGAAAACGGAGCGTCAGGCACTCTTCTAAATCATTCTGAAAGAAGGCTGGGCATTGACGTGCTTGAAAAAAGCATAAGAAGGGCAAAGCAGGCAGGCCTTGCAGTTGTTGCATGCGCAAACAGCGCAGACATAGGCAAGGCGATTTCAGCATTTGATGTTGACTTTATTGCAGTCGAGCCTCCAGAGCTTATCGGGGGCGATATTTCTGTTTCAACTGCAAAGCCAGGCCTTATTAGCGAGTCTGTTGAAAAGATATGCGGCAAAGGAAAGAAGTGCAGCACAGTGCTTGTCGGAGCAGGAGTCAAGAATGGTGCAGATGTGAGGACTGCAATTGAGCTCGGAGCGTCAGGCGTTCTTGTTGCATCAGGCATTGTAAAAGCAAAAGACCCTGAAGCTGCGCTCAAGGACTTAATCAGCGGGCTTAAAAAATAATTTTGAGTTCAGTTTTGCTGTTTTAAGCTTGCCTGGCAATATCTTTATATTTTCCAATCAATATTCTCCTAAAAATGGATATAGAACAATATCTTGCAGGCCTGAAAAAATACCCAGTGCTCACTCCTGAAAGGGAGGTTGAGCTTGCCAGAAGCAGCAGGGCTGGAAATTCTGAAAGCAGGGAGCTTTTTATCAATT
The DNA here is from genome assembly GCA_964414985.1 of uncultured Methanosarcinales archaeon. GTDB lineage: Archaea > Nanobdellota > Nanobdellia > Woesearchaeales > JAGWAF01 > JAFGCE01. Next base: position 49,520 of record CAYPXA010000008.1, read on the forward strand.
CAAATTTGAGGCTTGCAGCAAATGTTGCATCTAATTATTCCCACAGAGGAAATTTGGAGGACCTCATACAGCAGGGAAATCTCGGCCTTGTGCAGGCAGCTGACAGGTTTGACCCTGAAAGAGGATATAGATTCAGCACTTATTCAACATGGTGGATAAGGATGGAGATACTTTCTTATCTTGCAGCTTCAGAGCAGATTGCAATGCCTCCTGGAAAGCGCAGCCTGAGAAAAAAAATATACAAAATAATAGAAAGCCACGTGCAGTCAGAAGGAAAGGAGCCTTCATCAGAATATATTGCAGAATGCCTCAACAAGGATTTGCCGAAAAAGGAATACACTTCTGAAGATGTTTTCAGCCTTATTTATGGATACAGCAAGGCAAAAACAACTTCCCTGAACAAGCCTGTAGGAGATTCCGGCTTTGAGGTTGCTGATATGGTTGCCTCATCTTCATTTAAAGAGCCTTCATGCTATGCATCAGCAAGAGATTTTTCAGAAAAGATTCTCCAAATTATAAGCCAGATTCCTTTTGGCAATGAATCTACCAGGGCAATAATCAAGGAATCGCTTTTCAATTCAAGGTATCTAAGCGAAATCTCTGCAAAAACAGGCATCAACAGGGAGACAGTCAGGCTTAGGTATCATAAGGGTATAAGAATGCTTGCAAACCATATTTCCAGGAAAAGGATGGTTTAGGTTTAGAAATGCTTTGCCGATGCGGCTAATCCTCTGCCTGAGCTGCACTTATTTTTTCCGCTGCTTTCTTCGGCAGAAATCTTAAGGCATTCATTAAAATCCTGCATGAAAAGCCGGACTCTCCTGTTTTCAGGGCATAATTTATAGAGCTGGGTTTTGCCGACAATCCTGGATTTTTTGACATAACCCTTTTCTTCAAATTTTCTTATTGCTTCATATGCCTTTGGCTTTGAGATTCCTATTTCCTTTGCCATGTCTCCGACTGCAAAATCAATGTCCTGGTTCTCAAGTATGTATTCAAGCACCCTGTTTCCAATGGTTATGCCATAAGTTTCGCAGAATGCACCCGACTTTTTCATTTGAATCAACTCGACCTATTTTTTAAATTAACATTTGTCGCATTTTCCATTTTGTTTATTGTTAATTTTCATTAACTTTAAGTAAATTATTATTAACTATATAAAGCTTTTGCCTAGCTGAACTCCGCAAGCATCATCTGCCGTTTTCCATCCACAGAAATAAACGGCTTTGCAGACTCAACCCTTGCCCCGAATTTGTGCAGCTGCTCATACCTCGTTATCCTTTCTTTGCTTGCAGCTATCTTTTCAGCAGTCTTTGGGCCTATTCCTGGAATCCTTATCAGCTCCTCGTATGAAGCTTCGTTTATCTCAATCCTTGCCTCAAAATTTGCTTTGGCAAGCGCAAGCTTGGGGTCCTCATTCCTTGGAAGCATGCCATCGTTCATTATTGATTCAAACTCCCTAAATGTGTAGTTGTAGCTTCTCACAAGAAAATCAATATTGTAAAGGTGGCTCTGCCTTGCAAGAGGCTCTGCCTTCTCGTTTTCAAGAGGAGTTCCTTTTACAGGAGAAAAAGATGCAAAGTACATCCTCCTTATGCCTATCTGCTCATACTCCCACTTTGCCATCTTCAAAATATCCTTATCAGTTGCAAGTTGGTTTAGTATTACCTGGGTTGACTGCCCGCTTTTCAGCCCCATTTTTGAAATCCATGCCTGCCTTCGCAGTATGTCAGTCTTGAAATCCTTGCATGATGAAAGCTCGTGCATCACTGCCTTGTTCGGAGCCTCAATGTTTATGCTCATCCTGTCTGCAAGAAGCGATGCCTGCCTGACAAGCTCATAGGATGTTCCTGGAAGCACCTTGAAATGGACATAGCCCTTGAAATTGAATTTCTGCCTTAGTATCCTCACAGACTCAATCATTTTTTCAGTTGCAGAGTCAGGGTCTCCTGCAACTCCTGAACTAAGAAAAAGCCCCTCGACAGCAAGCTTTTTGTTCAGGCAGTTGAAAAGCGATGCAAGCTCTGCAGGCTCATAAGCTGCCTTCTGCTTTTTGCAGGAAGTGCTGTTTCCGCAGTACTTGCAGTCAAAATTGCAAGTGTTGTTCATCAAAGTCTTGAAAATCCTGCAGGTCTTGTGCTCTGCTTTTGCATAGTAGATGCCGCTTATGCCCTTGTTTACATTGACTTCGCACATCTTTGGGCCGCAGCTGTCAAATTTTCCTGCATCTCCAAGAATTCTTGCCTTTTCAAGAGTGTCCATTCAAAAAAATCATTGTTTTGCGCTTAAATAGCTGTCTTGAGAATGTCCAATGTCCAGTGGCAGAACTGCAGGGTTATTCAATGAGATACTCAAAGCCAGGGCTTTTGAGAAGGCTTTCCCTAAGAATCCTTAGCCCTCTTTCGTATTTCTGCCTGACACGCTCCTTGCTTATGTGCAGCTCGAGTGCAAGATCTGACAAGAGCCTGCCGTCATATAGCCTGTCTTGAAGTATGCGCTTTGTTGCTTTGTCGACATCCATGCAGCTTATCCTGCTGTTTACCAACTCCAGCACTGATTCTGAATCAATATTCTGGTGAGGGCTGCATTCATTTTCAGGCTCAACAATATCAAGGAGATTTAAGCCAGTTTCATTGCCTAACTCTTTATCAAGAGATGTTGTTTTGGATGAATGATATGAATCCAGCAGAGAAGCTACTACAAAAGAATCGTACTTTGTTTTGCTTTTCTTATTTAGCTCGTATGCAATCTGCTCATTTGTCGGCTCTTTTGAATTTTCAATTATGTATTTTGTCGCAAAATTGTAAATTTGCCTTAAAACCACATTTTTTTCGCGGGGAATGTGGATGATGCCCTGAGATGAAATGTAATTTAAGATTGCCTGCTTAATCCACCATTTAGCATAAGTTGAAACTCTGTATCCAATTGGCTTAAAGTTGTCAACTGCCTTGATAAGCCCTTTTACCCCTTCCTGGACAAGGTCTTCCAAATTGCCAGTCCAAGAATACTTAGCAGCTATATGCTTTACAAGCCTTATATTTGAAAGTATCATTAGCTCCTTGCTTTCCTTGTCTCCTTTTTCTGCAAGAATTGCTGCATTTATCTCCTGCTCCGTGGTGAGAAGAGGGTATTTTTTTGCAACATCTGAATATAATGAATCAGCCATTTGGTTCAGGAATCCCAGCTTATTTATTAAGATGATTGCCTTGTGCAGAAATCAGGCAGGTAATGCCCTAAGCTACCTTCTTATTTTGCGCATAACATAATCCTTGTTGCTTCCGCCGCCAATCCTGTTTGTCCGCCTGTTCTTTCCAACAGACACAAAAAATGAGAACATGTTAAATCCGGCATATTTGCAGAATGTGCTTATCGGCTCGCTCTTCTTCTTTTTTTTGAATTTGCTTGAGCAGAAATCAGGGTTGTTTTCAATCAGGGCGATGTCTTCATTGGCAGTTAGATTGCCTGAAAGAATTTCTGCAAGCTTTTCCTTCATCTGGACAGCCTTCCCTTTTTCAAGGTCATAAAAAATGCCTTCAACTATCCTGCGGTGCTTTTCATTAACAATGTCAAAAAGCCGGTATGCCTCTGCAAGATATGTAACCTTGATGTATTTGTCAATAAACTCTTCGCCTGTAAACTCCTGCGGCAGGCTCTGAAGCGCAAGCTCGGAAAAGCATTTCCTGACTTTTTCAAGATTTGCTTCAATCAGCTTTGGCGCATTTTTCCTTGAGTAAACCAGGTTGAAAGGCTTGCTTAGCCTGCTTGCAAGGTAAATGTTCCTGCCTTCAATAATGCAGTTGCCCAGAACATATTCATCCCCAATAATGCCTATCTTGTAAGGCAGTTTTGACTTTTCAGATTTTTCCCTTAACAGGACATCAAACTCCTGGTTTGTTTCAACATTGAAATAGAACGGAGTGTTTTTTTCCTCTGAAAGAACTTTTTTTATATCCTTTTCAGCCCAGCCTTTTGACCTGCCAAAATTTTCAATTGCAGATTCAATTCCTGAAACAGCTGCAATAAAGTCAGGCTTCTTGTCAAGAGCTCCTTTCTCGCCCTTGAGCCAGCCGAAGTCTGACATTGAAGTGTCAAGATTCTGGTATGTGAAGCTTCCATAAAGAATTACAGAGGTTAATCTGCTGTCAAGCCCGGTTAATATGTCATCCCTGCAGCACTCCATTACATGCTTTAGGCTGTCAACACGCCTGCTCATAATCCGTGTATTGCCCAGGCAGTTATATTACTTTCGCAGATGCTTTTAAAATATTTAAAAGTGTTCAGGATGTATTTGCACCAGGCGCATTGCCTTTTTAAATGAGTGATTATTCATCCTCCAAATGAAAATTTACAGGAATAACCTTCTTTTTAATTTAGGCACAATTCCATGCAGCATTGCTGCAAAATGCTGGTATCATGCAGAGTTTGAAGGTGCTGAAAACATGCCTAAAAAAGGCCCTGCGCTTATTCTGCCCAAGCATCAAAATCAGATGGACATAATTCTTGAAGGCGTCATGTTAAAGTATTGTGCGCACAGGTACGGAAACTGGATAATGAAAGAAGGGCTTCCAAAAGCGCTGTATGCTTTAGGCGGATTTTCTGTTGGAAGAGTCAAGGATATAAGAATGATAAAAGACAGGGAAGAAAGAAAGATTGCAATCAGCCACCTGAAGGCTGAAAACCAGAAAATGAAGGATTATATTGATTTTCTTTATTCGCAAGATGAAATAGTTGTAATGCATCCTGAAGGAGAAAGAAAGCCTGGCGAGATGGGGCAGATAAAAACAGAGCTTATCTACTTCTCAAAAGGATGCGAGCAAAAAAATGGAATTGAGATTCCTGCAGTGCCAATAGGAATAGAATATATTGATTCAAGCTATGGAAAAGTTTATGTCAGGGCAGGAAAGCCTGTTTCGCTTCAGAATCCGGATATTGAAAAAATCATATTTAATGAAATCAAAACTCTTTCAGGCCTTTAAAAAAGAAACATTTATAAGCGTTTTTTGGCAGATTATTCTAAAAAGATGGTGCAAAAAGACTTAGTGGATTATGTAAGGCTCAACCACAGCAGGGGCCATGCCTATCACGACCTTTACGTGCATATGATAAAGCACGGCCACAGCCACCAGGATTCTGCTGATGCAATCGAAGCTGTGCAGAAAGAGCACCACCAGCACGCTTTTGGCAGCAAGAAAGAAAAAAAAATCAGGAAAGCGCAGAGGAAAGTGTTTTGGGGCTCAATGATTGTTGTTTCAGTGATGCTTATCTTCATACTTATTTTTACAATACCTGACTTCTCGCTGAAAAAAGACTGCGGCGAAGACATCGCGTGCTTCTCTGCAGCAGCAAGCGAGTGCAGGCCTGCAACTGCAGTGTATAAGGCAAATGCAGCGCTGTTCGGCATGGAAATCTCATCAGAAACTTTCATTCAGATAAAAGGCGAGAAAAACGGGAAGTGCGTTTATTACGACAGGGTGGCTTCTGCATCTGTCAAATTAGGAAGCAGCCTAAGGCAGCAGCTTCTTGATTCAGGAGTGTCTGAAGCAGACATTGCACTGCAGGAAGCTGAAGCTTCAAAGATGGCAGTGGTTACTGTAGGCTTTGCAAAGCAGTGCATGTTTGAAAAGCAGAAGCTTGCTGAAATCATCTCAAAGCTTCAGGCAGGCACATTTTCAGGAGGGTTTTCCTGCGCGCTTGGAATGGGCGGAACATCTGACTGCAGGCTCACAGGCGATTTCTCTGCTGAAGACTGCGTGATACTAACTCCGCAGATGATTTGAAATTGTTCTTTAATCCACTCATGAATTGCCTTGCTTAAAGCCAAAACTCAATGAACTACTGATTGAGCATTGCCGCGCTTCGTGACTATTATTGTATTGCTTCCTCAAAGGAGTCACGTGCTAAACAAACTCAAAAAGAATTACTGCGCTGGGCGGCAATGTGGTTAATGCTAATGGCGCTGTTTCAGTTACTGCGCTGGGCGGCAATGCAAAAAATCGTGTTTCAGTTAATGCTGCCTGATTAAATCACTTCAGCGTAAATCTTGTATATCTTTCCGCTGTAGACATTGTCAGGCAAAGACCTCGGCGGGTTGCTGCAGTCGAATCCTGAAGGTATGACTCCTGCAAAAACGCATACATTGAAAGAATAAGTGCCTTTTGCTGTGTTTGTTGCAGCTGCAGTTGTTAAGCCTGCATTGACAAGTATTGGGATCATCTCCATCTTGTTGTGCTGGATGCTGTAAGGCCCGGGATTATACAATAGCCATTTTGAGTTCATATGCTCTATATCTGTTCCAGGTATGACATCCTCGTTGGAATCAAAGCCCTTGCTGAAGCTTATCATAACATAAAAGTTTTCAGTCCTTTCAAGGATGTTCCTTATGCCCAAGCCGAATGTATCCTGCTTGCCCCGCTGTATTGTCTTTTTGAACATTGGGATTGCGACTATTGAATTGTCGCTGTAAAGCAAACGCTCAATTTCAGCCTCTGTCTGCTGGTCAATAGTCCCTTTCATCTGCTCTGCAGTTGTAAAAAACTTCTTGGTAAAATAGATTGAGCCTACAAAAATTACAATTGTAAGTATAAGCATTACAAGAAATGTTGCTGACAGCTCAAAAGCCCTTTTTCCTTTCATTTTAACGCCTTATTATGCAATAGTCGGGTTTACAAAAGTAATCTTCTCAAGAGGCGCAAGAAAGTTGTCCTTCCTTGTCTCTGTGCCTGTTGCAGTAGTATACTGGTATTCAACATCAACCCTTAGGCTTACCTGCCTGTCAGACTCATATCCTCCAAAATCAGGTATTGTGATTTCTGCAGATGCAGTGCTTCCAACAGAGTTCAGAATTTTGCCAATGTCCATTGAGGCAAGCTCTGAAGACTGGTCAAGAACCTTGACTGAAACAATCTTGACTCCGCTCACTGCAGCCTGCTGGTTGTAAAGCTTGAATTCAACAGCAAGCTTGTCCTTGTTTATGTTGAATGGGTTTTTGTAGGTGTACTTGTTCTGGAGATAGTAGAAGTTCCTGTTCCTCTCGTCAACTTTGGAAACTGGCTGCTGAATTATGCCTGGCTTGAGCATTGCTCCGCACTCATTGCTTGCGCATGCATACTCAACATATGCGCCTGCATCGCCTGAACAAGGCCCGCAGTCTGCAGGGCATGTGCACTTGTTCTCTGTCGGGTCGCAGATAAAGTTTCCGCACCTTCCTGGAATAGGCTGATTAGTGCAGAAGTATTTTGTTCCTGCATTGCATATGTCTGAAGTGCCTTCATTTGCATCATCGCAGGATGCAGGGCACTGCTGGGTTCTCTGCGGGTTCATCCAGGAGAATGTAACTCCCATAAGTGTTATTTCAAAATTTGCAGTCTTCTGCTGGGCCTGGCCTGCATACTGCTGCAGGTATTCATAAGTAATCCTAAGCTTTACATTTGTGAATGTGCCGTCATATTCTGAAGTTGCAAAATCGATTATCATGCCTTCATTGAGGTCTGTTTCAGTGCTCCAAATGTATTTGTTTACAGAAACATCGCCAAGCGAAACTGTCTGCCTCTGTGTGTTCATGCCTGTCAGCTCAATGCTCTTTACTTTAATATTTGAAACACCAGGCGCAATTGTGACAAGCGAAAGCTCTGCATTAAAAAAGTCCTTCTTCATATTGAAAGGCTGGGGAAAAGTTGTTATAATCTTGAACCTGCTTCCTGCTGAAAGCATCTCATTTGTCATGCTCGAAGTTGATATCTTCAGGCCTGGCTTAGCATCAGCTGCGCACTGCTTTGTGATTGGGTCGCACTGCATTTCCATGTAAAGCCCTGCAGCTCCTGAACAGGGCATTCCGCAGTCATTTGAGCATCCAGGTATTGGAGTGTTCCTGCACTGGTAGCCTGTTTCCTTTCCGCAGGAGTCAGAAGTGCACATGTCGCCGTCGCTGCAGTTTTCAGGGCATTTTCCCCCTCCGCAGCCTGAAAGCGCAAGAAGCGCAACTGCCAAGAATGCAAAAATGATTTTTGTTTTCATTAATCTCACTTTATTGCCTTAATGCCAAAAACATGAATAAAAAAAAGCAAAAAAACTACCTTATCTGCTCGAATTCTTTTACTATTATCCTTGCAAAAATCACAAGCACAACAGCGCCTGCTAGAAGGTAATAGACTCCTGACATGAATCCGTCTGAAACAGACAGGTATAATCCATATCCCATAATGACAAAGCCAAGCCAGAGCACTTTGTCCAAAACCATCTTCATTACTTCAAACTCTTCAGTCTGGCTAAGCCTTCTTTTTACTTTCATCTGTTTCATCATGCTCACCTTACGTTAACATAGAACTGCTTTGACTGGTATGGCGTTGTTGATGTCGGCCATACTGCCTGTGTGCAGTCTCCCTGGTCTGACTTATAAATTTCATAGCTCAAAAGGTATGTGTCTGGAGAAACCTTTCCAGGTATCTGCAGTTTTGATGGAAATACTCCAACATCTCCTCCTGCAATATCCACTTTGTCAAACAGCTGGAACCACTCGTTTTCAGAAGTCGGCCTGTCATTTGTCAATGGATTCAATCCTCCAACAGCAATTGGTGTTCCTGGCTGTGAAGGGTCGCAGTTTCCTTTAAGCGCCCTGATGCACCTTACATAAGTCGAAAAGCAGTTTGTATCTCCGCCGGTATTCTTGATTCCGACATAGAATGTGTCTGGCTTTCCGATTGTTGCGTCCATTTCAACTTTGTTGAATACAAGGAGCTCTCCTGATGTCCTTATCTTCTCAATAATCTCGCCTTTTATTTCAGCGCTGACAGATTCGAACTGCTCTCCCAATGAGCCGAACTGCTTCTTGATGAAGCCAAGCCCGAGCCCCAGGATTGTTATCGCAAGAATCAGTATAACAATCGCATTGATAGAAATTTCCAGCGAACCTGCCTTGTTTAATTTAGGCCCGAATATGTTCATGCAAACACCTCTTTTTGAATATTAGCCGATATTGGATTTGTATAAGAAATTTGGGACATTTTATTTATAAATGTTTCTATTCTGGAGAAGAGGCTGTGATGCATAAAAAAACAAAAGCTTTAAAAACAAACCTAAAATCCTACCTGTTATGGCAAAGAAAAGAAAATTTTGCGCATACAGGGCACTTGAAAGGCCATACACAAGATTCAGCAAGTTCAAGAAATGCTCTTATGTAAAGGCAAGGCCAGTCAACAAGATAGTAAGATATGACATGGGCAACCTTTCAAAAAAATACCCTTATACTTTAAGGCTTGTTTCAAAAACATCCTTGCAGATAAGGGACAACGCACTTGAGTCAGGAAGGCTTTCAGCAATCAGGCTTCTTGAAGAGGCTCTTGGAAAGACAGGATTCAGGCTCAGGCTCGTCGTATATCCTCATCACATTCTAAGGGAAAACGCACTTGCTTCAGGAGCTGGAGCAGACAGGATGAGCACTGGTATGCAGGCATCCTTTGGAAAGACCATAGGCGTTGCTGCACAGATTAAGAGGGGGCAGACATTGTTCATGGTAGAAGTCACAAAGAACAACCTGGACACTGCAAAGAGAGCGCTCAAGAGAGCTTCATACAAGCTTCCATGCTCATACCTCATACAAGTTGAGGAGAATGACATGACAGAAGCAAAAGTCAAGGCTGTTAAGCCTGCTGCAAAGAAGGCAGCAAAAGCTGCTTAATTATTTACTTTATTCTTCCGATAACATCTGCCCTTGTTATTATTCCTTTCAGCCTGCCTTTTTCGGAAACAATTACAAGCGAGACATGCCTTAGTATTTCAGAGACAATCTCAACAGAAGCGTTTTCATCTATTATAGGAGGGCACTCCTCCATTATGTCCTCAACGATTCTTGCATTCTTCTCAAGTATGTTGTTCAAAATTGATGTTTCAGAAATAAATCCTATGCACCTTCCTGAATCAAGCACAGGAATCTGGGAGATGCCGTGCTTTTTCATCTTGAGCACTGCATTCCTTATTTCATCATTTGGGCCTACTGAGATTATAGGCGAGTGCATCACATCTGCTGCCTTCAGCTCTGCCTCTTTTTTCAGGCCTTCAAGAAATCCGAATATTTTCATGACATTGGAATATGCAGGGTCTATGCTTCCGGACTCTATCTTTGCAACAAGGCTCTGCGAAACCCCTGCGCTCCTTGCAAGCTCTGCCTGGGTCAGCCCAAGCTTTTTCCTTATAACCTTTATCTCGCTTATGTCATAAACCATATCCAAGAATAATACAAGGCGCTATTTATTACTTTCGGAATAATGAGGGGATTCCAATAAATCCAAAATTCCAAAAAGTTTAAATACAATGGTTTCCAAAATGGGGATATGGCCAAAAAGAAGGTAAGCTTTGACATTGAGATACCTGGAACATATGTTTCTGAAGAGGATTCAGGCAGCGCTAAAAAGCGGAAGAAAAAGGCAAAGCTTTCAAGGCATTCCCTAAGAAGGCATCGCGCATCCAAATCGCAAAAGCCTGCGCAGAAGGTAATCTACCGAGAGGCTTACGGAGAGTACAAGAAAAAGCTTCTTGGAGTCGCATCTAATTTTATCGAGCAGGAATTTGAGGTAATAGTTCAGTGGATAAAGGACCTTATGAATGTGAAGGGCAAAGTCAGGGCGTTTACATTTTACATGACACTATTGATAGCAGGCTCTGCAGTGCTTCTTTACGGCATTGGAAAATACCTTGACTGCCTGTGCCCTACATTGGGCTGCGGATTGAGCTTTATGCTTGTAGGCGCAGCAGCAATAATATTCGCACTTCTTTACAGAAGGTTTAGCATCTAAGTTTTCTTTAGGCAGCAAAAATCAAAATTTAGTAGTCAATCCCCATCTTTCCTTTTCCTGAAATTCTTGGGTGCTTCAGCGCTTTTATTTCTGTGGCATAATCAGCCCTTTTCACAAGCGCTTTGGGAGCATACCTTCCTGTGAGGTATACTGTTGTTTCAGGCCCTATGCTGTCGACAAGATTTATGACATCCTCAACTTTGACGAGCCCGATTGCAGCTGCAATGTTGATTTCATCAAGTATCAGCAGGAAAGGCTTTTTTTCAGCTGCACTCCTTGCAAACTCCAGCCCCCTGCTGGCAAGAACAATATCGGTTTTTGACGGGCTTTTCAGGTTTACAAAACCCTGCCTTCCAAACTGCCTCATCTCAAGAAAAGGAGCAAGCATCTTCCTTGCTTTGTATTCTCCTGTATTTTTCCTTCCTTTCATGAACTGCACTATAACAGACTTTTTCCTGTGGCCTGCAGCCCTAAGCGCAACACCCAGCGCAGAAGTTGTCTTTCCCCATCCGTTTCCTGTCCAAAGGTAAACATTGCCTTTTTTTCCAGACATTGATTTCATTTCAGCACGCCTCGCACTTGTTTAAAACCTGGCTGTTCCTGCTTTTGTCCCTGTAAACTGTTATGCCCTTGCACTTGAGCTTCCACGCAAGCATGAACACATTTTTTACATCTGAAACAGATGCTTTTGCATCCATATTGACTGTTTTGGATACTGCATTGTCAGTGTGCTTTTGGAACGCTGCCTGCACTTTGACATGTTGTTCCGGCTTTATTTCAGAAGCTGTCTCAAACAGCTCTTTCCTAAACCGGCCTGACTTCCAAAGGAGGTTTTCCTCAACTGATTTTTTGCCGAGAATGTCGCGCTCGTATTTCACTGCAAACAAAGGCTCTATCCCGCTGCTTGCGCCTGCTATTATTGAAATTGTGCCTGTTGGAGCAATTGTTGTTAAAGTTGAATTCCTCATGCAGCTGTATTTTCCTGCAAGCCTGCTTTTCCTAAATGCAGGAAAGCTCCCTCTTTTTTTTGCAAGAGACTCTGACTTGAGCCTTGCCTCTTTTGAGATAAATGACATTAATTCATCTGCAGCTGAAACAGCCTCTTCAGAGCTGTACTTTATGCCTCTTTTTATCAGCATGTCTGCAAAGCCCATGACTCCCAGGCCTATTTTCCTGTTCTGGAGAGTTGCCTTTTCAATTTCAGGCAATGGAAACATTGTTGCGTCAATTGCATTGTCCAAAAAATGAACTCCAAGATGGGCTGTTTTTCTTAGCTTTTCCCAATCAACCTTTTTTCCGTCCAGCATTTCTGAAAGGTTTATGCTTCCGAGAGTGCAGGACTCGTAAGGAAGAAGCGGCTGCTCTCCGCAAGGATTTGTTGATTCAACAGGCTCATCAAAAGTATGCTGCCGGTTTATCTCATCCATGAACAGCATTCCAGGCTCTCCTCCAGACCACGCGCTTTCTGCAATGGAATCCATTATTTTTTTTGCATCAGCTTTTTCTGATTTTCCAGTATGCGGGTTTTTCAGCGCAAAGCTGCCCCCTTTTTCTGCAGCATTCATGAACTCGTCTGAAGCTCCTACTGAAATATTGAAATTCCTGAATCCTGAATTAATGCCTCCTGATTTTGCCTTGACAAACTCCAGTATGTCAGGATGGCTTGAGCTTAGCACACCCATGTTTGCACCCCTTCTTCTGCCTCCGCTTTTCATGACATCTGCTGCAGTGTCAAACACCCTCATAAAAGAAACAGGGCCTGAAGAAACGCCTCCTGTTCCTGAAATAAAATCCCCTTTTGGCCTAAGCCTTGAAAATGAGAATCCAACTCCGCCTCCGCTCTGGTGGATAAATGCCATGTTCTTCAAAGATGTGAATATGCTTTCAATTGAATCTTCTATTGGAAGCACAAAGCAGGCTGAAAGCTGGGGGTTTTTTGCGCCTGCATTCATCAGGCAGGGAGAGTTTGGCAAAAACTCCTGCCTGTCCATTGCATTGAAAAAAGCTGATTCTGAATTTTTGCTGTCCTGGCCGTATTTTGCGTCGACAGAAGCAACAAACTTTGCAGTTCTTTTAAGCATTTGTTCAGGGCTTTCGCAGGCTCCCTGGCTGTTCCTAAGAAGATACCTTGATTCCAGCACAGACTTTGCAGCAGCGCTCAGCTCCAATTTTAAAACCTCATTTTTTTGATGCAAGATATCTTGCAGCCTTTATCAGCGCCATGCATCCCTGGCCTGCAGCTATCACATACTGGTATTCGTGGCCTGATGCGCAGTCGCCTGCTGCAAAAATTCCAGGAGCGCTTGAGTTTGTCTGGCAGTCAATAACTATGTGGCTGTGCTCGTCTAAATCAACAATGCCTTTTGCAAAATCAGTGTTTGGAGCCCTGCCTATTTCAACAAAGACTCCTTCAACTGCCAGCTTCTTCTGCTTTCCATCCTGCTCGTATGAAATTGAGGTTACGTTTTTGCCATTGCCCTCTATTTTAGTGGTTTTTGCATTCATCACAAACTTCACTTTAGGGCTTGATTTTGCCTTTTCAACAAGGTATTCGTGCGCTGAAAGCTTTCCTGAATTGCTTATTATGTAAATTTTTCTTGCAATGTTCATGAGAAAGTCTGCTGCCTCAAGCGCAGAATTTCCTGCACCAACAACTGCAACATCTGCATTCCTGAAAAGAGGGCCGTCGCATATTGCGCAGTAGGTAACACCCTTGTTTTTGTATTCCTTCTCGCCAGGAACATTAAGGTTTCTTGGCCTTGCGCCTGACGCAATGATTATAGTTTTCGCCTCATACTTTGATTTGCCTGTCTTGACAATGAAAGCATCGCCTTTTCTGGAGATTGATTCTGCTTTTTCATCCCTTATTTTAACATTGTTGAATTCCATCTGCTTTTTCATGATTGAGGAGAATTCTGCGCCTGATGTTTTTACAATGCCAGGATAGTTTAGTATTTCTGCGCTTTCCATCATCTGGCCTGCAAATCCGGATGCAATAATCTCATATTTCATCCTTTTTCTCGAGGCATAGATTGCTGCAGTCATGCCTGCGATGCCTGCTCCTATTATGATTGTGTCCAGCGCTTTTGCCTTTGAATTGCTTTTTTTCTTTGGCTGCATTGTATTACCTTCTTAACCTTCTTACAGAGTTTTCCGGAATCTGACTATATAAACTTTACCCGTAAAGACAGCATTACCAGCCAAGCGCATTGATTGAAACATAATCAGAATCATTGCCGCCCAGCGCAGTACTCGTTAAACATCTTCAAAAACAGTCTGCTTAGAACAAGTTAATTCTTGTGTTTAGGCTTCTTCATTTTTATTAGGTAGAAACCTGCTGCAAATGCTGCAATAAGAGCTATGAATATCAATGCTTTTACCGCAGGAATGCCATCTTTGTCTTCAGGCTCAGCTGTTTTTAAGTCAGTGTCCTGCGTGAAGTCAATTGCTCCTGTTTCAATGTCGATTGCAGCTCTGCATTCCTTTTCAAGCGCAGGCTTCATTAATTCTGTGCCGCAGCTGTTGAAATCCTGGCAAATCCTGTGCTGTTTTCCGCTTGCGCATTCACTCCAATCATCGCAGACCCAGTCTTCGATGCAGCTCATTTTCACGCATTCGCCCTCTTCGCATTCAAAGCCTTTTCCGCAATATTCCACTGTCCATTTCCAGCATCCAAGCTGCGCATTGTATCCGCACTTGATTATTGAGCCATCCCTGCATTTATACTCGCCCACTGCACACTCGTCTGAGCATCCGCTGCTTCCTCCGCCGCCGCCTGTTGATGAAGAAGGCACAGTGTAATCCAGCTGTGTTACTCCTGAATGCACAAGGCCTGTAATCTTGTATCTTGCGCCTGAATCAACTGAAGTGCAGGTGTATCCGCTCTGGGATGTGCCGTCGCACTCAACCTTTACCTCTCCAGCGCCTGTGCATGCATCTGAAACTTCTGCGATTGACGCAATTTCAGCATCTTCAATGCACACTCCCTGCCTGGATGTGTTCAGCCTGTCAACATAAACTATTTTTGTCCTTCCCTGTGATGAAAGGTCAATTCCAGTTATTACAACATGGCCTGCTGAGCTTCCTGAAGCCTGCTTTGTAACAGTAATTGCAGTCAAGTCCAAAGTCTTGTTCTGCGATGCATCAAACTCAAATGTGAATTCAACAATTGTTCCGTTTGCGCTTCCGAACACTACAGGAAGTGTTCCTTCAAGCTCCTGCGACAGGTTGTCTGTTCCGTTGATTGTGAGGTTTAATGAAGGCACGTTTGTTGCAATGTTTTCAATGTCTCCAATTATTGTGTCTTCAGTGTTGTTTATTCCGTCATTGTCTGTGTCATTTGCAGTTCCGCCGAGTGAAAGATTAAGGTTGAATGTTGTTGAATTGCTGCCTATGTTTCCTGCAGGGTCTATTGCATAGAATGTTATCTTGTTTGTGCCATATGCTGGCATTGTTATGTTCTGCACTTTTGTTGTGCAGCTTGAGCACAATGTTGTGTTTGCGCTTCCGTTTATGCTGTATTTGAGTGTTGCAGATTCATCAATGTCCACATCTATCTGCACAAACAGGCTTTCTGCATTTACTGTTGAGCTGTTTGCAGGAGTGTTTATTGCTATTGAAGGAGAAGTCTTGTCTATGGTGAATACTCTTGATTTTACTGCTTCATTATTGCCTATGTTGTCAACAGAATAATACTCTATCTTATGATTGCCTTCAACTCCGTAGTTGAATGCAGAAGAGTAGTTAATCCAGGTTCCTGTTGTGTTTATCCTGTATGAAGTGTAATTCACTCCTGAATCTGCATCTGTTGCTGTTAAATTGATGGTAACATTTGAATTATCTACTGAATTGTTTGTTATTCCTGAAATCGATGTTGATGGAGCAGTAAAGTCTGCTTTTATTGTCCTTGGTAAGGTTTGCGCAGAATTCTTCTGCGATGAGTTGTCATAGCACTTTACATACCAAGAATGGGTTCCGTGCGTGAGTGCTGCTGAAAGAACATTGTTTCCTTCTGTTATTGAGGAAGATGAGTTTACTTTTGTGCTGTCAACATACAATGAGCAGTTCTGTATTCCTGAATGAGTGTCATTCACAAAGAATGTGAATGCGTTTGTTGCCTGTTTTGTCCATAAGTTGTCTGCTGGGCTGACCAAACTGACAGTTGGCGCAATGTTATCTATTACAGTTACTAATCTTGTGATTGATGCTGCGCTGTAATTTGCAGTTTCATCGTATTTCAAAGTAAAGTTGTGAGTGCCTTCTGCACTATAGCTTGTAGTGTTTATGACTGAAGTTGCTCCAGTATTTATCAGGACGCTGTCCTCGTAAAGCTTGATATTTCCTTCTCCGGCAGACTTTGTTCCGTTTGCAGTTACAGCCACATCAACATTGACATTAATGTTTGATGCCTGGTTGTTCAGTTTAAGCGTAATGGAAGGATTAGTCTTGTTCACAAGAACATAGTATGTCCTGCCTGTTGTGTTAGCAGAGTAGTTTGCATTTCCAGTTGAGTTAACCTTGAAAGCCCACAAACCTACATCTAGTCGTGTAGAATTGTTTTCAGCAAACAAAATTCCATTCTTGTAAACCTTGTCTGTTCCCGAAGTTGATGTTCCTATTGCAGTAACATTTTCAGGGTAGATTACTGAAATGTTCTGGTTGAGCAATGTGTTGAGTGTGATGTTTACACTGTCATTTGCCTTGTTTATTGTTAAGGTGTTTGATGCAGAAGCATTTGTGTAGTTCTGAGTTGAAGTTGAATTGCAAATATAAGCATAAACTGTAGCTCCCAGCTTTGCATAGTCTCCTGCAGAATTTACCAACTGGCCGTTTCTGTAAAGCATGGGAGTTGACTGGGCAGTATTTGCTGTACAGCTCACATTAGTGTAAGTTCCATAGGTCTCAGTCCAACTGGGTACAGAGTTAAGTGTCAGGATTGGTGTTGCCTGGCTTACAGTTATAGATGTGGTGTTTGCTGCAGAAGTGTAGTTCTGCGTTGCAGTTGTGTTGCAGGTGTACTGCCATGTTCCTGCTGGCAATGTTGCTGCAATCTTATTCTCACTATTTGCAAGAATTCCGTTCCTGTAAAGGTTTGCAGAAACTTCAGGATTTGTGCATGTGCAGTTTGCTGTTGTCTGCGTTCCGTAGGTTGCGCTTCCTGGAGTGACTGTAAGCGAGCAGGTTGGCGCTGCCTGGTTTATGGTATATGTTTGTGCAGGA
>CAYPXA010000009.1:0-54898 GCA_964414985.1 uncultured Methanosarcinales archaeon
TCAATTTACCACGCTCTTTGTTTTGAACTTAATTCTGAATTTTATAAACGTTTCTATTGTTTCTTTGCTGATTACTTCTTCGACTTCTTCAAAGTCCTATTATATACAGTCCAAATTGTCCTGTCATCCCTGTTAAGCAAAACAGCAATCTCATGATAAGACATCCCCTTCTTCTCCTTCAGATACCTGACTATAGCTTCAAGTACTGAAATGCTCCTATCGCGGAGTACACTTGTTGGAATGCTTAATTTCTTCATTTTGGAGTTTCAGCCTTATTACTTACATTGTAAGTATTTTAAGCTTTGGCTTTTTCCACCCCTTTTTTCTTCAAAGTCCTGTTGTAGACAGTCCAAATCGTCCTGTCATCCCTGTTAAGCAAAACAGCAATCTCATGATAAGACATCCCCTTCTTCTCCTTCAGATACCTGACTATAGCTTCAAGTACTGAAATGCTCCTATCACGGAGTACACTTGTTGGAATGCTTACCTTTTTCATTTTATGACTGCACCAATACTGATGATGTTTTTGCGCCTGGAGTCTCGTGAGGAGGAACTGTTATGTTCAGGTCTATCTCGCAGGTGCTGTTGAGATAGTATGAGTAATAGTTGAGCTGCCTTACAGATGGGCTGCCTGCAGCAGAAGGCATCTGAACCCATGTCATGTTTGAAGCTGTCTGGTTGAAGGAATTGCTTTCATTAACTCCAATCTTGAACCTGTAATAATCAGAAGGATGCGATTCTGTTGTGAAAAGCGCAGAAGCGTTTATTGTAAGATTGACAGGAATGTTTCCAGAATTTTCAATTAGGAAAGGCATTGGATTATTGTCTTCAGTTGAATTTGCCTCATGCAATGCCATCTCCCCAAAGTCAATAAATCCGTTAAGCACAGTTATTGCCTTGACAGACTGGATTGAGAAGTTCCAAGGCAGAGAGTATTCTCCGTAAACCATTGTCTGGCTGTCATAAGCCCTTACCTTCCAGAAGTATGGATTGCTTAAGTCAAGCTCAACAGGAGTAATATAGCTTGTAAGCGATGTTCCTTCTGCAATGTTGCTGATATTAATAAGAGGGCTTCCGAAGTTTGACTGGTCATCAACAAGTATGTTGTATTTCAGAGCGTGGCTGTTTGCAATCCAAGAATTGTTCCAGGTAAAGTTCATGTTCCTGAAGAATGCTGAAGTGTTTCCGTTTGAAGGCCTGTACAAAGTTACATTTTGAGGTATGTGGCCGTATGCATAACCGCTCCAGTAGCTGTCAGCAGAAAATTCAGTCTGGCCTGCAGTGCAGTCCTTCTGCGCTGGATAGAACCTTGTTCCGTTCAGGATTTCAAGCAATGTTGTTGGGAATCCTGACTTGTAGAAATACCCTACATTAGTGCAGTCTCCTGGAGAAAGCGAAATGTTTGCAGCAAGGTTGAATGCAGAAGTGTTCAAGTCTGATGAGTTCATCGACACAAAGTCAGGATTGAGTATGAGGTTTGTTGTGTTGAGGATTGCATAAGTCGGGGTTGCTGTTGGCCAGCTGACCTTTCCTGTAGTTGAATTGTAGCCGACCTCGAAGTTTATGAAAGTGCTTGAAGAACTTAATGCAGGCTGTATGTACAAATTGGTGGTTGCATTATACACGCTTACATTAGTCAGCACAGATCCATTCGACTCCGAGGCCAGCTGCAATGAATATCCAAGAACTTCTGAAATTACTGCATTGCTTGCATTTGTTCCCCTGCCTGCAATCCTGAATCCTGTTGAAGACATATTTGTGATTGTTATGCTGTCAAACACTGAATCCTGGCAGAACTGGCTTTCATAAATTCCGTTTCCTCCTGACAAAACTGAAACATCTGAAATGTCAAGATTTGTTGAGCTGTTTGCATAAATTCCATAGCCGAATCCAACAAATGTGCAGTTCTTTACTGTTGAGTATGAAACATCATCTATTGTTACTGCCTTATTTGAGCCGCCTGCTGCAGAAGTTATTGTGTGGCCAGTGCAGTCAAATGTCTTTGAAGTCAGGTTGAACATTATGCAGCTTGTGCCTGAACCAATTCCTGTTATGTTGTTTACAAGCCTTGCAATATCACACTTTGTATCATTAAGTATTGCATTGCATGTTGCGCATGAAGTGCAGTTGCACGAATCTGTTGTGAAGTTCCAGGTGGATGAAGTTGAAGTGTCATAGCCGTCTGTTGCATTTACCTTCCAGAAATATGTTGAAACTTCTGAAAGGCCAGACCAGATTGATGTTGCGTATTCTCCGCTAAGCTTTTCAGAATCTGTGCTTATAACTGCTCCAGAGCTTGCATTGATGAATGTTGCATTTATCTCGTCATTATCATAGTCTGTTACAGTAACATTCAGCCTTGGGCTTAATTCAATTCCGGTTGCTCCGTTTGCAGGATAATTTAAGGTTGCAAAAGGCGCAGAGTTGAGGATTGTTATCAAGGATGAGTTGCTTGAAGCTCCGTCTGCAGAAAGGTCGTTTGGAGTTATTGAGCACTTCCAGGTTTCTCCTTTTGAGGTTTCAGCATCTGCAATATTCTGGGTGCCGTTTGTGTATATATAGTATATCTGCTCTGGCGAAAGCTCTGAATTGAAAATCATTGCGTCATCAATTGAGCCGTTGAACCTGTCTGTATAATAGGCTCCTCCTGTTGCAAATGCAAGATTTACAGTGTTGCCCAAAACTCCCTGCGCAGAAACATTAAATGGCGAGCTTGCATCCTCTTTGCCGTCAAAATAAACCCTCAATAAATGATGGCCGTCAAAAGTTATTGCAATGTGCTGCCATTTGTCTATAACCAAGGAAGTTGTTGTGATAAAGCAGCCGTTGCACATGTAGTTGACTTTAAGCTGGCAGTTTGAAGACGAGCTGCACGCGTCCCTTCCCTGAACCATCCAGGGGTTTGTCCATCCGTTTGACTTTGTGAACAATCCTGTCTGCGAAAGCGCATACTTCTTAGGATAAGCCCATAGCATTATTGACCATTTTTCAGTGCCGTTTATGAAATTGACATTTGGAACACTAAACTGGCCGGTTACTCCATTAAGGGCATATGCTCCTGTTCCTTTGTATCCTGCAGTCGAGCTCCAGGTTGGGCTTCCTGTAACAGTTATTGTTTTTGAGTTTCCTGAATAGTCCTTTGTATAAGATGATGTTGAGCCGCCTTCAAATGGAAGATAGACTGATGCAAAAGGAGCGCTGCTCTTGTA
Organism: uncultured Methanosarcinales archaeon; assembly: GCA_964414985.1. Classification (GTDB taxonomy): domain Archaea; phylum Nanobdellota; class Nanobdellia; order Woesearchaeales; family JAGWAF01; genus JAFGCE01. The sequence goes on from CAYPXA010000009.1 coordinate 3,210, forward strand.
CCAGGTGTAAATGTTGGATGTGCTGTCAGAGTCATAGTCTGAAGTTGCGTTTGCAGAGCATCCCAAAGCCATTGTTGTCTTTACATTGTTCCTTCCGGAAGTGTAGTTGTAGAGCGATTTAACTTCTGCTGCTGACAGGCTCCTGTTCCAGACTGCAACTTCGTCAAGGCTGCCGTTCAGCACACGATTCAAGTATCCAACTCCCAGATAAAGGTTTGAAGTTGAGGTGTTTACCCTTCCTGTCTGAGCTCCGCAGCTTACCAATGCTCCGTCATAATATCCGCACGCATGCGTTGAATTAAATGTGACAACATAATGATGCCATGCATTGTTTGTCAAAGATGCTGGAGTGAACCCTGTGCCACCTCCAGTCCAGTAATCATACCTGAACATGAAACCTCCTGAAGTAAACCTGATGTGGGGCATTGCGTTGCTTCCGCTGTTCCATGCTGTGTTGAACTTAATCCAGCCCTCATCTCCAGTGTATGAATACCTGTTGACCCAGGCGCTGATTGCAAAATTATATCCCAAATCAATTCCTGCAGAATTCTTGTAGATGTATTCAGTTTTTCCGTATTGGAATTCATAAGCCTTGCCACTCCTTCCCTTTTCAACCTGCTCTGCTCCGACAACAGTTCCGTTCAGCTTTCCAAGAGCGTCTTTTGCAGTGTTCTCAAAAGGCCAGAATCCTACAAGACTGCTGTCCTTGTAAATTCCCACTGGCTCATGAGCTCCGATGAATGGCTTTGACTGCGATGGGAGCGAGTTGAGGATAGTGATGAAAGTCGAGTTCTTTGAAGTGCCGTCAGCAGAGCCGTCATTAGGTGTTGCAGAGCACTTCCAGGTTTCTCCCTTCTTTGTTTCAGTATCCACAATGTTCTGCGACGCATTCCGGTAAATCATCTTAACCTGGTCTGCAGAAAGCGACCTGTTGAAAACATTTACTTCGTCAATCCTTCCCTTGAAGAAATAATTGTTTGTCGCCCTTCTTCCAAGGTTAAGCACGTTTGCAGTTGAGGCAGTTGAAGTTGTATGTGTTTTGTTTCCAATCTTAACTCCGTCCCTGTATGCAATGACTTCATTATTTGTCTTGTAGACCATAGCATAATGATGGTAGTTTGAATCAGGGATTGCATTTGCAACATCAAGATAAATTCCGCCTCTCGGTATAAACCTCAAGCCATTTGTTCCTGAGCCGCCGCCTGTATGGATTTCAAGCTGCTCGTTTGCAGCTGCAGTTATGAACTGCACATTTGAAGTTCCATAGTCATTCCATTTCGCCCAGAAAGTCACAGTGTAGTTGTACATTGCTGGAATTGTGCCTGAAGCAATGTACTGGCTGGAGCCTGAGAAATTATAAGCTCCTTTTCCGTCATATCCGCCTGAAGGCAGATAAACTGCCTGGCTTACTGTTCCGTGCCTTGCATTTCCTGAATAATCCTTTGTCCAGGTTGTGTTTGAGCCGCCTTCAAAAGGCATGTTAAGCTGTGCGATAGGCGCATTGTTCCTGTACCAGCTGAAAATCTGCTTTACGCTGTTTCCGTCTGAATCAGCAGTTAAGTTTGAAGAGCAGCCAATGTCCATTGTTGTCTTTACATTGTTCCTTCCTGAAGTGTAGTTGTACAAAGACTTCATTTCTGAAGCAGAAAGCTGCCTGCTCCATACCATCACTTCGTCAATGCTTGCGTTTGTCCTTGCAGATGTCTGATAGGTTGAAATGTAAAAGTCGTTTCCGCTGGAAGATATGTTGTATGTTCCCAATCCCAATGAAGTCAGGTTGTTTGAGCATTCAAGATTTCCGTCAAGATAGCCCCTTATTGTCTTGTCAGTGCTCGAGTAAGTTACAGCGAGGAAATACCATCTTCCGGCCTGCAGCTGTGTTGCTGCGCCTGAGCAGAATCTCCAGCTGCTTGCAACATTTATGTGAGGCTGAAGGTATCTTCCGCTATTGACAGCCAGCATGTAGGATGCGTCTTTTCCTCCGACATAATCCCAGTCTGCACCAAGTGTGCCAAACTTAATCCATCCAGCCATAGTGACTGCCTGGGAAGTGTGCATTGAAGTTGATGAGCTTGTCATCCTCATATAGTCATCAACATTGTCAAAGTAGTATGCCTTTCCAATCCTTCCGTCGCTTGTGTGCAGAGGACCGCCTGAAAGAGTTCCGTTGTTCTTTCCTTTTTCGTCTTTTGCATTGTTCTCAAAAGGCCAGTATCCCATCATGTATGAGTCCATGTAAGGAGTTGAAGGCTCGTGCGCTCCGATGAAAGGAGTGGAGTGTGAAGGGGCAGAGTTCTGCACAGTGAAGCAGTAGGTCGATGAAACATTTGAGTTTCCTGCAGTATCATTAGCCCAATAATACCAGCAAACCCTCTTTCCGCCGCCAACAGCAATTGTTGCAGACCTCGAAGCATTAACCTGCGCACCAGCAATATCAATAGTTGTATTCGACCATGAACCACTCGCATTAGTGCTGAAAATATAATAGTCAAGCGCATAATTATTTATTGTAATATTTGCAGTAAACGTGCTTCCAAACCTGAAATCAGAGCTTGTGTTTGAAGGATTTGTGAAATACGGCTTCAAGTCATCACCAATCAAAACAGCATCAGACACATCCAAAGTCCAATCTTCGCTGTCTGACACATTTGCGCTGCAGTTCCACAATTCCCCAACACTTGTGTTTCCTGCAGCCAAAATCTGATTATTAATGTTCTGCGCAACATTATTCTTAAACCAGTTGAATGAAGCAGACAATGAATCTCCGTCAACATCAGACGCAGTATAAGTGCAGTTCAAATCAGAAGAGCTGTTTGGCGAAGCAGGCGAAATCGCAGCAGACACTTCAGGGAAAGAGTTCTCAATATAGATATAAGACGAATTCTTCAAGGTTCCGTCAGCAGTGCCGTCATTAGGAACAGCACTGCAATGCCACTGTTGCCCTTTCAGAGTTTCCTGGCTCACAATGTTCTGAGTGCCGTTCACATAAATCATCCTGACCTGCTCAGCGCTCAAAGTCCGGTTCCACAAAATCACATTGTCAATTGAGCCGTTGAAATATCCGTCAGTTCCTTTTCCAATTACAAGATTGTAAATGTCTGAATAATAGCCTACATAATTTACAGCATTGCCCACAACTCCATTGACATAAAGCTTTGTCTGGCCAGTGGTCTGGTTGTGAGTCATTGCAATAAAGTTCCATTTGTTTGCTGTTAATCCTGCCCTTGTCATCCTTGTTGGAGCTCCAGTTGAAGAGTTGTGGATTGTAAATTCAAGAGTTGTTCCCTGAGTCCTGAACTCCCAGCCGTATCCTCCGTTGTTGAATGACCCTGCACCTTTCTGCAAATGCCCCTGATTTGCTGAAGTCAAAGGAGAATTAAACCAATATGTAACTGAAAAGCTTGTTGCATTTGTGTGAATGTTCTTGTTGTTTGTGGCAGTCAATAAATCATTCACTCCGTCAAGCCTGTATGCGCCGGTTCCAGCATGTCCTCCTGTTGCATTCCACACTGGGCTTCCTGAAGCAGAAACTGAATTTCCAAATCCGGAATAATCTTTTGTGTAAGTTGTGTTTGAGCCGCCTTCAAAAGGAATGTTGACAAGCTCAACAGAAACATTGTTTTTGTACCAGTTAAAAATATTGACTGTCGTGTCTGAATCTACATCAGAAGTTGCGTTAGCACTGCATCCAATGCCCATTGTTGTCTTTACATTATTAATTCCTGAAGTGTAGTTGTAGAGTGCTTTGACTTCTGATGCTGAAAGGCTCCTGTTCCAAATGATTACCTCATCAAGGCTTCCGTTCCAGTATCTTGAAACTCCCGGGCTGTCTCCAATCTCAAATGGAGTTGCCAAAGGAGTCACGCTTCCAGCTTCATTTGCAGACGATTTGTTCAGGCCGTCAACATAAATGACCACTTTTGTTCCGTTGAATGTAACAACTGCATGATGCCATCCAGTATCTGAAATTACTGAACTTGTTGAAATCCATTTTGGAGAATTGAATTCATAGTTGTACCAGTGCAGTCCTCCGCTGACCATTTCAAAGAACCACTTGCTCTGGACTCCGGCAATTCCTCTTCTTGTTGCTGAAGAAGGATTGTTTGCCTGTATCCATGCTGATACTGTGAACCCTGGAGTGTGGCCTGTTGAGGCAGGTGTGAATGCTATTTTGTCATTTGTTCCGTCAAAGTCATATGCCTTTCCAACCCTTCCTTCTTCAGTATGCACTGCTTCAGTTACTGTTCCGTTTATCTTTCCTTTTTCGTCTTTTGCATTGTTCTCAAAAGCCCAGTATCCTGCAATGCCTGAATCCATGAAGATTCCTGAAGGCTCGTGCGCTCCAATGAAAGGCGTGCTCTGGGTTGGAGCTGTGTTCTGGACAGTGAAGCAGTAGGTCGATGAAACATTTGAGTTTCCTGCAGTATCATTAGCCCAATAATACCAGCAAACCCTCTTTCCGCCGCCAACAGCAATTGTTGCAGACCTCGAAGCATTAACCTGCGCACCAGCAATATCAATAGTTGTATTCGACCATGAACCACTCGCATTAGTGCTGAAAATATAATAGTCAAGCGCATAATTATTTATTGTAATATTTGCAGTAAACGTGCTTCCAAACCTGAAATCAGAGCTTGTGTTTGAAGGATTTGTGAAATACGGCTTCAAGTCATCACCAATCAAAACAGCATCAGACACATCCAAAGTCCAATCTTCGCTGTCTGACACATTTGCGCTGCAGTTCCACAATTCCCCAACACTTGTGTTTCCTGCAGCCAAAATCTGATTATTAATGTTCTGCGCAACATTATTCTTAAACCAGTTGAATGAAGCAGACAATGAATCTCCATCAACATCAGACGCAGTATAAGTACAGTTCAAATCAGAAGAGCTGTTTGGCGAAGCAGGCGAAATCGCAGCAGAAACAACAGGCGCAGTATTCTCAATTGTCAAGTTGTTTGAGCACTTTTCAATTCCATCAGTTGCTCCGTCATTCGGAGTGATGCATGCCTTCCAGATGTCGCCTTTTTCTGTTTCCTGGCTGACAATTTTTTGTGAGCCAGCCAGGTAAAGAGCATTTACCTGTTCCTTGCTCAAAGTGCTGTTAAACACTAACACCTCGTCAAGTGTTCCAGTAAAATACCTGTTTGCATCAAAGCCCCTTCCAAATACAAGGTCGTTTACAGTAACGCCTACAGTTCTTGAAGAGTTGAAGCTTAGGGCTCCGTTGGTGTATCCCAACATCCTGCTGCCGCTCCAGGCGACTGTCAGCATTGTCCAGGTATTTGTTGAAAATGCAGCAAATGCAGAGCACCCAGCTCCAGCATCATACATATAAACCCGGTTTGTGCCGCAGAATGATGTTGAAACTTCCATTCTGATAGCATCATTACTGCCCAAGTCATTTGTTGAAAATATGTTTGGATAGTTTGAATAAGAAGGCAGTTTCACCCATAAGCTGATTGTTCCAGACTGATTGTTGAGTCCTGCATCTCCCACGCTGATATAATCTCCTGAACCATCAAACTTGTATGCTCCTTTTGAATCATATCCTCCGCTTGAGTTCCAAAACCCAGTTCCTTTTACTGCTCCGTCATTGGAATATCCTGAATAATCTTTAGTCCATGTTGTGTTTGAGCCTCCTTCGAAAGGCATGTTCAATAAAGTTAGGGATACACTATCTTTGTACCAGTTGTAGATGGTTTTTACAGAGTCTGAATCAGCATCAGCAGTGCTTTGGGCATAAACAGTAAGATTTGCAGATGTGCTGTTCAAAGGATTGTCAGTTGCATTCAGGATTGGAGTTCCAGTTGTTGGAGCAGTATTCTCAATTGTCAAGTTGTTTGAGCACTTCTCAATTCCATCCTCTGTTCCGTCATTCGGAGTGATGCATGCCTTCCATATGTCTCCCTTTTCTGTCTGCTCTGAAACAATCAAGTCAGTTCTGTTGTGGTATAATGCTATAATCTGCTCCTGACTTAAGGTTATGTTGTAAACGTTTACCTCATCAATCATTCCCTGGAAGAATCCAGTCTTTGAAGGCTGCTCTGCATAAAGGCCCACTGTCAGGTTTCTGGCTCCGTTCATGTTATAATTTACATTTGAGCTTATGCTTAAAGAGGCATCCTTCACTCCATCAACATAAGTTGTCATGTTTTGGCTTCTGTCAAACACTGCGCAAACATAGTGCCATTTGCTGTCGTTCAGTTTTACAGTTCCTTCATCATCAATTGTTACAAGGCTTGAGCCGTGAATCAATGCTCCAAGCTCGTTCTTGTAAATGAACAATGACCATCTTCCTGCTTCTCCACCGTAGTATGATTTTCCAACTATTCCAGGGCCCCATGCGATTGCAGCCCAGTCTTTTGTGTTGTTAATCCATGCGCATGCAGTCCAGTCCTGAAGCCCCATGTCCAGGCTATCGCTGAACTGAATATAGTCTGTGCTTCCATCAAACTTATAGGCGCTTCCTGTGTGGCCGTATGAAACAAAGTCTGCTCCAATAACCCTTGAAGTTAATGAGCTGTCTGAATAGTCTTTTGTGTAAGTTGAGTTTGAGCCTCCCTCGAAAGGAAGCAGTAATTTCATGACTGCAGAATTGTCCTTGTACCATGAAATTATGTTTCTTACATTGTCTGAATCAGCATCTGCAGTGCTCTGCGCATAGACTGTGAGGTTTGCAGTGGTTTTGTTGAGAGGATTGTCTGTTGCATTAAGTATTGGGCTTGCGTGAGTTGGAGCAGAGTTCAGTATTGTGATTGTTGCATTGTTCCAGTCTGTCTCGTTCACAGTTCCGTCATTCGCTTTGATACTGCATTTCCAGGTCTGGCCCTTGGTAGTGTTTCCAGAGCCGACTGTTGATACGAGATTAATTACACTTGGAAGCTTGTTTGAAACACTGCCGGACAAAGAAGGAACAAGCACAGAGTTGTTGTACCACTTGTAATAGAATGTGATATTGTCTCCGTCAACGTCTGTTGCATTTGCATAGCATTTGAGGCTGTCTGTTGTTAAATTCAATCCTGAAGTTGAGTTGATGAAAACCCTTGTTGTGTTTGGAGCCTCATTTCCCAAAAGGACTGTCAGGTTGTTGCTGCAGTTGGTTATAGAGAATGTGCCGTCACTGGCAGTGATGCATGCCTTCCAGACATCGCCAACTTCAGTTTCGTCTGCAAGTATTGTGGATGATGTGCGGTTGTTGTAGATATTCAGGATATCTGCTGATGAAAGAGAATAATTGAAAATCATGATGGAATCCATCTTGCCATTCCAATAGTTGGATAAACCTGCCGAATATCTTCCAATAACAACATTGTCTGTTACAATTCCAGGGCTTGTGAATGTTGAGTTTGCAACATTAACTCCGTTTACATACAGCCTTCCTAAAGAGCCGTTATAGGTTCCTGCAACAAGCTGCCATTTGCCTGCAGTTATTGTTCCGCCCTCTGCTGTGCCATAAGGGAATGAGGCACTGTTTACAATCCATTTGTATCCATTCCCTGCATTTGTGGTTCCAAGATAGAAATGAGTGGCGTAGCTGGTTTCAAGGATTCTTATAAAAGAACCTTGATTTGCAACATCCGAATTGACCCATACCATTACAGTAAATCTGCTGTTGAAATTTATCTGCTCGGTGTCCATATAGCTGCTTGCAAAGTCATAAGAGCCATAGCTGTTCCTGTCTCCTGTTGCATTCCAAGTTGCGCCAGTGTTTGTAACTGTATTGTTCAAAGGAGAATAATCCCTCAACCTGTCTGAAGCAGATGTGTAGTTTTCAAAAGGCAGGAACAAAAGCATTCTTGTGTAGTCCACTCCAGGAGGAAGCGCTGGATAAATCCTTGAATTCTTGTACCACTTTGTCTGGTTTGAAGGATTAGGAGTATCCTGATCTGTTATGTTTGCATAAACAGTAAGATTTTCATCAGTTGCATTTGTCCCGAATGTCGAGTTTAAGACTATGCTGTTTATAACCGGAGCATAAGGATAATTGAAAAGTATTACGTTTGCAGCTGCAACATCATCAAACACATCATAGCAGGTAAAGCTTAAGTTGTACCATCCCCTTGAAGGAAGAGAACTTGATTGTATTTTCTGAATCTTGCCGTCAGCAGCCAGGCTTGCGTTTGAGCCCATTATTGTGCCGTTGACAACTGCAGAGCAGTTTGTTGTCGACCTGTTCATAAGGTTGCTTGCATTGAAGCTGAACAAAGGAGTTGCAGTATTCACAGTTGTGCCGTTTGTAGGATAAATATTCTTTATGCAGAAACTGTTGTTGTGCCAGCCAATTGTAGACATTGTGTATGACGCTGGAATATTTGAGCTGAAAGGGACTTTGTTGTAGCAGAAAGTGTTGTTGTAGACATTCTGCTTGAATGCATTTATTGTGTAGACTGCTGTAACTCCGGAATTATAGATTCTGTTGAATGCGAACTTGTTGTTTGCACCTGCATTACTGTAATAAATTCCGTAGCCAGAGCCATTCAGGTAGTTGTGAGTAATATTATTTCCTTTTGAATCTGTATTTGAAACCATAATGTAATAATTTGATGCTGAAGCAGGCGAATTTGTGAAGTTGTTGTTTTTGATTGTGTTGTTCGCAGCCGAGCTTAGATAGAGGCTGTACGAAACAGGATTCTGGAATCTGTTGTTTTTGATTGTGTTGTTTACAGTATAAGACAGATAAATGTCATTGGATGCAGATGAAGTAAACGTATTCCCTGAAATGTTTGCATTATCCTTATTGTTTATTCCGTCATTATATCTGTATTTGTAGATTCCTGCATAATCGCTGCCTATGAAAGTGTTGTTGTAGATTGTATGCGATTTGGCATATTTTATAGTGTAATAATAAATCCCTGTGTAAGAGTCATCAAAATTGTTGTGGGCAATATAATCATTTTCAGAAAGCTCATTTAACCATACAAATCCAATAGGGTAAAATATTTTTTTGAAAATATTTCTGGTTATATTAACATTGCTTGTGTTTATTAAGGATATTCCCTGCCCGCTTGTGGCTTTGTCGCTTGTAAAGTTGCTGTTGTCAACAACGCAGTTATTGGGCATGTCAACAAGAGCTACTCCCAGAGTGCTGACTTTTGTAAGGTTGATGTTTTTGTTGCTCAAATCAGGGCAGCTGGTCTTTTTCCAGTAATGATAAACAGGATTTCCGTTGACAGTGTTGTCAAGAGTTACATTGTTCCTTGCGTAGTTACCGTCGTTTGCTGTGCCTCCAAAGTCAAATCCAAATGCAGTGACATTAACCACTTTATTGTTGTAGATTCTCAAATTTTTGGTCCTGACCATTACCCCTGTCCCAAAATGATAAGGCGTTCCTTTGATAGTGTTGTTCGCAAACAAATGTGCTGCTGTTCCTGCATTTCCCCCGAAATATGCAGCAGTTCCTGCCCCTGCATTATTATAGAATGTATTGTTGTAAATTAACAGATTGCCTGAAGAAACATACATATCATAATAATAGCCCCTGTAAAACCTATTGTTGTAAATGCTGACATTCTGCAGGTTGGCCAAAGCAGAAGCACTAGTGACAAAGCCGTTCATTCCTCCTCCAAAGCTGTTGTTTCTTATGATTCCATTGCCATCTCCTGAAGCAGCGCCATAGATTGAAGCAGCATAAGAACTTACAGATGCAGTTACACCCCTCACATGATTGTTCTCAATGATATATCCTCTTCCCTGGGAAATGTAGAATATGCCATACCCGCTTGTAGAGTTCATGTTGTTATTCCTGATGCGGGCATTGGTTGACTTGTGCAGGTATAGCGTGACCCCATATTTTGAAGCCATGTTGTTGTATGCAATTGTCAGATTATGGCATGGCCCATTGTTGTTTGAGCATTCAAACAGCCAATAAGTGGTATAAACAGTCCTGCTCATATTGTTGTTTGAAAAATTAGAGTTGTTGACGCTGTAAAGAATGACGTTCCTTGTAACGTGATTAGTAAGGTTGCTGTTCCTTACTGTTATGTTGTTGCACTGGTATGCAGCAAACTCTCCAAGGCTCGAAACTTTTTCTGAAGCATTGTGGTGCAGGTTTTCAATAACAATATTAGACTTGTTGTAATAGAAGTATTCAGATGCGTTTTTGCCGTCAACAAGGTTTGTTCCAACAAATGTAATAGGAGTTTGGACATAGTAAAGGTCATAAGCCCAGGCATTTGCGCCAGTTCCCACATTTGTAATTGTATTATTCTCAAGAGTCACAAAATGGAGGGTATCGCCGTATGCATTAATGTTGAAAACAGCATAATTAAGGTTATTCTTGTTGAAAATATTATGCCTTATCTGGGTGTTGTACATAGTTCCTGAAGTTCTTATGTCAACTCCGTTGTTTTTGGAAAAATTGTTGTAATAAATCTTGTCGTTGTCTCCAGCTCTTATATGGATTCCACCTCCGCTGGCAGTTTCAACATTCATAAAAGTATTTTTGGAAATATTGTTGTTGTCATAAGCATCTCCGTCAAGGAATATGCTGTACTGATAAGTGCTGTTGAATGTGTTGTTGTAGAACAAGGAATTTGCGAAAGCAGTGTAAACTCCGTACTGGAAGTCCTGAATAAAGCAGTTCTTCAAAGTAAGATTATTCCTTAAGGCAGCTGCATAAACAGCATAGCCTGTTGTTGCAGGCCCTGTAATCTTATGGCCCATGCAGTCAAGTGTAATATTATGGCCTCCGATTGTAAAGCAGTTTCCTGAAGTGCTTACATCCTGAAGAAGAACGTTGTAGGTGTTTGAATTCAAAGTGTCTCCGCAGAATGCAGCGCCGGTAGTATAGTTTGAAACAGACCACAAGGTTTCCTGCTCTGAATCGTCCATAACTTTTGCATAGCACCTATATTCGACTCCCTTATTAAGTCCGGCAGCGCTTAGTGATGAGATTAGATTAAGGTTATTTTTTTGTATGATTTTTTTGCCTAAAGAAACTAAGGTTTCAGGCTCTGGCAAATCCCTGTTGGCAGGAGAAATATAAGTCCAATAGTAATAAACAGTCAGATTTTCATCTTCATCATCCCAAGCTTTGTGGTAGCAGTCAAGGTTTCCGCTTCCGCTAACATTGAGCACCTGCTCTGTGCTGTAAGGAGCAGTGTTCTGGTCAAGAGTGTATTTTATTGTTTGTGTGGCAATGCCTTGAACATAACCCTGAGGATATAAGCTTCCTGGAAAGGAAATATCTGGACTGCTTCCGGTTATAGCTATTTCATTGTAATTGTTGATAGCAACCCCATACGAATAATCAGGATATGAGCTAGGATTTAGAGGAATGTAAGTTGCATTCCAGATTACCACTCCTGATGGATTCAGCTTTGCTGTGAAGTATCCTGCCTGGCTAATCCAAACTGTATTGTTAAGGTAAGCAGATCCTGTAAACGCAATATTGTTATTGCTGTCAATATCCAAGCTAGACTCATCAATATTACTATAAGCATATTCCTCACTGCTTGAATTGAAGAAAACAGTTGTCCATACACTGCTTCCTGAAGAGTTGTATTTTCTAACCACAAAAAGTGATTTGTTGAAATCAGAGCTCCAATATGTTCCTAAAACAACAGGGTTTCCTGAAGAGTCTGATGCCACATCATTCAAATATTTATTGCTGGAGGTATCAAAATCTGCACTAAGATTCCATAAATAATTTCCGCTGGAATCATATTTGTAAAGGGTTGCGTTTGCCCTTGAAACAGCATAAACATTCCCTGAACTGTCTGAATCAATTCCGTAAATCGCCGCCTTCAAAGTCCGGTTCCAAATCAAGGAGCCTGATGAATTGAACTTTGCTATAACTCCAGGGGTGCCTTTTAATCCTCCTAAAATAATATTGCCTGAAGGGTCTAATGCAACATCATTCCATCTTGAAGCCAAAGTGTTGTTTACTTCCCAAATCAAGCTTCCGCTTGAATTGTATTTTGCAAACCAGCTTCCAGCACCTTCTCCAGCAACAATTATACTGTCTTGGCTGCCAACAGCGACTCCATATGCCCCATCATAATAATAATCATTGTCAAAAGTCCGGTTTATGCTCCACAAGACCGAGCCGCTGCTGCTGTATTTTATCAAGAACATTCCCGATGCTGCAGGGGTATTTGAGATATAAGAGCGGCCTGCAACAATAACATTCCTTTGCGAATCAAAGTCAACAGCCATTCCGTAGTCTCCAATATCAGCCTCATTAGGAATCCAATTTGTGAGATTATAAATCCTGTTCCAGTCTATTGGGCTTGATACAATGGTGAGAGTTGCATTGTTCCAGCTGGTTTCATTGAGTATTCCATCGCCTGCAAGAATGCTGCACTTCCAGTTTTCTCCTTCCTGCGTGTTTGAGCTTGAAAGCGTTGAAACAAGGTAAAGCGTGTTTTCATACTTGTTTGCAAGGCTTCCTGAAGAGAACAATGAAGAGCCGTTGTACCACCTGTAGTAGAAAGTGACATTGTCTCCCTGCGCATCAGTCGCATTCGCATAGCACTTCAAATCATCTGTTGTAAGATTATGGCCTGATGTTGAGTTTAAAATAACCTGGGTTGTGTTCGGAGCTGTGTTTGCAGCAATCACAGTCAGGTTGACTGATGACATATAGCTTCCGTTTTCTGTGCCGTCATTGGCCCTTACAGAACAGCTCCAGTTCTCGCCTGCAAGAATGTATGAGCTTGAAAGCGTTGAAACATTCACAAGCAAAGAGTCAAGGTATTCTGAAGGATAAGTATTGAAGCTGATGTTCTGCACTCCATTCTTGTACCAGTATCCATTGTAGGAAACATTGTCATTGTCAAGGTCGTTTGAGCTTGCCCAGCAGATAATGTTCTCATTTGACTTGTTGGTTCCGAGCGATGAATTAATTACAACAGAAGTCATTGTTGGCGCCCTGTTGTTTATCTGGAATCCGCAGCAGACTGTCAAATTGTAAGGGTCTGTGGTGCAGTCTGCAATATGGGCGTCTGTTGTTCCGGACATTGTGAACAGGCAAGTTGAGTTTTCTGCGCAGTTTCCTGAAACATAGTCATAAGAGCAGGTTACATTGTCAGGGTCTGCACCCAGATAAACAGGATATGAGTAGTCAGAAGTTCCGGGAATTTCAGTGTGCGCATCTGTTGATGATGAAAGGTTTGCAACTACAGTTCCAGAGCTGTTTGTCAAAGTGTTCCTGTTGTCTGTATCATTGCAGCAGACAATGTAAGTGTAGTCTGTTCCATTAACCTGCTCTGCGTGCGCGTCTGAATGGTTTGACATCCTGATTACAGGAACCTCATTTCCAACGCAGGAGCTCTGCCTTACAATGCAGGAAAGATTTGCAGAAGCCAGGTTCTTTGCATATGCAATGTAATCTCCGAAATTAAATTCTATTGTGTGCTTTCCTGAAGTCAAAACTTTTGAGATTTCATAGCTGGTGTATTCGCATGAGTAGTTTTCATAGAAAACAGAGCTGTTCACCCACGAATAATTCAAGGTGGTGTTTCCGCACTTCAGCTCAAGGAACTGGAGGTCATAGCCTGTTTCATTTGTGTTTGTCCAGTTTGTTCCGTTTGAAGCCCTTATTGAAAGGTTTGCTGCTCCTGTTGTGTTGAATGCGACAGTCCAGTTTCCTCCAACTATTGGGAAGCTCTGCACATTCAGTATTTCAATTGAAAGCTCAAATGTCTGGTTTGAAAGATGAGGAGTTGTCCATTGGACAAAGTCAATCAGGCTGTTGTTGTTTGAATCAATCAGCGTTATGTTCTCAAACAAAACTTTTGTTCCGTTTTTAATCCAGTACAGCTTCACCTTTTCAGGCTTTGCCTCAAAAGGAAGCGATGCATAAGTCAGAATGTTTTCATAATGCATTTCTGCAGAAACTGTAACCTGCTTTCTTCCGAATGAGATGTTCTTTTCAGATGCAACAGGCGCAGGAGTGAAGTACTCGATCTTGAGGTCTGCAACCTTTTCTTTTATCTTCATTTCCTTGAATTTTTTTGGCTTTTCATTTGCAGAAATGCCAAATTCTCCATCAACAACAGGCAGCTCTTCCTCCTTCAGCTCAACAGAAATGTTTGAGCTGCTTATTTCCAGCGCATAGCCTTCAATGAAAGTTTCGGCTGTTATGTTCTCTGCAAGCTCTGGAAGCCTTATTGTAAAGTTTGTTGCATTATACTCTGAATCGTTTATGTCAACAAGCTGCATCCATTTGACAGGCTTTCCGATTTCTGCATCAAACTGCACAAGAGTGGAGTTTTCAATTGTAGTGTTGGTTGCGTTTATTGAAACGTTTGTGGTTGCATTCATTTCAAAAACCCAGAAAGAGATTTCCTGCGATGCAGAATGGTTTGCGTCAAAAGCATAGACTGTTGCATTCCTTATGCCTGAAAATCCAAAATCAGGAATTGCAGTCAGCATGCTGAAAAGGACATTTATTGAAAAATTTTCAGGAGTTGTTGAAAGGTAGGTCAATGCGTCTCCGTCAGGGTCTGCAAAGTAGTTGTCAAGGTTTATTGAAGAACTGCCGTTGACAGGCACAAGGAACTTTGTCTGCGTTGAATTCCAGAACGGATAGTTGGGCAGGCCTGAAAGATTTGCAGTCTGGTTTGTTGAGATGTTTAAAGTCTGGTTCAGCTCAAGTTCAGGCGTTTGGTTTAGAGTTAAGTTCAAGGTCTGGTTTATAGTTTGATTCAGTGTAAGATTTGCATCAGGCAGCTGAATCTCCTCTTCCAATTCTTCTTCAAGCTCGTCTTCAATCTCATCGTTTATCTCTCCGGTTTCATTGCCCGCAGTGGTTTGGTTGGTTGCGTTTTCAGAATCAGATTCAGGCTCCTCCGGCATTATAACTGGAATATCAGGAATTTCAGGCTGAACAGGTGTTGGAATTGAATAGGTTATGTTTTCTGCCTTGAGTGAAGCAAATCCTGTAAAGCTTGAGCTTTCAGCAAGCTCTTTTCCGACAGTAAAAAGGCTGAATGCAAGCGCTGCAAAAATAATCAGGGCAACCCAGTTTGGAGCTCTCTGCTGCGCCTGATAGTGCTGCTTTATGCTAATCTTGGCAAGCTCCCTGTTTATCTTTTCAATTTCTTTGTCAGGGATTATTGCAAACACCCCTCACAAGCTTTGAAAGGATTAGAAACTAGCAAAACATAGGAAAATGTAGCTTTTTCTGCAGCAAAATTTGCCGTAATCAATCTATCACTTCTTTTTTCTTACGCTGTAGGTGCGGAATGCACCTGCAAACTGCATGCAAAACATTTTTGGAAAGAGAACAAGGGGAATAACTTACAGCGTATGTAAGCTCCAACCACCCCTTTTCAACCATACAGTGTAAGTATCAAGCCTTAAACAAAACTGTATAGCACACACTCTCTTTTTTTACGTTTTGCTATTCAAAGTTTAATGCAACCACCAATTTGATTAAACCCACAAACAGGATTTACAGTGTAAGTATATTTAAACGTTTCTTTTTTGCACCTGCTTTTTACTTACATTGAATGTATTCATTCTGTTTTTCTTTACTTACATTGTAAGTATAAGCAAAAATCCGGATTTGCAAAATTTTTTCTACTCATCCTGTAAGTAATAAAGGCTTAGGTTATTACTTACATTGTAAGTATTAGACATTTTAGGAAGATTCTGGCAGGCCCAATATGAAAGAATTGAGCGCATTATACTGTTGTTTACTTACATTGTAAGTATTTTGAGGGGAATTTGGATATATCATTGTTTGCTGAGAAGCAGCCAGTTAGTATATCCGTGTCCGGGCTTTCTTTACTTACATTGTAAGTATTAGCGCATATTTGAAGCAAAATGGGTATTTACTTACATTGTAAGTATCAAGGCAAGTAAGCAGCAAAAAAGCTTTTACTTACATTGTAAGTATTATTAAAATTCCTAAAGAATCTTAAAAAAACGCAAAACGTTTCCAAGCCTGCAAAAAGTTTTATATACAGCTCCTGATTAATACAACTCGAAGATAGTAAAATGCTGGGGGTTAATCTTATGATAAAGCAGATTTTGATTTTGGGGATTCTGGTCTTGTCAATGGCAGGAACAGCTGCAGCAGGCCAGGGCATGAGCATAGAAAGCGCAAAGTATGAAAACGGAATTTTCAGCTTTAGCGCATCAAGCGCGGATGAAGACATTTCAAATGCAAAGGTAAGAATGTGCATACCTGAACTTGGAATTGTGATGCCTGCAAAAACAGTCGACCTAAAGGAAGACAAAAGCTCAAATGCTTTGTTTGCAATGGATGAAATGCCTGAAGGCGAATACCTTGTCAGGATGACTGTGAGCAAAAACGGAAAATCAAGGGTAGTTCACAGGTTTGTGATGTTTGAATAAGAATAATTTTTTAATTTTTTTGCTTAACTTTTTATTTGGATTTTTACAGCCTTCTTCTTTCCACAATGTCCTCATTGAACATCAGAAGATAGCCGTCAGGGTCCATCACAAGAAACCCTTTCATTCCAACCATAGCATTATCTTTTCTAAACCAGTATTCCTTTGGCTCCACCTTTATAGGGTATTTTGACTTCTTAAGCCTTTCAAGAACAGGATGGATTTTGTCAACTTCAAACTGAAAATGTATGCCTCTTCCCCGCGGATACTCCATCTTTCCTGTAAACCAAGGAGAATCCTCCTTGTCATTTCCAGAGTCAAGCATTATCTGGCTTCCCTGAAAAGATAGGAAAGCAAATCCTGCTTCAGGCCTGTCATACTCCACCTTGAAGCCGAGAACTCCAACATAAAAATCAAGGCTTTTCTTCAGGTCAGAAACGCTCAGCTCAGGAAGAAGCTTGTTGAATTCCATAATAATAGGGTACAGCCTGCAAATATAAATATTGTGTTTAGATGAATGAAGATTGCCGCGCTCCGTGACTATTATTGAACTGCTTCTGGTTAGGAGCCACCTTTCGAGAAATGTCCAGAAGGAGTACTGCGCTTGGCGGCAATCATGGATTATTCATTGCCGCGCTCCGTGCCAACACTTGAACCGCTTCTTCAAAGGAGTCACGTGCTAAACAATCTCAAACAAGAAGTACTGCGCTTGGCGGCAATGAACATTATTCATTTAATTTAATCAATTTAATTTATTCAACTTCCTTTATTCTTTTGGACACAAACTCGTAAAGCTCCTTTGGCCAGTCCTTTTTTATCTTTTCATTGTACTTGCGGAAAGATGATATCACATCCTGCCTTATCTCCTTCTCTCCATCAATCAGCTTTACAATTTCTTCCTTTGCGTACATCGGCACATTCTCAAGGTTCCAAGCCATCCGCCGAAGCTCATCCTCTTTCGTAATTTTCCTGTCAAGCCGCTCCTGCTCCTGCTTCCTGAACTCCTCGTAATAGTCAAACTCCTCGGTTTTTGGCTTTGGCTTCCTGCCTTTGTCAAGCCCGATTTTTGCAATCACAAGATTGTGCATCCTTTTCAGGAATTCAACCTTGTCCTCAATCTTCATGACATCCATATAGCCCTGGAGCGCTGTGTTGAAGGCAAAAGGAGAGGGTATTGCTGTTGTAACCTCCTCTATCTTCAGCCTGCCCTCCTCAATGTCTTTGATGACCTCCTTTGTGCTTTCAATGTCCATCAAGTCTTCAAGCACTTCCCTCCTTGCCTCCCTGAGTATTGAAAAGTCCTGCGAAATCCTTCTAAGCGCACTTATCAGTATCATTGCGCTGACCTGCTGCCTTCCAACCCTTTTCTGATGCCCCTTGTAATTCCTTAGAATCATAAGCGCCCTTGCAGCGCAGTGCCTGAACCTCCTCTTGAAAACCTCGCTGTTTTCAATTGCACAGCCCAGCACAAGGTCAAGCTTGTCAGCCTTGAGCAGCTTCAGCGCCTTCAGCACATTCACGTTCTTTGCATTGCCGATATAAAAGCCGTTGTCATTAATGCCAACTTCAACATCCTTGTGCTCTGTCCTCGCAATCGCAAAAGCCATCGCCCTGCTTAGGCAGTCATTCACCCTCCTGCCAAACATTGAATGAAAGATTGCCTTTGAGCCGTCATCGCTTATGTAATGCTCAACAAGAAGTGTTTTGTCAGTGCCAAACTTCTTTATGTAGTCATACTGCTCGACAAAATACTCGTAGATTGCGCTTGCAGCCATGCCGTCAACATAAAGGAACTCATGGATAAATTCCAGTATTTCAGCCCGGCTTTTTCTTGAGTTGAACTTCTCAAGCATAAGGCGCCTGAACCTTCCAATCTCCCTTGCAAGGTCATAGCTCAAAGGCAGCATTTCTGAAAACCAGGAAGGAACAGTAGGAGGCCTGTTTGCAGATGCATTGACCTGGGCAACCTGGCCCCTTGAAAACTTAAACTCATAAACAGCACCTCCAAGAAGGAATACATCTCCTGGCTTGAGCTTCTCAAGGAATGCCTCATCAATCTTCCCCACAATCTGGGCTCCGACTTTTACTGTGACAAAAGACTCATCAGGAATTGTGCCTATGTTTGTCATGTAGATGACCCTGCCCATCTTACCCTTTCTCCCAATTTTGCCTTCTTTCCTCCAGATTTTGGAATAGATGTTCCTGTCCTCAAGGGAGGCAAAATTTCCGGCAAGATAGTCAAGAATCTCATTAAAGTCCTTGAGCGGAAGGTTCTTGTAGCAGTAGCTCTTCTTAATCATCCTGAAAAGCTCTTTCTCATCCCAGTCCTGCTCAAGCGCCATTCCGTCAACCTGCTGTGCAAGAACGTCAAGGCAGTTTGTTGGAATATGAACTCTGTCAATCTTCTTCTCAATTGCAGACTTTACAAGAACTGCGCACTCAACAAGGTCATCCCTGTCAAGAACAATAATCCTTCCCTTGGTTATGTCCTTAAGCCTGTGTCCTGACCTTCCAATCCTCTGCAATGCCCTTGCAACAGACTTCGGGCTTCCAAGGCAGATTACAAGGTCGACATAGCCGATGTCAATGCCCAGCTCAAGCGATGTAGAGCATACAACTGCCTTCAGCTTTCCATGCCTAAGGCTTTCCTCAATCTGGCGCCTATGCTCCTTGGATAGCGAGCCGTGATGCGCACCTATGTTTTCAGTGTAGTCTTTAGGAAACTTTTCCTT
The DNA here is from genome assembly GCA_964414985.1 of uncultured Methanosarcinales archaeon. Lineage (GTDB taxonomy): Archaea > Nanobdellota > Nanobdellia > Woesearchaeales > JAGWAF01 > JAFGCE01. Next base: position 22,247 of record CAYPXA010000009.1, read on the forward strand.
GAGATAATGGACAACCCTTTCTGTTGCAGCCCTTGTGTTTGTAAAAATCAAAGTTGTCTTGTGCTCCTGTATCAGGCTGTGGACAAGCTTGTACATCTCGCCGTGCATAACCTCATGCGTTGTTTCCATCATTTTTGGAACAGGGCTCAGCACTTTGAGGTCAAGCTGCTTTATGAACTGCACATCAACAACCCTGCACTCCCTTTCAGGCCCGACAAGAAATCCAGCTATCTCATTAAGCGGAGCGACAGTTGCAGAAAGCCCTACTCTGGTCATATGAGATGAAAGGTGTGAAAGCCGCTCCATGCTAAGCGAAAGATGGACTCCTCGTTTGTTCTCTGCAAGCGCGTGGATTTCATCAACAATGCACCACTCGACTTCCTTTAAGTGGTCTATGAATTTGACTGAAGAAAGCATTATTGCCAAAGACTCCGGAGTTGTGATTAAGATATGAGGCGGGTTTTTGAGCATCTGCGACTTTTCAGCCTGTGTTGTATCTCCTGTCCTTACACCTACCCTTATGCCCAGCTTTTTTCCTGCAATCTTCTCAATCTGCGCAAGAGGCTCCTGCAGGTTTACCCTTATGTCCTCATTCAGCGCTTTAAGCGGAGAAACATAAACGCAGTACACCTTGTTTTTCAGTATGCCCTTTTCGCTTGAGTCCACAAGCTCGTTGAGTATTGAAAGGAATGCGGTCAAGGTTTTTGTTGCGCCTGTCGGCGCAGAAACAAGTATGTTCTGCCTTGCATGAATCTCGTTTACTGCAAAAAGCTGGGGCAGTGAAAAAGAGGTGAACCTGGAGAAAAACCACTTCTCAACTGAAGGGTTGAGCAGGCTTCTTACAGTCTCTGCGCCTGCCGGATTTGTTTTGCGCTTGATTAGGCTGCTTGTGCTGGGGGTATTATTTTCCATATTGAAATTAAATAACAGAGCTTTTTCTTGCACTTTAAGATAAGGCTGAACTTTAAAAAGATTGTCCTGCTGTCCAGCCTACTATTCAATAAACCGTTCCATTATCCCCAAAGACTCCTGAATCTGGGAAATGCTAAGGCTGTTTGATTCCAGAGTAAGCGCTGCCTTATCCAGCACATCCTTTCCGAAGAGATTGAAGATTGATGCGTCCTTAAGCTGCTGGTGGTCAATGCCATTAACAACATTGTGGCAGTGGAACTCAAGAATATTGTCCTGAAGCTTTGCAAACTCTGACATTGGTATGCCCAGCCTAATCTCTGTGAGCTTTGCATGGCCCAGGTCAAGAAGCACTCCAAGATTCTTTGAGCTGACAGATTTCAGGACCTCTTTTATCAGCTTCGGGTCGTGCGATATTGAATGCTGTGAATAAGGCGAATTCTCAAAAGCAACATTTATTCCGTAATTTTGTGCATAGTCGCAAATCCTTGCAAGCATCAGGTTTGACCTTTCAACTGCAGATTCCATGCTCTCCTTGCTGCTGCATTCAGAATCATCCTTCAAAGTGTCTGTGAGATTGCCATAGTGCAATGAAAAAAGGCTTCCGCCAATTTTGTTCAGAGTGTCTATTGATAGCTTTGCATTTGCAAATATCTTTTTTGCAAAATCCTCGTCTGCAGTTCCGATGTTAAGCATCCTCCTGTCAGGAAGCGGCGGGAAGTTTGCGTGGATTATGAAGTTCTCTCCGAAAGACAAGCATTTTTTGAGCGCAGCCTGAACATCTGGCATAGGTGAATGCGCAGCTCCGAGCTCGATGTTTTTTATGCCGGCTTTTTCAAACTCGTTGAGAGCCCTGATTATGTCAGGCTCAAACCTTGAAGAAACTCCTTTCAGGCATGAGGTTGATGCAAATATCATATGCACTTGAAAAATTCAGGTTATATATTAATTTTGGCTTCATCTTTGGCTGCAACAGAAAAGCTTTTAAAACAAAAAGCCAAATAAAGCGCAGAACAGCTGATGGAATTCAAAAAAGAGGTGGAGTTTGCAAAGAATCATGTTCTTAGCAATATGATTCACAAGGTAGAGTTCAGCCTCAAAGACCTTCTGCAGGTCATAACAGGCGCTTCAATCCTTTCTGTTCCTGTCGGATTTACAGAAGAGACCTGGAAAATGGGGACTTACCTGCCCTGGCTTAATGTGCTTATCCTTATGGGGATTTCGCTGCTTTTCATAGGCGCATTTGTCTATTACTTTTACCACGCAGAAAAGCTAAAGTTCCACGCAAACTCGTTCATGCTCAGGCTTTTTGCAACATACATATTTTCATTCTTGGTTGTTGCAGTCATTCTTACACTGATTCAGGCAGCACCCTGGGCTACAGAATGGGCAGTTGCGCTGAAAAGGACAATAGTTGTTGCATTTCCTGCATCGATGAGCGCAGCAGTTGCAGACACTTTCAAGTAATTCTCAAAATCAAAGACCTGCAATCCGGTTTGCTGCAAACATGATAATAAGAGCAGCAGCTGCAAGAATCCCATAATGCAGTTTGCTCCAAGCAAGCACTTTTCTGCCGTCAAAATTTCCGATAGGAAGAAGGTTGAAGACTGCAAGCCAGCTGTTGATGAGCATTCCGTAAAATGCAATCATTCCCAAAAATGCACCCCCAGCTCCTGCAAAAATGAAAATCAAAGACATGAAAAAAAGCGCAACTACAATGTTTGCAAGGATTCCTGCAGCGCTTACCTTTCCGTGATTCTCATAAGACATATGGCCCCTTATTGCAACACCGCCTGGAGCTGCAAATATGAATCCAAAAAAAGACATCAGTATTGCCAAAAAAAGCATCTGGTCAAAGCTCCTGAATTCTGCCCAGCACCCGTATTTCTGCGCAAGAAACTTGTGCGAAAGCTCGTGGCAAAGAAACCCCAAACCCAAGGTTATGCCAGAAACAATGAATGCAAGAATGAAATCTGCGCTTGAGCCAAGAAGGCCTGAAATTCCTCCTGAAAGGACTATTGCAAAAGCAAACGAAAGCGCAGCCCATGCCTTAAAAAGGTCTTTTTTCTCTGTTTTTGAGAATTTAATTTTCATGAATCTGATTTGAATAGTTTATTATTTAAAACTTTGCAGGCTTTGGAAGGAAGCATGCCGAAAAACAAGTACTGTGCTGGGAGGCAATGCTAATTGACTTCTTGATTTTCACTGCCTCGCTCTGTGCAGATGATTGCACTGCTTCTTTAAAGGAGCCGCCTGCAAAAAAATATCCGGATGCCCTTGTTTTTTTAATTAAACCTTTCTTTAAATGTTTCAAAATAAGTTATGAGCAGAGGCAATAATATCGGCCCGATGAATATTCCGACTATTCCAAACATGCCGGCGCCGCCTATAACTCCCATAATGACGATTATTGGGCTTACATTAGCTTTGGCCTTCACTATTTTTGCAAGCAGGATATTATCAATTGTGGAGATTATAAAAATGCCGTAAATCAATAAGCCTATTCCTTTGCCCAAGACCCAATAATCCTGCGAAAAATAGCCGCTTAAAATCAAATACAAAGAAGCTGGCACCCATATGATGGTTGTTCCAACAAAGGGTATCAAAGCAAAGAAAGCTATCAAAACTCCTGACAAAATCGGAAAAGGAACCCCAAATATGTAGAACCCTACAGCTCCAACAATTCCCTGGATTATTGCAACAAATAATTGGGCATAAATTACAGTATGAGCTATATTCCCGAATTCCATGATAAGCCTTTTTTTTGTTTTAGACCTCATGGGAAGGATGTCTCTTATTTTTTTTAAGATATTCTTATGGTCTTTTAGAATAAAGAAGGTTATGACCAATGTAAGAAAAGTTTGTGCTATTATGAGAGGTATGCTCAAGATAATTTTTTGTATGCTCTCACCCAATATTGGAAGATATATCTTCAGCTGTTTGTCGACACCCCAATTTGATAAATGCTCTAGACTAAATTTTTCAGCCTGGTTAATAAGCAAACACACTTTTGAGTCTTCACTATCGCATGCAAATCCCAATAGTGCCCCTTTTGCAAGGGTGCTTGATAACGAATTATAGAAATAATATCCCTGCTCCCCAATTCCAACTGCCAGCAAAGAAAAGGGGATTAACAGGATAATTACAATAATCAATAAAGACAAAATAATTGAAATAGTTTTATTTGACAGCTTTTTTCTTATCCTTCTGTAGATAGGAAAAGAGATGTATGCCAAAAGTATGCTGCTTAAAATAATGGTTATCACTGGCCTGATAAGCTTAAAAAATAAAAACAATGCTAGTACAAATATGATAAAAGGCACTACTCTCTGATATTGGTTAATGTTTGGTTTAATGTGAGCCATAGTTTATAATCGAGTTTCATCTTTTGTAAGTTTTGTAATTTGAGTTTACGTCTTCGTTTTGCATATTTGTGATTAAGCCACGCTATAAAAGTTATAATAAAAAAAGAAAAAAGAACAGCTCCAATAATGCCTGAATTACTTTCTGGACGCAAAAAAGCTATTTGAATTTTTTGCGCTTCAATTTAGCCAAGTTATTCTTCGTGCATTCCTGCTTTTTACAGACAGATTCACTTGTTTCTGAAAATAAAATAGCCTCCGATTACAAGCAATATAATCGCTAATATCCCCAAAGCTTTGGCCCACCATAAATCAGCAAATCCTATTTCCCTGACAGCCTGGCCAGTAATCTGGTTTCCGGCAGGCAGAACAACTTCAGTATTTTCCTGGCCAGCATCCCCTGTTTTGTTCCAGAAGCTGTCTGAGGCTGTTGTCTGCGGTGCAGTTTGAGCTGCAGTTTGGCTTGCAGCAGTTGGTTGAGTGTATGTGCACGATTGTATTTCTGCAGGCTTTCCAATAATTCCACTGCCTGTTCCTTGGTTTGTACAATTTCTTGTCTGAATTTCGTTTGAAGAGCATGCGCTCCATTCAGTGCACGCCCATATATACGTTGAGCTTCCGCCCCCTCCACCGCTGGAAGGTGCTGCAGCAGTTGTGAAGTTATAAATTGAGCTTGTGTTGCAGTTGCCTGCAGGATCACAGCTTGTCACATTATAATAATACAATGTGCTTGCACTCAAAGACAGGCTTATGCTGTGGCTTGCTGCAAGAGCGCTGCTTTCTGCTGTGCTGCCCAGATTAAGAGCAGTCCCATAATTCACTGTGGAATTTGCCACTTCATTGGTTGTCCATGTGATTACAGCTCCTCCATAAGTTATAGATGAGCTTGAAATGTTGCTCAATATTGGTGCAGTTGTGTTATCATTTATGTTGATGATTCTTGAAGCAGATATTCCTGTGTTGCCAGAAAGGTCTATACAATCAACATGCCAGCTATAAGCTCCTTCAGCTAAACTTGAGTTTGGAGCAATCAGAGTGCTTGTGTTGTTGGCAGTTAAGCTAGTGTTATATACTATATCGCTGATAAACAAGCTGCAATTAGCTGTAGCAGACACAGCATCAACAAAAGTAAAGTTGAAGCTGGTTTGGTTGTCATTAGTCCATGTGTTATCTGGCGTGTTCAATGTTACTATCGGAGGCAGTATGTCACTGCTTATTACTGTGCTGGCTGGCAAAGATACATTACTGGAACCAACTGTAACTGCTGTCTGCGCGAGCGCTCTTCCATTAAACACTGTACCTGTGTTCATGACAATTTCAGTCTTATCAAGGATATTCCCGTTGAAAACAGCGGTTGTTCCAATTGTAGTTTGGCCGGCTACAACCCAGAAGATGTTCTTAGCCTGTGCGCCGCCGCTTAATATAATCTGCTTGCCATTGGAGAGGTCAAGAGTTTGCGCTACCTGGAATACCCATACACTGGTTGAGTTTCCAGAAAGCGTGACATCAGTTGGTATTGTCAAGCCAGTTCCCCATTTATAAACTCCAGGAGTAAGAGTCAAACCGCCGATATTTCCTGCTCCAATTTCAATAACATCAGGCGCGAGGCCATTGGCAGTTGTATAAGCTGTTTGCATGTCGCTTATTGCTGTAGACAGCATAGAAGGCGTAGGGCTTGCATAGTCAGCAGCATAAACGCTTCCGTTGACTAAAATTGATGTTGAAAATGCGCCTGAAGAATCAAGCGGCAAAGCTCCAAATCCTGTTATTGCAGTGCTATCAATTGGGCTTACTCCAATATGCCCATTAATTGAGGTGGTTCCAGTGGTTGAGATTCCGGTTTTTGCCAAGACTACAAAATTTCCAGATGTTCCCAGATTTATAGGTGCTGGATTTGAAGATACAACAAATTGGATTATGCCTGAGTTCTGCAATCCGGATACTGTAATAGTGGTATTTCCTGTACTCTTAGTGCAGGTTACTCCATTGCTTGCAATACCATCGCATTTTAGAGCAAACTCGCTGGAGCCATTGCAGTTTGTAGAAGGCACAGATGCGCTTTCAATATTTTGCACACAAATTCCATTGAAGCTTGTGCTTACACCATAAAGATGAATAGTCTTTGTGCCAACTTGGGCTCCTGTTGAATTTACGCCGTTAACTATCATGTAGCTTGCACTGGACCTTGTTCCATTTGTTACATTTAATGCACTAAAATTTAATGGGCTTGCATCAAAGTCATAATTAAAATCAACAATTGGCAGCCCATTGGAGGTTAAGTTTACAGGATTAGTGCCGCTAAGGTTCATTCCGTCTGTTGCGTCTGTTCCATTAACCTTTGCTGCAAGATTTGGCAGTGTAGTGGCAATATCAGAAGAATTGCCAATTGTTATTCCGCCTGCAGCTGATGTCGTGAAATTGTATAAACCGCTTATATCACAGCTTCCAATAGCATCGCACGAAGTTAAATTGAAATAATATAGTGTTGATGCTGTTAACCCTGATAATAAGACAGTATGGCTCATTACTAAGCTTGTGTTTGAAGCAGAGCTGCTAAGGTTTGTGGAATCAACGCCATAATTTACAGTTGAATTAGAAAATATATTGGTTGTCCAGTTTATTGATGCAGTGGATGCAGTAGCAGGCGCTGAAGTTACTGAAGATGTGCTGGGCGCACTATTGACTGGCATTGTTACAGCAGAATTGGCTTGAAGCGCAATAGTTTTTGAGCCCAATAATCTTCCATTTACTGTTGCACCTGGAGTGCTGGCAATCAGAGTAATTTCTGTTGTACCCGGCCCAGTAATAATAGTTCCCTCTAAATGTGATTGTTCATGAAGAACTGTTGTTCCACCGACTGCCCAAAAGATTCTGGAAGCCTGACAGCCTCCAGCTAAGATAATTTGCTTGGTTGTTGCGAGATCCAAATCTGTTCCTATCTGAAATACAAAAACCTCGCTAGAATTTCCTGCGCAGTCAAGAGTGATATCTCCAGTTATGTCTAAAGTAGCGCCCCATGTGTAGACACCCGGGCTAAGAGTTCGCGCAGTAAGAGTGCCTGCTCCAAGATTTAAGAATACAGCCCCAATTGCAGGCGTATTTGCTCCGCCTGTGGCAGCAGTATATGCTGTTCCCAAAGCAAGCACTGCGTTATCCACATAGATTTTACCAGTATTAGCATTAGCTGTACCATCTACAGCACAAGAAGCCACAAGGCCGGCATCAACCTGCCATATTGTTCCAGTTAGTTCTGAACACGCCAAAGTAATAGATGCTCCGCTTGCAGGGCTTACTCCAATATCTCCAGCAATAACTGCACTTGCGCTGGCAGAAGTGATTGCTACTTTTGACAAGACTGCAAAATTTTCAGCTGCTCCGAGATCTACAAGCGATGCTGGATATTCAGCATTGGCACTAAATGCAATAAGTGAAAAAACCGCCAGATATACAAACATATGGGATAATATTTTATTTTCGTGTTTCATTTAGTTTCTCCATGGTAATATTGACCATTTACTGATTTTTTGCAATAAGGGCATACAAGCGTTAGGCCTGCTAATGCCGGGTGTGTTATTTTTTTATGACAATGATTACAGGTGATTATTTCCATTTTATTCTTGAGTATTTTTTTTGGTTTTGCCATTAGCGTTATCTTTCGTCATCTTCTTAGTGCAGCCTACATTAGCTACAGCAAATTATGCAAATGCCTTAATCGGCTTTTGATATCTATGCGCTCTGACTGCGCCTTTATCATATGGGTTTCAAGCTTCACCAAGACATGATTCCAGTAGCCTATCCTCCTGTTTAATTCAATCCTCTCAACATTTTCCATTTAAACCACCCCTTAACCTGAACTATGGGTGATGCGGCAAAAAATTATAATTCTTCATCCTCCCAAGTCCTCATCCCCCCAAATGTGCAGATTGCACTCTTCTATTTCCCATATGGGCATCAGGTCAACTTCTTCTGATGAATATATCTTATGGTTGCTATCTTCAAAAAACATTCTTATCGCCCCCTTTCTGCGGCCAGCTAATACCCCCTAAGTTCAGTCATCTTTGAACAATAGGGGTTGCATATCAGCCAGCCCATCTTAACCTGTATTAAGAATATTATTGAAGTTCTAATGCCTTGAGTAGACATTTTAAAGAGATTTATAGAAATTAATTGATAAGGATGCTAATCAGAGGAGAGGGCTATACCTTATTGATTGCTGCTTGAGCTTTAATTGGAGTGATTTAAGAATAAATCATTTGGCAAAAATTCTTTTTTATCAACTATCTCATGCAGGAGCCCAAGCGGGCTATGCGAGATAATCTTGTCCACTGAAAAAGTGTATATTCCCTTAATCTGAACTTCTTCCGCAAACTTAGTCTGAATCTCGGAGATATACATCTCCTTTTGAGCTGTATTCCTAAACGCAAGCAATAGAATATGTGAAGCATTTTCATCAGCAACCCTGTACGCGTCAATTACATAAGGCGCTTTAGCCATCCTTTCCGAAATCTGCTCATCTGAAAAAGAGCTCCACATCTTAGAAGAAAGGCGAACAATCATAAGCGTCATGACATTGATCCCTATTTTCTTGAAATCAATAAGTGGAATATAACCTTTGATAATTCCGCAGTCCTCTAATTTTTTCCTTATCTTGAATATCGCCTGTGGAGAAAGCTGCATGCTTTTAGCGATATCGCTGTCTGGAATCTTTTTGAGTGTAAGTATTTTTTTAAGAACTTTTCTATCATTTTCTGTGAGCTTAGGCAGATTAGGATTCTTTTTTTCCATAACTCTCATCCCAAATTAGGTGATATAAGCCTATCTAATCATTTAAACCTTATTAATGTTTAGTTTTTTTAATGAGGATGTTTCCTAAGAGGTGTTTAGCATAGGATGCAAAATTTTATTTGACTATCCCTCCTCAAATTAACAGCCAGGCATGAGCTCCGCGAGGCAACCCCTCAAAGTTGCAATAAAATTTATAAATGCATAATTAAAACAACCTTGCTAGTGAGTGTAGTTGGGTGAAGATAACATAGTATACAGAATAAAGAATGGATGCCCTGTCTGCAAGAGCGACATTTTGGGAAACAAAAAGTACAAGTTCTTCTGCAAGAGATGCAATCTTCTGTTCAGGATTTGAAAGAATAAGATTTGCGGTTTTTGTCCTGTATATCATTAAGATTCCAGCCTATTAAAAAACTTTCGTTTTCTAGAACATATATTTCTAAATATATATTTTACACGCAATAAGTTTATAAATCCCCTCAAGGATATAAGTGCATATGAAAAAAGAGAAGTACACCTGGAAGCAATGCGCCAAGGACATATGGCTGATTCTTGAAGGCAAAAGGGCGCTGTTCGTTTTCTGGACTTCTTTGAGGGTAATGTTTGAGATGCTCATTTTCATCCCTGCATATGCACTTGGAAAGATTGCAGACTTTTTTTTGGGATACAGCAGGGGAGAGCCGCTGGGAGTTTTTTACATGTGGGTTGCAGTAATTGCAGTATCAGGAACACTTAATGTCTGGATGAGATTCTTTGTAAAATACAGAATGCAGATGATTGCAGCAGAAGCCAGAAAAGATGCAAGGATAAAGGCTATGGACAAGCTGATGAGCCTTGAGCTAAAGTGGCATGAGAAGGAAGAGACAGGAAGCAAGATAGAAAAAATAAACAAGGGCGGAGAAAGCATATACGACGGATTGAGGGAGTTCTCAAATTCTGGAATATTCATAATTACTTCACTTGCAGGCTCAATAATCCTTTTTGCAACTCTTGAAATAAAGTATGCACTTATCGGATTTTTGTACGCATCAGTTTACCTCTGCGGGGAATACTTCCTGGACAAGAGGATAAGCTACTGGCAGAACAAAATGAATATTATGGGCGAGAAGGTCAGCGGAAAAGTCCACGAGTCAGCATCAAACCTCCTTACTGTAAAATCGCTCGGGCTGAAGGCTGTCTTCAGCGAAAGGACAGGAGAATACGAAAATAAATACATGGGCATTTGGACAAAGGCAAAGCAGGCAAGCCAGAGGAGGACAAAAATAGTCAAGATTTTATCATCAATGGCATACGCGGTTTTTGTCCTGATACTCGGCCTGGATGCTGCATTCGGCGCAATAACAGTAGGCACAATATTCATATTTGCAAGCTATTTCGGAAAGCTGAAGGATTCCCTCCATGAGGTAACAGACAGGAGCGAGGAGTTCATAAAATTCAAGGCAGGGCTTGGCAGGTTTATGACAATCTTCAGGGAGGATGTTTTTGAGGATGACAAAAAGGAAAAAATGCCTGAAAGCTGGGAGAAGATTGAATTCAGGAATGTAACCTTCAGGTACAAGCATAAAAACGCGCTTGAAAACTTCAGCATTTCAATAAGAAGAAATGAGAAGATAGGGATTGCAGGAAAATCAGGATGCGGAAAATCAACACTGGCAAAGCTGCTTCTCGGGCTTTACACTCCCCAGAAAGGCAGGATTCTTGTAGACGGAAAAGACCTTAGGAAATTCAGCAGAAAATCAATTACTGACAATGTAGGCATTGTCCTGCAGGATTCAGAAATGTTCAACATGTCCCTTCTGAACAACATAACAGTCTCTTCAATAAGCAAAGACTACAAAATGTTCAGGAAGGCTGCAGAGATTGCAGGAATAGACGAATTTGCAAAAAACCTTCCAAAAGGCCTTAATACTATTATTGGAGAAAAAGGATACAGAATGAGCGGAGGGGAAAGGCAGAGAATAGGGATTGCAAGGGCAGTCTACAAGAGCAGCCCGATGCTGATTCTTGATGAGGCAACATCCTCGCTTGACAGCAAGACTGAATCCAGAATCCAGGAGATGCTCCAAAAAGAGCTTAAAGCAAGCACAATGATTGTTATCGCACACAGGCTTTCAACTTTAAGAGACTGCGAAAAGATAATAATGATGGATAACGGCTCAATATGCGAAGAAGGGAAATTCAGCGAGCTGGTTGAAAAAAAAGGAAAGTTCTATGAAATGCTGATGATACAGCAGAAAAAATGAATTAAAAGAACCAATCAAAACCCAAAAAACTTTTTCCTTTTCTTTCCAGACTCCTTCTCAAACTCCTCAAGAAGCTCCTTCTGCTTTTTGGACAGCTTTTCAGGCACAGCAACATTCACTGTTATATTCTCGCTTCCTGCGCCGTAGCCGTGCACATCAGGAATGCCTTTTCCCTTCATCCTGAAAATAGTGCCTGGCTGGGTTCCTGCAGGAATCTTAAGAGTTGCAGTGCCTTCCAAGGTTGGAATTTCGATTGTTGTGCCGAGCGCAGCCTCTGCAAATGAGATTTCTGCATTAGTCAATATGTCATTTCCCTTGCGCTTGAAAAACTTGTGTGGCAGTATGTGGATAAGGACATAAAGGTCTCCTGAAGGAGCTCCTCTTTCGCCTGCCTCTCCCTCGCCTGAAACCCTAAGCCTTGTGCCTTCCTCAACTCCGGCAGGTATCTTTATCTCAAGCCTGCGCTCCTTTTTCACCCTTCCTTCTCCGTCGCAGAACTCGCAGACATTCTTCACAATGTCTCCAGAGCCCTGGCACGCAGGGCACTCCCTTGTTGTTGAGAATATCCCAAAAGGTGTTCTTGAAGTCTGCCTTACAGCGCCTGAGCCTCCGCATTGTGCACATTTCTTGATGTCTGTGCCTCCCAAGCCTTTGCATTTCTCGCATTTTTCGTGCCTTGGTATTATGACTGTTTTTGCAACTCCCTTTGCAGCTTCTTCAAGTGTAATCTCCATGTCAAACCTTAGGTTGTCTCCGCTTGAAGCCTCGTGCCTTCCCCTTGCACCTGACTTTCCGCCAAAAAACCCCTCAAAAATATCTCCAAAGTCAAATCCAAAGTTTGCAAAATCATTGAAGTTAAAGCCCTGGCCGCCCATTCCTGAAGAGTCTGCAGTCCCAAAGCGGTCGTACTGCTCCCTTTTCTGGTCATCTCCCAAAACAGAGGCAGCCTCATTTATCTCCTTGAATTTTTCAGATGCATTCGGGTCTTCCTTGTTTATGTCAGGATGGTATTTTTTTGCAAGCTTCTTGTAAGCCCTTTTTATCTCATCTTTAGGCGCATCTTTGCCTACGCCCAGAATATCATAATAATCTTTCTTTGCCATAGTTACTGCACTTCCATTCCCTCTTTTATGTCTTCAGGCCTTATGCCTATAATGCCAAATATCTCATTTTCAAGGCTGGATGTAACTTCCTTGACCATCCTGCATGAGTTGATGCCAAGCTTTCTGCTTACGCTTTCATGGAAATCTCCATGCCTTGTTTCAGAATCCTTAAGCCTTTCTGCTGCGCTTACAATCCTGTCGTGAAGCACCCTGAAGTCTGCATAGTTTATTATCTTGATTTCCCAAGGCCAGGATTTTGTGCATTTTGCCTTGAACTCAAATCCGTGCGACCTGACAACTTCAGCAAGCTCAGGGTATTTCTGCTTCAGGATTTCTCCTGCACTCTCGCTGTGGCACATTGAGCCGTACTTCTTATGAAGCGACTTCCAAAATTCAACATCCTCTTTTGAGCAGCCTTCGCGCACCTCAAACTTTGTGAAATTCGATGTCCTTGTAAGGTCGTGGAGAAGGCCTGCCTTCTCAACAAGCCTTTCATCAACCTTTATGCCCTTCTCATTCAGCTTCCTTGCAAGAAACACTCCGACAAGCGCAACCTTGCGGCAGTGCCTCCTTATCTGTTCAGGGACATGGTATTCATCCCAAAGCTGCTCAACCTCTTTTTGGGAGGGAAGGTTCATTCCTCCCCGTCCTCCCTGCTGCCATCGCCTTCTTCATTGTCAACAACTTCTGCATCAACAACCTTTTCCTTGCCGTGCTTTTTTCCGCCGGCCTGCTTTCCTTCCCCTGCATTGGCCTGCGCCTTGTGCTGCTCTGAAGCCTTCTGGTACATTTCAGTTGCAGCAGCCTGCGCAATCTCGTTGAGCTCGTCAAGCTTCTTCTTGATTGCAGGAATGTCCTTCTTTTCAGGCTCCATCAGCTTCTTGAGGCTGTCAACCTTTTCCTTGAGCTCCTTAAGCTTTGATGCATCAGCCTTGCCTTCCATGTCCTTCATTGTCTTCTCTGTATTGTAGATTATAGAGTCAGCCTGGTTTATTGTCTCAATCTCATCAAGCTTCCTCTTGTCATCTTCAGCATGGGCCTCTGCATCTGCCTTCATCTTCTTGATGTCGCTTTCAGACAGGTTTGAGCTTCCGCTTACAGTAATCTTCTGCTCCTTTCCTGTGCCCAGGTCTTTTGCAGAAACATTCACTATGCCGTTTGCGTCAATGTCAAATGTAACCTCAATCTGGGGTATTCCCCTTGGAGCTGGAGGTATTCCCACAAGGTCAAACCTTCCTAGGCTCTTGTTGTCTGCAGCCATCGGCCTTTCTCCCTGAAGCACGTTTATTGTCACAGCTGACTGGCTGTCTGCTGCAGTTGAAAATATCTGCGACTTCTTTGTAGGAATTGTTGCGTTCCTCTCAATAAGCTTTGTAGAGACTCCTCCCAGAGTTTCTATTCCAAGGCTCAAAGGAGTTACGTCCAGCAGAAGCACATCCTTGACTTCTCCGCCAAGTATTCCTGCCTGGATTGCAGCTCCGAGCGCAACAGCCTCATCAGGGTTTACAGACTTATCGCCTTCCTTGCCGATTATCTGCTTTACAACCCTCTGCACTGCCGGGATTCTTGTGGAGCCGCCTACAAGTATTACCTTGTCAATGTCTTCAGGCTTCAGCTTTGAGTCATCCAGCGCCTGCTTTGTAGGCCCGCTAAGCTTCTCAATAATGTCCTCGATGAGCTTCTCAAATTCAGCCCTTGAAAGCTCTGCGTTCAGGTGCTTTGGCCCGTTTGCATCAGCTGTTATGAAAGGCAGGTTTATGACTGTCTTTTGTGCAGTGCTTAGCTCAATCTTTGCCTTTTCAGCAGCCTCCTTCAGCCTCTGCTGCGCCACCTTGTCCCTCCTCAAGTCTATGCCTGTCTCCTTCTTGAACCTGTCTGCCATCCAGTCAATGAGGATTTCGTCAATGTCATCCCCTCCAAGATGGTTGTTTCCTGAAGTTGCCTTAACCTCAAAAACACCCTCGCTAAGCTCTAAGATGGAAACGTCAAATGTTCCTCCTCCGAAATCAAAAACCATTATTGTGTGGTCATTGGATTTGTCTAATCCGTATGCAAGCGCTGCTGCAGTCGGCTCATTGACAATCCTAAGCACATTAAGGCCTGCAATCTTTCCAGCATCCTTTGTTGCCTGCCTCTGCGAGTCGTCGAAGTATGCAGGAACTGTAATGACAACATCCTTGATAGAATGGCCTAGGTTTGCCTCTGCATCCCTTACAAGCTTCTGCAGTATTATTGCAGAAATCTCCTGCGGAGAATAATCCTTTCCGTCGATTGTTATCTTCTCGTTTGTGCCCATCTTCCTCTTTATCGACCTTACATTCCTTTCAGGGTCGATGATAGCCTGGTTTCTTGCAACTTTTCCGACAATCCTTTCTCCGTCTTTGATTGATACAACGCTTGGAGTTGTCCTGTCACCCTCGCTGTTTGACAGTATTGCCGGCTTTCCTGCCTCCATTACTGCAACAGCTGAAAATGTTGTTCCAAGGTCTATTCCTATTGCCTTTCCAAGGCCTCCCTTTTTCTGCGACTGGTTTTTTTCTGCCATTTTTCTCCCCTCACCAAGTTATTTTTTTATTTTGTAGTGCCTGTGAACCTCGTATCCGTTCCAGGGCTTTGCTTCGCTCATCTCATAGCCGAGAAGCCTTACAGCCTTCTCAAGCTCAACTTTTGCTTCCTTAACATGATTTGATTTTGCCTCGATTTCAACAAATGCAGGAATGCCTTCATACTTGTCAATCTCGTACTGCCATTTCCCAAGCCTGTACCTTGACCTTTTCTTCCTGTGCTCTGCAAAGCATTTCAGGCCAAGCATTTCAAGAAGCCTTAAGCTGTCCTCAAAGCTCCCCACCTCGACATCTGTCTCATCGCATATTTTTGCATCCTTTTTTTCAACAGGCTTTTTGAATGTCAGCTCTGCCTTATTGCCTATTTTTCTGAGCCTGACAAGGCAGCCTGATTTCCTTATCCTCCTGTCCTTGAAGTCAAAGAGCATTGAATGAACATTAACATTCTCAAAAACAGGCCTTGCACCTGCCTTTTTCAGCGCTGCCCTTATCTTCTTTGGGTCAATGTCCAGTATCTTGACTTCAGCTTCGTTCATTTTCAAAACTCTCCAGGATTCACCCGAAGTATGTCGGCACCTCTGTGCTTGCATCACTTACTTCTGAATCCTTCTCTTCAGGGCTTTTCTTCCTCTTCTTCTCAAAAGCCTCGACAGCCTTTGGCTTTTTTATTGCGCCAAACTCCTTTTCGTATGCATCAACCATCCTCGACAGCAGGTCCCGGAGCTGCACCATGTGCCACGGCTCAACCATGACTACATTGTGCATGACCTGCAGCGAAGGCACTCCCGGCTTTGACCTCAGGTCATTTCTCGGAGTTATTGTCCTGAAGTCGATTGAAAACTGCAATGGGTTGAAGTTGACGCTTGCCTCGTGGGCAAAGAAGGGCTTTCCCTCGTCGATTGAAATGTTTATCTGCTTGTTTTCCATTTTATGCATCCTCCCTTTTTTTGTTTAAGCCCATCTTTTCAAGCTCATTTTCCAGCTTTTCCCTGGATTCAAAATGGATGGCCTTAAACCCCATCCTTTCAGCAGGCTCAAGGTTCCTTTTCTTGTCATCAATGAATACGCACTCTTCAGGCTTAAGCCCTGATTTCTCAAGGAAAATCCTGTAAATCCTCTCGTCAGGCTTTGCAGCGCCCTCCTCAAATGACATTATTATCGTGCTGAATATGCTTTTTGGGCTGAATTTTTCATTAAATGCGTCTGCCCACTCAACAACATTGTTTGAGATGATTCCAATATAGTATCCATTATTCTTGAGCTGCCTTGCAAGTCCAAGCATGCCTGGGATTTCCCTGAATGCGCTTATTGTTTTCTTCCTTAGCTCTTCAATCTTAATCTTCATGCCTGACTTTTCTGCAATTGCCTGCCAAAAGCCAGAGCCGTCTGATTTGCCTGTCTTGTACTTTGCCCATCCGTCGTTGTAAAGCGCATCCTTTGCCTTTTCAGCGCTTATGCCCTCTTTTTTCAGCACGCTTATAATGGTGTCAAAAGGGTCGTTGACCAAAACCCTGCCGATGTCAAAAACAACTGCCTTTATCATTTCAGCGCCTCGTAGCTCATTATTTTTCTTAGCCTTTCCTGGTCAGGGACAAGCTCGTGCAGGTTTCCGCCCTGTATCACCCATTCCTTCCCTTTTAGGTATGACGCCCACTGCCTCACTGATTCAGGGTCGTCAGGATTTACAAAATAGTTGAGGTAAAGCCACTGGATTAAATGCTCTGCAAATTCGCTGCAGTTTGTTATTGCGCACTGGAACGGCTTGGCAGCATGAACTGAACAGCCGTTTTCGCCTGCAAAAAACATGCATTTTCCATAAGGCTTGCCTTCCTTCAGCCTTTTTGGCTTCCACGCCTTTGTGTTGAATATCTCTATTTCTTCAAGGCATTTTTCCTTGAGCTCCTGCTCTGTCATTCCTAAAAACCTTGCAAGCCTTGGGATGTCTTCAGGCACAAGGAATCCTGCGCCGTATTTGCAGCAGTTTCCGCACATTGTGCAGTCTTTCGACAGCTCCCTTATCATCTTAAGCGGAGTGTCCTTTGTGATTTTTATCATTCTTCACCTCTGGGATTTATGCCTTTTTTGCGCCCTGGCTCACTTTCACCTTTGAGTGCCTTATCACAGTTCCGTTCAAAGTGTAGCCTTTCTGAAATTCCTCAATTACAATTCCTGCTTCCTTGTCAGACTCCTGCTGCATAAGAGCCTCGTGAATATAAGGGTCAAACTTCTTTCCTTCAGACTCAATTTTTTTCAGGCCCTGGCTTTCAAGGACAGATGCAAGCTGAAGGTAAATCATCTCAATGCCCTTGGCAAACTCTGCGCTATTTTCTTTGTTTTGAAGCGCAGCCTCAAAATTGTCAACAACAGGCAGCAGCTGCCTTATCAGGCTTGATGAAGCTGTGCAGACAACCTGCTGCTTTTCGCGCTCAGCCCTCTTCCTGTAGTTTTCAAACTCTGCCTGAAGCCTCTGAACAATCTCCTTCAGCTCTTCAGCAGACTCTTTCGGCATTTTTGAAGCGATGTCATGCTTCTCACTGCCTGCATTGCTCTCTGCAGCGCTTGCTTCTGCCTTTTTTTCATGTGTTTCCTGCTTTTTTTCTGTCATCAAAACGCACCTTTTTTAGTTGATTTAAAGTCAACAGAAAATGGTTAAGAACAACACATATATAAAGCTTTCGTTTCTTTTAGAAAAGCTTAAATATACATGGGCAAATACACCTTATATGGCAATCACACATTACAGAATAACAATTGTAAGCACGCGAAAGCCTGAAAGAAACCTCAATGACGAGCTCCAGTGGGTTGGAAGCTCGCTCGGCCTTTTTAACTTGAGAGACAAGGACAAGAGCTGCTTCAGGCTTTTCATAGAGCTGCTCAAGGCTGCAAAGCTTGACAAGCCGCTTAATTCAGATGAGCTTTCCCTCAAGCTTGGGCTTACAAGAGGCACTGTAATCCACCACATAAACAAGCTGATGGAGTCTGGGATTGTAGTGAGGCACTCAAACAAATACATGCTAAGGGTGAACAGCCTTGAGTCGCTTGTCGACGAGATAAGGAAGGATGCTGAAAGGGCTTTTTCTGACGTGAAAAAAGTTGCTGTTGAGATAGACCAGCTGCTTGGGCTTTAAGCAGGCAGTGATGCGATAGATTTATGCATTAGCAGCCAAGCGCGTTAATTGAAAAGCAATAAGCAGCATTGCCGCCCAGCGGAGTACTTATTCTGGACATTGTTCAAAAGGTGGCTCCTGACAAGAAGCAGTTCAATCATCTACACGGAGCGCGGCAATGATTTATTTCAGACCAACTAAGGCCAGCTTTGTTCTCCAGCTCGAATCAGCCTGACAAAATCATCTTCCTGACAATCTTGTAGATGATTAATCCGCCAAGCACAATAAATACTGTTATCAGAAGCCCAATGCCGCTTCCAGGAGAGATGTTGATATTGACATTGATTAATGCGCCGGAAGCTGCTGCTGTTGGCGTCGATGCCTGCTGAGATTGTGAGCCTGCGCTGCTTGGCTGGCTGCTTGTGTTTCTGGCAGCAGAAGACAAAACAATTGGCTTGCTGGAATTAGATTGAGCAGGTGCAGCACTTGAATTTTGCTGCTGAACACTCTTGCTTGAATTTGTTTTAGGGCTTGATTGAGAAGTGTTTTGAGTGATGCCTGCTTCCTCTGCAAGCAGCGCTTCTTTTTCAGGGTTTTTCAAAAGCTCAAGCAAAAGCTTTGCAGCTTCATTCCCAGGGTATACAAGCGTGATTTTTGCATCATCCTGCCCCTGCCTGTCAATATTCACAAGCCAGTATTCTCCTGTTTTTATCTCGCTTGCCAGCTTTGTGCCTATTATTTCAGAATCACTCTTTAGAACAAGATTAACGCTGTCTTCATAAGAGCCCATAAGCCTTATTGAATAGTTCTCGCCGTAATATGAAAAAGACTTTGTGTCAAGCACAGCAAACATCACTTCCTGCTTTTCGCCGGGGTCAAGCCCTGTGCAGAAACTCTCCTTCATATCATAATCCTGCGAAAATGCCGGAGCTGCGCATAGCAAAAGCATTAACAGTGAAAGCAGAGTTGTCCTAAAATCCATAATTCCCCCAGAAAAAAGATGAACTGCTTGGATTTATACTTTTCCCAATGTTTTTTACCACCTGCATAGACGAATTAGGAAGAAAAAATTGCCGCCAAGCGCAGTACTCATTGTTTGACATTCTTCAAAAGGTGGCTCCTGCAAAGAAGTAGTTCAATAAACAACACGAAGCGCGGCAATGCTCAACAATCAGTGTACTTTTGCCTTGCTCCAAAACTCCTGCCCTTAAAAAACAGGGTTCTGCGTTCCCGTAGGGAGCATCCCCTCGCGACGAACTCGCACAAGAATAATGTTTGAGTTTTGGCCTTAAGCAAGGCAATGAGGCATTTCAAATCCCATTTTGAGAAAAAAGAAATGAATTAAAAAAATAAAAAAAGGAGAATCAAAAAAGATTTACTCCTTAACTATGTAGTAGATTGTGTATGCTGCTGCAAGCCCTACCAGGATGTATATAATCCTTGCAATTATTCCGCCCAATATTGAGCCGAAAAGTGTGGCTACCAAATCAAAGTTCAGCAAGCCTACAAGGCCCCAGTTCAATCCGCCTACTATCACTAAGACCAGTGCAATCCAGTCCAGTGCGTTTTTATCTCCTGCCATTATAGCATCACCTCAGTTTTAACTAATGGATGCCTTATTTTAGAGGCTGAAACTTATAAGCTTTGCGGAAAAAGATACTAATAGCTATATGTAATCTCCTCTTAAATCTTTGCAAAGAATAAAACAAAGCAAAAAAACAGAATTTGAAAAAAGCTAATAAAAAATAAAAAATTACATTAAGTACTGCTCAATCCTTTTTTCCATGACCTTTTTCCTTGCAATAAAATAAAATCCAAGTCCGAGGCCTATGATAAGGACTATGAGCAAAGAGCCGATAAGCGCTTTTGGAACAGTCCAAGGCTGTGAAGCTTCTGCTTCTGATTCATCAGACTGTTCACTTTCAGCATCTGATGCTTCAGCATTCTCTGAGACTGCATCTGACTCCTCTTCAGAATCTTCTGCTTCCTGCTCATCTTCGAATTCTGCATCGCTTTCAGCATCTGTTGAAGCTGCGCCTGTCAAAGCTGTTGCATTTTCAGCATCTGCATCAGATTCTCCTGAACCGATGAAGACTGACTTGAGCCATGCAATAAATCTCTGCCAGATTCCAGGCTGCTCTTCAGATTCATCTGCTTCTGAATCAATTTCTGTGTCAAAAACAGAATCTTCTGATGCATCAGAGTCTGCAGGCTGCTCTTCTTCATCCTCTTCGCTTGATTCTGATGGCTGAGGAGCAACAGGCTCGTCTTCGTAAATCAGCTCCTTGACATCAATAACGAATGTTGCGCCGCTGTTGCCTATAATCTTTGCAACCATTATGCCGAAGTCATAGAGCATGTCTCCGTTTATGTTGAAGTTTGCAGACTTGTACTTTGCAATCCTTGCGCTGATTGGTGTAGATTCTACAACAACATCAACATAGTCAAGAGTAACGTCCTTTACTGTCAGCTTGTGCTTTGCGCCTTCGAATGTGAACATTATCACATCTCCCTGATAAACGTCCAGAGTTATGATTGAGCCCTTTGCAAAGTCAAGTGGTATTGTCCTTGGGTCTGAGCTTGTCCTTCTTCCGCCGCCTGAGCTTCCGCCTGAGCTTGGGCTTGCGACTGAAATCACGACAGACTCTGTGTCAGACTTGCCGAACCTGTCTGTTGCTTCAAGCTGCACTGTGTATGTTCCTGCGCTTGCAAATGTGTATGACATTCCGGAAGCTGTTGAAACTGATGTTCCTGCAATTGTCCAGTTGTAGGTTAATGAGTCGTTAAGAGCTCCAGGTATGTTTGCGTCTGTTGAAGTTGATGTGAACATAACACTTCCACCTGCAGTTATTGAAGTTGCTGAAGATGTGAATGATGCGACTGGCGCATAGTTCACAGCATCTGTCAAGTTGGTTGGAGTTCCTGTGTAGTCTGTTCCGTCTACAGTGCCGTTTACAATCACTCCGTCTTCAATGTAGGCATCGTCAATGTCTGCTCCTTCAGGTATTGTTGAGTTTATGACTGTTGAATTCCTGATGTCTGCGCTGTCAACAACAGAATCTGTTATTGTAGAGTCATAGACTATTGAGCCTGAAATCACTGAGCCTGTTATGATTGAGTTGTTTATGTCAGAGTTTGAAATATCTGAATCATCAACTGTTGAGTATGTAACATTGCTGTCGACAATGCTTGAATCTCCAGTTATTGTTGAGCCTGTCAGGTCTGAAGGGTCTGCATTTGAGTCTTCAATCCTGCAGTTTGATGCTGTTATGCCTTCAAGTGTTGAGTTCAGCACAATGCATGATGTAAGGTCTGAATTCCTTACTATGCTGTCATTGATTTCTGAGCTTGCATCAACTGTTGAGCTGGCTATTGTGGATCTCTGCACTTCTGAAGCCTCAATGTATGAAGCATTGTCAACTGTTGAGTCAACAACTGTTGCAGCCAAAAGCTGAGGTATCTGCGCATTGGTGTAAGAGCCTGATGCATAGTACACGCTGTTTATTGTTGAGCGTATTACATTGCTGTAGTCAACAACATTCAAAGTTGCAGTTGCATTCCTTGAGTATCCTGAATCAGCAGTATACCTTGCAGTTATTGTTATGTTGTACTGGCCTACTGCGCTGTCTGAAGCTGTCAAAGTTACTGATTCTGAGTCTTCTGCATCAACCTCAATTGTGGTTGAGTTCAGGACTGCAGAGTCTGCGCCTCCTGCACTTGAAACTGAAAGGGTTATGCTTTCCCTCCTGTTTCCTGTGTTTTCAACAACAATTTCAAATTCAGCATCCTGGCCTTCTGCAGCAATTGCTGAAGCTGGAACTGCTGAAATTGTGAAGCTCCTTACAACCTGAATAACATCTACTGTGTAGGAAACTGAGCCTGATGTGTAGTTCTGTGTTTCAGCGTATGAAAGCTCAACATCAAATGAGCTGTTTCCAATTCCGTTTACTTCAGAGTATGGAGCTGGGCCTTCATATATCAGTGCTGAAGTTCCTCCTGCAATAGCTGAAAGTGTTATGTTTCCTTCGCCTTCGATAAGCCTTGCTGTTATGTTCAGGTCAGACTGCTCCCAGACTGTTATGTCTTCTGGAGAGCCGTTAAGCTCAAGGCTTAAAACAGGCTCTGCCTTGTATATTGTAAAGTCAAACCACTCTGTTGAAGCTGTGTTTCCTGAAGCGTCCCTTGCATGGCCTCTCCAGTTGTATGTGCCTGCTGGAAGGTCTGTCATGTTTATGAAATAAACATTTGAGCTGTTTCCGTCAGCTGGCTCTGTAGCCATTGAGCCTGAAAAGTCATGCTCAAACCAGACGCTTGCAATGCTGTCTGTGTTGTCAGACCATGCTATTGAAGGGTTTCTGTTATCTTTAAAGGTGATATGATTCAGGCTTTGTGCAATATCAACAAGAGCCACAACATCGCTTACAGGAGCAGAATCTCCAACAACAAGATAGCCGTCATAATAATATCCTTCTGAATCTTCTCCAAAAAGGAATTTTGGATACCTTGAAAGGTCGTTTGAATCTCCTGTGTCTGCTTCAGTTGAAACTACATCAATGTCTGTCAGGCTTGTTCCTGTGACTTCAATGTACTTTCCTGCGAGGTTGTAATCCTCAGATTCTGTGAGAACTCTTGCAGCCATTCTTGTGAGAAGGTCGCTTGAGCCTGCTACAACAATCTGTGAATAATCTCCGTGCTCATAAACCTTGATTATTGCTTTTCCTGCTGGGATTAAGGACTCACAGCCTTCCTGATCATTGATATCCCGGCCCATAATCACATTTGTAATAGGGTTATTGCATGGATTTCCGACTGAAATGATGTTCTGCTCTGAAATGTCAACAACTTCTGAAGCGAGCTTTGTTGCAGTTGAAGGCACAGTAACAACTGAATAAGTTTCTCCTGCTTCTGTTCCGTAGACCCAATTCTCAAGTTCAAGGCCTTCGTTGCTCCACTCTGGAGCGTCTGTGTCTGGCAGAGTCATGAAAACCCTTCTGTCTCCATTGCTGTTAACATTCCCATAAGTATCGTAAGAGAAAATCTCAACTTCGTACTCTGTGTTGTAGTCCAGGCCTGAAAGCAGATATGAAGTTCCTGTTGAGTTTGCAACATTCTCTCCATCAATGAATATCATTGTTCCTGCAAAGTCATTGTCCCTGTCTGCAGGATTCTCCCATGACAGCACTGCGCTGTTAAGGGTTATGTTTGAAACTTCAAGGTTTTCAGGCTCTCTCGGAGCATTTGTGTCAACAACATTTATGTAAAATGACTCTGAAACAGCGCTGTATATATCTGTTTCAGCCATTACAAGCCTTACTTCATAAGAGCCGATTTCTTCAAATGCTTCCTGAAGGTATACAAGAGGTGATTCGCTTTCGTCAACATTCTCTCCTGCGACAAAAAGCTGAAGCACTCCGTCGCCTACAACAATATCTCCCCTAAGGGTAATGTCCTGGTGGAGCCTTTCAATTGTGGTATTCTCGCTCCTTCCGCCAAGCATAAGTGTTATGTCTGATGGAAGCTTGTTTACTGTTATTGTCCTTTCTTCAGATGCCTCGTTGAAATGCTTTGTTGATTCAGCGCTGCATGTGTAATTGTAAGTTCCTGGAATCAGGACTGCAGTGTTAGGGTTTGAGACTTCTTCATTGTTCCTGTAAAGCACAGCTTCTGACTCAATGTTCATTTCATTCTCAACAGCGCATGCTATTGTTGATTCAGCGCCGTAGTCAAATGATGCTGAAGGTGTTATGTCCCATTCAAAATCAACATCTGCCTTTACTATTGTATAGCTCTGCCATGGTGTTGATGCAGTGTTAGGGCCCTGCTCTGCAACGTCATAAGCCTGCATTCTCCACTGATGGGTTCCTATCTCTGCGTCTGACTCATAGCCGTTAAGGACATATGTGTAGTCATTGCCTTCATGGGAAGTGACTTCTGCCCTGAAAAGCTCTCCGAAGAAGTCATGCTCTATAAAGACCTGGCCTATCCTGCCATTGTCAGTCCATTCAACTGTAAAAGTGTGGACTCCATATTCTGCAGGGCTTGCCGGAGAAACCCTGATGTCATCATATTCAGGAGAAACTTCGTCAACTCCTGCAAATACTATTGTTAGCTGTTCAGAGCTTGAAAGGTGATTTCCCCTGTCATAAGCGTCTGCCCTGTAGGTGAATGTGCCTCCAGGGAATGATTTTGATACTGGCTTGATAAGTATGCATGAAGAAGCCTGGCCGCAGTTTTTTTCTGCAATCAGGTTTCCGTTCTCATACAGCTTAATCCAAGCTAGGCCTGAATTGTCCAAGGCATCAACTGCAGCAGCTGTTATGACTGCTGTGGTTGTAGTCCTTGAATAATCCGAGCTGATTGTAACTATTGGAGCAATGTCTACTGCTTCTGCAAAAGGTGCAAAAAGTACAAAAAACGCAAATATTCCGCATATTAATTTTTGTAATCTCATTTTAGCACCTCAAAAGTTAAATCCAAGCTCAAACTCAAGGTTGTGCTTGTCATCCTTATTGCCCATAGTCATATCATCGCTGGACTGCTTGTATCCAATCCTGCTATATGCAGACTTGCTTGATGCTCCAATTCCGATTCCTGTATTGTAGCCGTCAGCAGTCTTGTTGAAAAAAGCGTCAATGAACACCTTTCCCGGATTGTTGAATATGTCTTTGTACGCTTCTCCCATAAAGACAATATTTCCGCCTCCGACAACTGTCTTGTTGCCGTCTGCGTCATACGCCTCATCAACGACCATTCCAAGAGCCATGTTTGCATCAAGGTTCCTTATCAGGTTGCTCCATGCCCACTTGTTCTTGCTTTCAATCATTTCAGGAGTGTACTGGTGGCTGTTGTCCATCAATATGCTGTTCAGCTGGTAAGCATCAACTGCCTGGACATTCTTCCTGCTGTTTCCGCTTCCGCCTGCAACAACTACCAGGTTTCCGCTGTATCTTGGCTTGTCGCCTTCGGATACTGTAATCCTTCCAACTGGGCTTATTACGCAGTGGTCTCCAAGGCCGAATGTTGAGCCAAGCACGAAGTTTCCTCCGTTGACTTTTTCGCCTTCAATATCTGCCATTGACCACTTTCCGCCTGCTGTAAGCTTCATCTTATCGGAAAAGCTAAGGTTTGCAAACATTCCAATGTCCATTTCAGAGTAGTTTATCTCCTGGCCTGGGTTGATGTGGTCGCTTATGCTTATCTTTCCGCCTGTGTAGCTGAAAGTTGGCATGAATGTTGATTCTCCTATCTTCACTCCGCCGAGGAACTCTGCTCCAAACAGGCTGTTTCTAGCCCTTACTGAAGTAACTATGTCATTCACAATTGGCTCAGGTATTATTCCTGTCAGGTCTGTTATGCTTATCCTTGTGTTTTCCTTAAGCCTGTCAAGCCCATATCCTCCGAAAAGTGAAAGATTTGCAAAGTCTCCTGAACTAAGTGTTCCCTTAAGGGAAAGTGAGCCGAATCCTTTGCTCTGCTCTGAATTTCCGCCAAGATATTCCTCAACTGTCTCAAACCTTCCTGAACCGTCAGTTGATGTTATTGGGTCTTTTCCGAACAGCGAAGACTCTGCTGAGCTGTGCTGGCCGAAAAGGCTCAAAGTTATCTTTGGCCTGTGGTTTGCGCTTGGGCCTTCTGATTCCTTGCCAAGCCTGTATTCGATTGTGATTTCGCCAAGGCTTTCAATGCTCTTGAGCTTCTCATTGCTGTTTTCAGATGCTGAAGCGCTGTGCTTTCCGTGAAGCTTCATGTTTGCGCTTCCTGTTCCTGCTGAAACAATTGCTTCAGTTGAGAGGCTCCCATTTCCGTCGGCGGATATCTTTGCCTTGAATCCCCTGTCATAATCCTCTGAAAGCTCCTTTTTCCTGGAGTCTGAATTCTTCTCGTCAAGCTGCCTTTTCTGCTCTGATATGTATGAGTCCTTGCCCCTCTCGTTTCCTGCTTCCCACAAAGTAACAAGGTCTGCAAGGAAATCTTTTGGAAGAACGTGGCTCTTGCTGGATGCAGCAGCTCCTGTGTAGTCTGTTATGTCAAACTTTCCTGTGCTGTCAAATGAGATTTCTGCAACTGCTGAATCCCATGAGAATATCTTGTATTTCATGTCTGCAACCTTTTCTATGCTTAGGATATGTTTTCCGCCGAATGATGCAGCAGGCGCATCGACTTTCTTTCCGCCGGTATGCTTTCCTGAAGCTCCGGCAGCATTGAATATGTCAAAAATCTCAATTATGCTTGCGTCTGAAATTGAGTATGAAGGTGCTTTTCCTATTCCTGAAAACTGCTTTGCAACAGCCTCGATTTCAGCCTTTTCTGCATCTGAAAGAGGAGCCTTTTTCTCGTCAGCAGCCTTCTTTTTCTTGTTGAATTCAAGAACAAGGTTTTCAAGCTTTGCTGATTCCAGCTTTGCATTTGAAGGAGTGTATATTCCTGCTGTCCTTTCTGACGGCTCTATCTTTCCGTTGGAATCCGCATCAAAGTCTACGCCGATAAATGCAGCGCCTGATGCATACTTTTTAAAATCAATTATCTGGAATGGCGCTGTGCCTTTTGAAAGTGAATACCTGACAATGCCGCCTTCAGCATTTTTTATTGTGAGTGCATAGTCCCCTATCTCAATCCTTCTTCCAACGAGAGGGTCTGCAATCTTGTCTTCAATGCCTTTTACGTCATCCTTTACTTTCTTTACTTCAGTGCTTGCTTCGTCAGCTGTCTTCTTTGCTGTGCCGGCAGTTTTGTTTGCCTCTTCAACAGCTGCATTTGTCTTTTTTAAATCGTCGCCAAGGCCTGCAATGCCTTTTGCGTTTTCAGCAGCCTTGCCTCCCAAATCAGTTATAGCTTCATCCTGCTTCTTGTTGTCTTCTGCTGCTTTTGCGAGGTCTTCTCCGACTGACTTTTTAAGATCGTCTTCAAGGGTTTTGTTGGACTTTTCCACTTTTTCAACCATTGTCTGAATCTGGCCAGGAACATTATCAAGCTCGACCTTGCTTGCCTTGCCTGCATCACAGCCTCCGAAATAGAGCATAGCTGCTGCAGTAAGTGTAAGCGCTGCTGTCTCTGCTGTTGCAGAAACTGACTTCCACGCCCTGTGGCCAATATTGTAAATTTTAGAATAAACTGATTCTCCGTCGTTTGATGTGTTCATTTTCATTTTGATTGCACCCCATAAAGCCTCGTGAGAGGTTACTACTTAGTAGGTATAAATCATACTACTATATAAATGTTTCGTTTTATTTGTTATCAGGCGGTAGTAACAAGTAAAAAGCAGTGCAAAACCCCTATATAGCCCCTATTGCCTGCCTATATGAAATACCCCAAAAACCTGCCTGCCAAGCACAGGCAATACCCCTTTTCTTAAAAAACTAATGCTGCAGCCTCCCAAACCCCTGTTTTCAGCAATCGTGCAAAAAGATTAAATATTTCAACAGTATACCCATGTTATGAAAAAGATAAATGTGGAAATCAGGGAGATAAAAGTCTCTTCATTCTCTCCTGCAAGGGACGAGATAAGCTTTGCAATAACCTTCAATGACGGAAAGGAAAAGGAGATAACAAGGGCGCTGGCAGTCGCAAAAGGAGAGGACGCTGCAGTCCAGGTCATACGGGACATAAGGCGCATGGAAAGCACGCTGAACGCAGAGTTCGACGGAAAGATGATTCTGGACAACTACTCCAGCATAATCATAAAGGACGAGGCTGCTGCCCTTGAAAAGATGAAGTTTTTCTTCTCAAAGGTCTTTGAAAAGGCAAAGGTTGTAAAAAACCAGCGCACTTCAGACGGCTACATGAAGCTTGTCAGCGACGTCAGCTCGATGAAGCTTGCGTTCTGAACACTGCCCTTAGTCTGTTCAGCAATTGCCGCCAAGCGCAGTACGAGTTCTGGACATTACTCAAAAGGTGACTCCTGCAAAGAAGCATTTCAATTATTTGCACGGAGCGCGGCAATGAAAAATCAAGGATTGCCTCCAAGCGCAGTACTAGTTCTGACAAATCCCAAGCAATGCGGTAAAAACAAAGAAAATCAAAGAAATAAAAAAAACAAAAAAACAGCTTAAAGGGTTCTGTTGTGGGCCCTGTTGCTTGGCCTTGCCTTCTCAACGCCCTTGCCCTTGTATCTAAGCCCTCTTGACTTCCTTCCAGACGAGGTAAGGCCTCTTTCAGCTCTTCCCTTCTCCTTGTCTCCAGCAAGCCAGCTCAGCCTCTTGTCTGCAAGAATGACTGGGTGCGCCTTGTCAACAAGTATTACCTCATACCAGAAATGAGTGCCGTCTTCAGCAACATAATATGAGTTAAGCACTTCGCAGTTCCTGAAATTCCTTGCAGCCCTTTCCTCTGCAATCTGCTGGTAGCTTTTTCCGACAATCTTCCTTCTGGATGCCCTCTTGGACCTTCTTCCGCCTGAAGGCCTTGGCTTCTGCCTTCCGCCCCTCAAGAGCCTCTGCCTTGCGACAAAGATTCCCTGCTTAGCTCTGTATCCAAGCGACCGTGCCCTGTCAATCCTTGTAGGATTCTCAATTCTTATGCATACAGGCTGCTTTCTCCAGAGAATAAGCCTCTGCTTCCAGAGATCAGGCATGTTTTCCTTTGGCTGCTTCCATGCCTCCCTAATGTATTTGTACATTCCCATTTTCTGCCTCCATTGTTTTTTGTTTCACAAGATTCAGGCAAGCAACGCCCACATCTCTTGATTAGCTAATATATATCCTGAAGAAGCAGTTTGCTTTTAAATATTGCGGTTTGGCTTGAAAAAGTTTATATAGTTGCCGGCAATATTTCTAAATATGATTTCAAAAGAGGAGATAGCTGCCGCAGACAAGGAGGATATGCTCGGCTCGATAAGCTCTCTCAAAAGCCAGGTCAGGGAAGGCCTGAAGCTTGCAGAGGGGATAAAGGCAATAGGCGAAGTTGATGACATAATAGTGTCAGGCATGGGCGGCTCTGCGCTTCCCGGAGAGGTCCTCAAATCCCTTCTTTCAGACTCAAAAATAAGCGTGACAGTCAGCAGGGAATACAGGCTTCCTGCATGGGCAAACAGGAAAACTCTTGTTTTTGCAATATCCTATTCAGGCAATACTGAAGAATCCATAGAATCCTACAGGGATGCGCTTAAGAAGAGTTGCAACCTTATTGTGATTGCTGCAGGAGGAAAGCTTATTGAGCTTGCCAAGAAGCAGAATGTCCCATTTATAAAGGTGCCAAAGCCTTTTGAGGGATTCCAGCCAAGGGCTGCAATAGGCCACCTTTTCTTCTCAATGCTCGGCGTGCTTATGAACAGCAAAATCGTGGCAGACTACACTCCTGCAATTGAGGGAATGATAAAGGCGCTTGACGCAGACAGGTACAAGGAGAATGCAATGAGCCTTGCAGAGGAGATTGCAGGAAAAATACCTATAATATACACTTCGCAGAGGCTTGCTGCTGCAGGCTACAAGTGGAAGATAGCATTCAATGAGAACGCAAAAACACACGCTTTCTGCAATGTCTACCCTGAACAGAACCACAACGAGATAAACGCATTTGTCAACTTCAAGGCCCAATACCATGTAATCATGCTTTCAGACGATGACGACCACAAGCAGGTCAAGAAAAGGATGAAGATAACAAAGGAGCTTTACAGGAAGAAAGGGGTTAATGTAACTGAAATTGCAGTAAAGGGAGAAAACCCGCTTTCAAAGCTTTTCTCTGCAATACTCATAGGAGACCTTGCTGCATTCTATCTTGCAGTTAAGTACAATACAGACCCTACGCCTGTTGCAATGGTTGAAGACCTTAAAAAGCAGATTTAGCTGGATTTTGCTTGTTGTATATTCTGCATTACAACTAATTATAAAAAAGGGATAAGCTTGCTTTTTCCAATGCTAATAAAATCAGTCAGCCTAAAGAACATCAGGAGCTACACAAGCCAGAAGATAGAGTTTCCTGAAGGAAGCGTGATGCTTTCAGGAGACATAGGCTCAGGAAAGTCAACAATACTTCTCGCAGCTGAATTTGCGCTTTTTGGCATAATGAAAGGCGATGTTTCCGGAGAGAGCCTGCTAAGGAACGGCAAGAACGAAGGAAGCGTTGAGCTCTGCCTTGAGCTTGGCGGAAAGGATGTTGTAATAGGCAGGACTTTGAAAAGGTCAAAGCAGGGAGTAAAGCAGGAGGCAGGATTTATCACTGTTGGAGGCGTTAGAAAGGACGCAACATCAACAGAGCTGAAGGCTGCAGTGCTCAACCTTCTCGGCTATCCAAGAGACCTTCTTGCAAAAAGCAAGGGGCTGATTTACAGGTATACAGTCTACACTCCCCAGGAGGAGATGAAAAAAATACTCTTTGACGATGAAGAGGCAAGGCTCAACACCCTTAGAAGGGTTTTTGATGTTGACAAGTACAGGCTGATAAGGGAGAATGCAAAGCTTTACCTTTACGAGCTCAAGGCCAAATCAAGGGAGGCTGAAGCTTCTGCTTCTGACATTGATGAAAAAAAGGCAGAGCTCAAGGCAAGGCAGAAGGATGCATCTGAGATTGATGCAAAAATAGCTGCGCTGATGCCCAGCCTGGATAATGCAAAAGCATTATTTGAGAGCTCAAAAACTGCTGTTTCTGAATGCGAGAATGAGCTTAAGGCGCTGGCTGAAATGAAAAAAGGGCTTGCAGTGTGCGAGGCAGAGCTTAATGCAAAGCTGGGGCAGAGGCAAAGAAACAGCTCAGAGCTTGCCTTAATCGAGAAAAGGCTCGAAATTTTGAGGAAAGAGTCTGAAGGAAAAGAGGAATTGGATTTCAGCGCAGAGCTGAAGAAGCACGAAGCTGCACTAAAGGCTGCTGAAGATGAAAGGCTTTCAGCATCAAGGAAGTTTGCAGAGCTTAATGCGCGCAAAAGGGCAAGCGCTGAAACCAAGGATAAAATTTCAAGGATAGATATGTGCCCGCTCTGCCTGCAGAATGTTTCAGACGAGCACAAAAAAGGCATAGGCTCAAGAGCTGATATTGAGATTGCAGAAATTGAATCAGGAATAATGGAATTCTCGCAGAAGGAGAAGGATGCTGCGTCTGCAGCTGCTTCTGCAAAGAGCATTATCAATGAAACCCGGAAAAAACAGCTTGATGCTGCATCTGCACGCGCAGTCAGGAGGGAGATTTCAGACAAGGAGTCAAGGCAGGCTCTTCTAAATTCAGAGCAGGAAGAGCTGAAAAAGTCAATAGGCCTGATAAATACAAGGAAAATGTCGCTTTCATCATCTATCTTGGCTATGGCTGAATCAGAGCAGAAGCACGAGTCTGCAAGGCAGGCGCATGAAAAAGCCAGAACTCAGCTTCACATGATTGATATTGATTTGGGAAAGCTTGGAGCTGAAAAGAAGTCTGCAGAAAAGGCTGCAGAGTCGCTTATCACTGAAATCAAGAAAAAGGAGTCTATTTTGGACAAGTCAAAAAGCCTTAAAAAAGTGCACCACTGGCTTGAGTCAAGCTTCACTCCGCTTATGGCTCTTATGGAAAAAGAGGTTATGGGTCAGGTTTACCACTCTTTCAACAGCCTTTTCCAGAAATGGTTCAGCGCGCTTATGGAAGATGAGTCTGTAACAGCAAGGCTGGACAGCTCATTTACTCCTGTTGTGCAGCAGAACGGATATGACACAAGCATATCGTTTTTGAGCGGAGGAGAGAAGACAAGCTGCGCTCTTGCCTACAGGCTTGCTTTAAACAAGGTCATAAACGACATGGTGTCAGGCATAAACACAAAAGACCTGATAATACTTGACGAGCCTACTGACGGGTTCAGCTCAGAGCAGCTTGACAGGGTGAGGGAAGTAATTGACGAGCTGGGCATGAGGCAGATAATAATAGTCAGCCACGAGCAGAAGATTGAAGGCTTTGTAGGAAATGTGATTCGGCTGCACAAGAATGAGCACGTGAGTTCGGTTGCTTAGGCTGAACTTTATGAATTTTAATCAGGATTTAAGAAGAATATAGAAAGTTTTATATATAACTATTAACTATAAGTTAATAACTATTAACAAAATGGAAACAGCACAAAAAGTTTTAATAAGGATTTTGAAAGATATCGCAGTTCAGCATACTGTAACTTCTCTTGCTAAAGAAATGAGCCTAAGCAGGGTTGGAACCTGGAAAATTCTAAAGAAACTTGAAGCAGAGAAGATTATCAATCTGAAATCAATTGGAAGCGGAAAAACAAGCGCATATTTGATTGAGCTTAATGGGGCTAATATTTTAACAGAGAAGAAGCTTGAATTATCGCTCGCTGAAGAAGCGCAGAATAATCAAAGATGGATAGATAATTTTAAAGAATTAGAAAATCAGGCTGATTTTTTAATCCTGTTCGGCAGTATTCTTCACTCGCCAAAAGAAGCGAACGATATAGATATCTTGATTGTTGCAGATAAAAAAAATATTTCAAAAATCAATGAAACTATTTCAAAAATACAAAAATTACAGGCAAAAAAAATACACCCCAATAATCTTACGGAAGCAGAATTTAAAGAAGAGATAAGCAAGCAAAACAAGATTTTTATCGATGCCGTAAAAAAAGGAGCTGTGCTTTTCGGGCAGGAAAAGTTTATCAAGCTTGCAAAAGAGATGAAAAA
>CAYPXA010000010.1:0-20424 GCA_964414985.1 uncultured Methanosarcinales archaeon
AGCTGGACTGCGCATGATGAATACCCTCCTGAATATGTGCAGTTTGTTGTTCCAGAGCTGTTGATAATATTGTTATAAACATAATTAAAGTAAGAGCTGTCAAACCTTATTGCATATGCCCTGTCTGCACCTGTTGAAGTAAAATAATCTGCCTTTAACCTATTGCCGGTTATATTATGGAGGCTTCCTGTGAGGTATATTGCATCAGCTTTTTTTCCAAAAGTGGTAATATTATTGTCTTTGATAATCCATGCAGGAGTATTTGTCAGTTCTATTCCGTATGAACTATTTTCATAAGTGATTATTTTATTTCCTACAACTGTTCCAGAACCCATCGAGCCTTGATGAATTCCTGACTTCCCAATGCCGGTTCCTGAAGTGTAAATCTCATTATGTATTATTTTTGTTGTAGCGCCATCATTTGTGAGGGCATAAGCATAATTTGAAGGATTACTTATATTTATTAGGTTATTTGTAAAATTAAAATTTCCATTCTTGAGGTAGACTCCCCCATTGCATCCAATTTCATTTTCAATTATGCAGTTTATGATTGTTACATTTGGAAGAGAATTTGAAGAATGTCCAGCCCATATGCCATAGCCATTTCCCGACGTTGAGAAGTTTATCAGATAACCCTGGCAGTCAAGATGGACATGGCTTACGTTTATTGTAATGCATGTGCCTGCAGAATTGATGTTTTGAGTAAGTGTGTATGCTCCTGGCTGAGTAAGATTTTGGCAGGAATTTATGTTCGCTGCTGCAGCAGAAAACGCAGTTATCAGGATGGAGAAAACTAGAAGTGCGACATAGAATACTGCCTTGTTATTGCCACCCAACTATACCATCCCCTCTTTTATTATCTTTTATTGCTCTGCTTAAAATTTAATTTTCAGCTCGATAAAAAAAACAAAGCTATAAATTTACCAACCCACAACTGATTATTTTTCATTCTTATTTATAAACTTTTCTTTTTGATATAAATCATCAGCGAAGCTCCTGCAATTATCATTAAAGAACAGAGCAGCTGCCCCATAGTCAAAGGCCCTATCATTGCTGATGTCGGCTCCCTCACAAGCTCAATCATGAACCTAAGCGAGCCGTACATTATAAGGAACAGCGAAAAGAAAAAGCCGTCCTTTTCCCTCCTGTCTTTTACCGCCCACATTACTGCAAATATAAAGAGGTTTTTTCCAGCCTCATAAATCTGCGAAGGGTGCCTGCAGCCGTCTGCATCCTGGAACTTGAAGCACCAGGGCAAATTTGTAATCCTTCCGTAAAGCTCTCCGTTGATAAAATTCCCAATCCTGCCAAAGGCAAGGCAGACTCCCAAAGGAATAACAACAAGGTCTGCCATCTTCAGCACTGAAATTCCTTTTTTCCTGCAGAAAATCCAGCCTGCAATGAAAACTCCCAAAAGCCCTCCGTGGAAGCTCAAACCTCCTTTCCAGACTGCAAGGATGTCTGAAGGGTTTGCAAAATAATATGAGGGGTTGTAAACAAAAACCTCAAAAAACCTTGCTCCAATAATCATGCCTGCAGCTGCTGCAAGCAGAAACACTTCAATGTCCTGCTTTGAAAGCTTCAGCTTCCTGCTTTTTGAGAGGTATGCAAGCATGAAGTACATAAAAATAAATGACAAAACATACATTAAGCCGTACCAATAGAATGTAAAAGGCCCGATTTGCGCAATTATAGGATTAATGCTGTGCTCTATCATTTTAAGGAATTACTTGGATGCAGCCCTCTCAACAATTTGCATGACAAACACCCTTGCCCAGGTCATTCCTGGAATAATCACAATGATGCCTCCTGCAACCATCAGCCAGGGGCTTATTCCTGCAAGGCCTTTTAAAACCGCTGAAACTGCAAAGTATGCTGCTGCGACAAGCAAAAATGCAGGTGCGATAATGCCTGCTTTCATAATTCCCAGCCTGAATGAGTTTTTGAGTTTGGCTTTAGGATGCTTTGAGCCAATCAACGCATAAGATATTGACGCAAAGTAGAATATCATTATCAAAAGAGCAATCTCAATTGCCCTGCCTGATTCTGCGCCTGCAGATGTTCTCCTTATGCTTTCCATTAGAGAATATATGTGCTGGACTGAAAGCGCAGCAATCCAGAATATGCTTAAAACAGCAAACTGGTTAAGATGGCTGCTGTAGCTTATTTTCCTTCCTGCAATCATCCCTCCAATCATCCAGGCAGCTCCCTGAAACACTGCAAAGACTGCATAAACCACAACTGCAAGAGCAATGAAAACTCCAAAAAGGCTGGTAAGCATGCTGCTTGCTTCAGGGCTTGATGCTATTATTGATGAAAGCGAAGGGCTTCCTGACCTGATTGCAGCAGGCGCCTGCTCGCTGACTATAGTGCCGATTGCAACTGCATAGCCAACAATCCTTGCGAAAAGCGGCGCTGTGAAAAATCCGTATGCAAACAAGAAAATTAAGTCAAGCGCAGACGCCATCAAAAGCTTCTTCGGATTTTTCCTCAAAAGCATCAATGCAGATTTGGCATCATCAAGAATGATTTTTGCATGCCTGATTAATTTGTTCATTTAAGCTCACTCCCTATTATCTGCTTCAGCTCGCTGAATGAAAGCGCGCCTTCATACTTTGCTCCGTTTATTATAAATGTTGGAGTGCCCCTTATTCCTGCAGATGCACCCTCCCTAAAATCACTTTCAACCTTTGCAAGCTTTATGCCGCTGTAAATGCAGTCATGGAACTCGCCGGAATCCAGCCCAAGGCCTGAAGCCAAAACTGCGAGGCTCTCTGCTGTCGGCTTCTGGCTGGATGCAAAAAGCGCATCATGAAACTCCCAGAATTTTCCCTGGTCCCTTGCGCATTCAGAAGCCTGCGCTGCAAGGCTTGAGCCTTCTTTGATAGGATAATGCTTGAAAATAAAGTTTACTCTGCTTCCATAATATTCCATTGCCTGCTTCATTTCAGGAGCTGCCATCTCGCATGCAGGGCACTGGAAGTCTGAAAAAACTGCAACCAAGACAGAAGCGCCAGGGCTTGTTCCGTCTTCTGAAATGTTAAAGCTGGATTCAGCCATTAATTCCCCTATTTTTGCAGATGCTGAAGGAGTTGGAAAAATCCTGTCTATGTTGACTATAAATATTCCAAGAATGATTATTGCTGCTGCCGAAATGAGTATTGCTACGCTGTCTTTCTTGATTCAAACCACCCCTTTTTGCCTGATTAAAACATTAAAAAACAAAAACAAATAAAAAAACAAAAAAATTTAGCCGCACGAGCCTTCTGCTGAAGCGCCGCCATCATAGCCGAATCCTGCTGAAGGAGCCTGCGATGAAAGCTGCGCTGTGCTGCACTCTTCAGGCGCATTTGTGAATGATGCGCAGATTGCCTTAAGCACTGATGCAGGGTCTCTTGCAGTGTTTGAAGTCTGGCCGTTTATCACAAGATGGGGGCTTCCCCTTACGCCGTATTCTGTGTTGAGCTCCAAATCAACATCAAATGCAGGGAACCTTCCGTTCATCCATGTTGACTGGTCATTGAACTTCTCTGTAACCTTGAACTGCTCATCAACTTCCTTGACGCATTCAGCAAGCTCATCAGCATCAATTCCTGATTCAGAAAGGCATGCAGCTCCGTCTCCTTCCTTGAGGAAGCAGCTTAGGTAGCTTATGTATTTGCTGCTGAATTCCTTCTGTATGCAGTGCTGGTTCAGCTGCTCGTCAATTTCAGTCTTTCCGTGCATTGCATAATATACAAACCTTATCTTGAAGTCAACCTTGTCTCCGAGAAGCTCAACTGCAGGCAGCACTCCCTTTTCCATCTGTGTTCCGTAAGGGCAGTGCGACATTACGAAAAGCTCGATTTCAGGAACTTCAGCCTTTACTGCATCCTGTGGCTCTGCTTCTGCTTCAGTTTCAGATTCTGCTGCTGATGCCTGCGCTGCAAACTCCTCCATGTCAATTCCCTGCTGGAGGAAAAGAAGCTTTCCGTCAGGGCTTACATATGAAGGATACTGCTGGCCGTCAACATCAAAATCAACCCTGAACATGCTGTTCTCTTCTGAAGATGCCTTCAGCTCTGCCGAGACTGTGCCGTCAAGCAGGTAGCTGTTTATGAAATCAACAGTCTTCTCTGCAGCTTCATCAGCAGTCACAGCTCCTGAAATCCCGCATGAGCCGCTGTCATGGTATATTGAAATTAAGAGGAATATTCCCAGTATTGCTGCAGCAGCCTGCCACATTCCTGTCTTGCTAAGCTTGAATCCGCTTCCAGCCTTGTGCTGCTTTGCATCATGATGAGATTCATGCTTCTCATGCTTTTCATTCCTGGCCTTTTCCTTTTTAGGCTCAGCTTTTGCCTTTTTTGATGCAGGCTCTTCCTCAGCCTCTTCGCTCTCATCAGATTCAGGCTCTTCAGGCATGTCCTCATCAGCCTCTTCATTAATATTTTCATCTTCGCCTGCAGAGTTGTCTGCCGGCTCATCATCATATTCTTCGTTGTCTTCGTCCATTTTTAACCCCCTTGTTAAGTTTAATCAATATGATTCAATGCATTGATTTATTGAACACCTAAATTTTCATATAGCCGAATTATTGTCTGCTTTTAATACTTTTGGGTTATTTCTTTTTCTCAGGCTTTTTGCCTTCCTTTTCTATAATCTCATTCATTTCTTTAACCATTTCGCCAGCATCAATGCCGTGCGCTGCTGCGCCCTGCTCAAGGTTTTCAAAATGAGCTGCTGCGCATCCTATGCAGTGAAAGCCGTGCTTTGCAAAAACCTGTATTGTTTCAGGGTGCTTCTGTATAATGTCGACAATGCCCATCTCTTTTGTAATCCTGCTTCCTTTGCTTTCCTTTTTTGCATTTTCCATTTTATTCCTCCAGTGAATCCAAAATCTTTTCTCCAAACTCACGGGCAGCTTTCGGCCCGCTTGCAGTTACTATCTTTCCGTCAGCTTCAACCTGCCTGCCTGTGTATTCAGCTCCGTGCTGCTTGAGGTTTTCAGCTTCTGAAGCAAAGCAGGTTGCCTTCTTTCCTGCAAGAATTCCCGCATTTGCAAGGATTGAGGGAGCAATGCAGATTGCTGCAGCAACCTTTCCTTTTTCATATGCTGATTTTGCAAGATTCAGCGCACTGCTGTCTGCAAAATAAGACTGGGCGCCTGCACCGCCCACAAAAACAACAGCATCATAATCATCTGCCTTTGCAGAGCTGATGTCAATATCCACTCTGGCAGTTGAGCCCAAAGAGCCTTTTGCCTGCTTCACTCCTTTGGATGCAGTAACAACCTTTATGCCTGCGCTCTCAAGAACTGCCTTTGGCTCTGAATACTCTTCATCCCTGAAATTTTCAGGCGCGATTATAAAAACTGCAGATTTTCCAGCCATGCACAACACCCCCTTAATATTATTGCAAATAAGCAACTCATTCAAATGCAATCTTGAACAAAATCATGAGCAGTATTCCTGCTGCAAATGAAAAAAGCACTTTGGCAGTCTTGGAAGCATTGCCCCGGTACATCCTGTGCATTTCAGGAATAAGGTCTGAAGATGCAATGTAGACGAATCCGCCTCCTGCAAATGCAACAAGGAAAGGAACTATGGATTCAGAAGCCTTTGCTGCAAAATAGCCGATTATTGCGCCTACAATAATAGTTGACTGCGCAATGAATGAATAGAATACTGCCTTTTTCTTTTCATGGCCTCCGTAGACAAGCGCTCCGAAAAGCCCTATCTGCTGCGGAAGCTCGTGGCCTATTATTACCAATGATGTTACAAGCCCAAGGGTTGTGCTTGCTATGAATGCTGCTGCAACCACAAATCCATCAATCATGTTGTGGACAGCATCGCCGATAAGCATTGTGTATGTGAATGGATGGGTTTTGCATGACTCGCAAAGGTGCCAGTGGAAATAGCCCTCAATAAGAAGGAATACTACAAATCCTATAAGGACATAGCCCATTGCAGCAACCCCTCCGCTCATCTCAACAGACTCTGGAATCAGGTGGAAGAAAGCTCCTCCAAGGAGCGCTCCTGCTGCAAATGAAACAAGCGATTCTGTTATTTTGTCAAGCTTTTTCTTTTTAATGCCAAAGAACATAACTCCTGCAAACCCCAGAAGGGATATTGCAAATGCCGAGGCCAGTATCCACAAAAGCTTCATGAAGCTGATTTTTGCGCGCTGGCTTATATATTTTTCTTTTTAGCAAAGCTTTAATAGTTGTTTTTGCGCATGACTTCCATGGAGCCTGAAACCAATGGGCATTTGCCTTTCTCCGAGAACAGGATATTTGAGTACAACCGGATTAGAAAAATTCTTTTTGGAGTTATGGTCATTTTTGCAGGCATTGCAGCTGCAGCTTTCATTGCAGCGTACTATGCTAAGTTCAGGCACTCTGACTTTTTCATTTTTTCAGCGCTTTCATCTGCGTGGGCAAGCATCTCAAAGAACATAGCTGATTCAACACTGCTTGGAGTTGCCTACACCTCCCTGATAGGCGGGCTTTTTTTCGTTGTCCTGCCCATTGAAGTTTTTATTGCAAGGTTCTTTTCTGCAGGCAACAGCTTTGCAGTGGTATTTGTGATATACATGGCAGGCATATTCATATCGTATGCAGCCAACTATTTCATAGGAATGAAGCTTTCAGGCATCTCAAAAAAGATGATTTCGCCAAAGAAATTCTACAAGACAAAAGGAATACTCAACAGGTATGGAGGCATTGCTGTTTATGTTTTTAATTTCCTTCCACTGCCTTCGCAGCCGCTGTCAGTGATACTCGGTGTTTTCAGGTACAACAAGGCGAGGTTTTTCATCTATATGCTTCTTGGCCATGCATCAAAGTTCACTGCGATATGGCTTGGAGCAAAATATTTAATACTATAATATCATATCCATAAAAAAAGAGATTGAATCCAAAAAAGAAAGGTGGTAATAATGCTGTTTAAAAGAAAAATGAACGAAATCGCAGAAGGAAAGAAGGATGTTTCTGAAATGGACAGCTTCAGGTCATACATTGGCAGGAAGGTTATTGCAAAATCAGGGGATAATGCAGGAAAAATTTATGATGTTTTGTTCAAAGGCAGGGAAGTCTGCGGAATAGTTGTGTCAAGGAGGGCTTCAAAGCTGTTTATTGCAAGGAGCTTTATTGCAGATGTCTCTGAAAAGGCAGTCATGCTCGGCATAACTCCTGTTTTCATGATGCTCGGCAAAAAGGTGTTTGACATGGACGGAAAGAACCTTGGAAGGGTTGTTGGAGTTTCAAGAAAAGGAAAGTCCAACGCATTCGACTCAATTGAAGTGAAGAAGAGATTCTGGTCAAAGAAGGAATCAATACCCAAGTCTGAAATTGATGTTGCCAAAAAGGGAGTCATACTGAACAGGGTGCGTTGAATGCCAAAAAAGATAATAACTTCAGATGATATACTTGGAAAGGATGCTGTTGATACAGACGGCCAGGTGCTCGGCGTTGTGATGAAAATCCACATCGACAAGGAGTCAAAGAAGATTACAGGCATAACAATAGACCAGGGGTTTATGAAGCCAGACCTTTTCATAGGCCTAAGCTACATACGCAACTTCGGCATTGACTCTGTCTTTATCAGCAGGGTGCCTGCATCAAAATTCAAGGGGCTTAAAGTCCTTGCGCATGACGGAAAAGACCTGGGCACTGTTGCAGAAGCAAGGTCTGAAAGGCACAGGCTGTCAGGCATAACAGTCTCGCAGGGCGGAATTTCAAGAAAGAAGTTCAGCGTAAAGTCGTCAGAGATTGCTGAAATCGGAGACAACATAATTCTGAAGAAGGGCTTCAGGAAGCAGAGGGACGGAAGCCAGCTGTAATCTTTTATTTAGTTTAGCATTGCCGCCAAGCGAAGTACTCGTTTTCTGAGATTTTTTAGCACGTGACTCCTTTGAGGAAGCGGTGCAATAATTGGCACGCAGCGCGGCAATGCGCATTGCCGCCAAGCGCAGTACTTCTTGTTTGACATTTCTCAAAAGGTGACTCCTGCAAATAAGAGGCTCAATAATCCTCACGAAGCGCGGCAATGCAGCTAATGCTGCTTAGCTCAATGCCCTGCAAGTCGCGCTTTCTTTGGAAAAATATTTAAGCAGGGCAAAAATCCTTTTTCCTATGATACAGAAATTCAAGGATATAATCCAGGTGTCAAAAAACCTGGAAAAAGTGAATGAAAAGCTAGATTCAATCAGCGCAGATTCTGAAAAGCTCAGCGAAGAATTTGCTGCTGTCAAGAAGGCTGCAGAAGAGGCAAAGGCATCTGCTTCAGAAGCTGCAAAGGAGCAGAAGAAGCTGCTGAAGGAGTTTGCAGAAAACCTCGGGGAGATTTCAGAAGTAAAGAAGGAGTTTATGGAAGCCTTGTTCAACTTCAAGCTGCTCAAGAACCAGATGCAGAAGGAGATATTTGAAAAGTTCCAGGAAGAGCTTAGGAAGGAAGCAGAGCAGAGGAGAAAAGACCTTGACATTGACACAGGAAAATACATGGAGACAAAGTCAAAGATAGAGTCTTTTGCATCAGAGCTGTCATCAGCAAAGGATGAGCTGGCAAAGCTGGTCAAGATAAGCTCGTCGATAAAAGCAGAGGACTTTGAGCTTTCAAAGTTTGCAGCATCCTTAAAGAAGATGGAAAATGAGAAGCTTGAGCTGCTCCAGAAGGTGGACACCCTCGAGAGGCTTGCTGCAAAGCTTAGAAGGTCCCACAACTGAGCCTGATTTTTTGAAATTTGCTTTTTTTATTTTCCGTCGTGGATTCTCCTTTTTTTGCCAAAATCAAAAAAGTTTAAATATAACTTGTCAATCACTTATTCCAAGCGTGGTAATGTGGAAAATACAAAAGAAGGCAACGGAAATTCAAGATGCTCCAGGGTCATACTGGAATTGAAGAAAACCCAGAACCCCAAAAAATTTCTTTTCGTAACTCTTGACAGCCTGATAGCAGACATTGCGTGGCGAATCAAGGAAGAAGGCCATCAGGTAAAGTACTATGTCTTAAATCCTGACGATATGGAAGTAGGGGAAGGCTTTGTTGAGATGGTCAAGGACTGGAACGAATGGATTGACTGGGCTGATGTAATTGTATTTGACGATGTCCTCGGCCAGGGAAAAAAGGCAGTTGAGCTTAGGAAGAAAGGAAAGATTGTCATAGGCGGAACAGAGTATACAGACAAGCTTGAGGATGACCGAGAATTCGGCCAGGAAGAGCTCAAAAGGCTGGGAGTTAATATCCTGCCTTACAAAATATTCACAAATTTTGACGAGGCAATAGAATTTGTCAAGCAGAACCCTGAAAGGTATGTGCTTAAGCCCTGCGGCGAAGCAGCAAACCTCAAAGGCCTGCTGTTCATAGGCGAAGAGGATGACGGAAGGGACATCATCCAGGTTCTTAACGACTACAAAAATGCATGGGCAAAAAAGATACCTGCATTCCAGCTCCAGAAAAGAATTAACGGGGTTGAGATTGCTGTCGGAGCTTTCTTCAACGGAAAGGAATTCATCTACCCGATTAATATCAACTTTGAGCACAAAAAGCTGTTCCCAGGCAACTTGGGGCCGTCAACAGGCGAGATGGGAACATCAATGTTCTGGTCAGGCCCGAACAAGCTTTTCAACAGCACCCTTAAGAAAATGGAGGGGAAGCTTGCTGATGAGGGATACATAGGATATATTGACCTGAACTGCATAGTGAACAGCCAGGGAATCTATCCTCTTGAATTCACAAGCAGGTTTGGGTATCCATGCATATTCATACAGGAGGAGAGCATGCTCTCGCCAATCGGAGACTTCTTTTATGAGCTTGCCCAGGGAAAAACTCCAAAGCTCAAGGTATCCAGCGGATTCCATCTTGGAGTGAGGATTGTTGTTCCTTCATTCCCTTTCAATGATCCTGAAACATTTGATGTAAAGTCAAAAGACTCATTGATATTCTTCAAGAAGCCTGTAAAAGGAGTTCACTTTGAGGATGTCAAGCTTGTAAACGACGGCTGGATAATTACAGGAACAGCAGGAGTAGTCCTTGTTGTGTGCGGAAGCGGGCCTACAATGGAGCAGGCCAAGGAGCAGGCATACCAGAGGATAAAGTGCATCTCCATACCTCATATGTACTACAGGGATGACATCGGCGAAAGGTGGCGCGAGGACAGCGACAGGCTGCACAGCTGGGGCTATCTTAGGGAGATGTAGGCATATTTCTTTTTTGCTTGTTGAGGCTTAGCAATGGACATAAAGATAAGGGCTGCAGTGCCTTCGGATGCAGAAAATATTCTTAATCTGATTAAAGGCACCCAGGAGCTGCAGGGCCTTGGAGATGCAGACCCTGTTTATTCTGAATCATTTGTAAATGATTTTATAACAGACAAAAAAATGAACCTTGCGCTTGTTGCAGAGGCTTCAGGCGCGTTTGCAGGCTTTCTTTTTGCAGAAATCTGGCAGGGAAAAAAATACTCATTCCTTGACAACTTTGCAATTAAGCAGGAGTTCAGGGCAAAAGGAATAGGCTCACAGCTTTATGATGAGTTTGAAGGAATCTGCAGGAAGAAGGGGCTTAGGACTGCAATTGCACTTGTAGAGCAGTCAAACACTGCAATGCAGGAATTCTTCAAAAAGAAGGAATATGAAAAAGGCCACAAGC
This sequence comes from uncultured Methanosarcinales archaeon, assembly GCA_964414985.1. Taxonomy (GTDB): domain Archaea; phylum Nanobdellota; class Nanobdellia; order Woesearchaeales; family JAGWAF01; genus JAFGCE01. Next base: position 10,626 of record CAYPXA010000010.1, read on the forward strand.
TTTTCTTCTATGAGAAAGTCTTCAAGTGATTAGAATAAGCGATTAGAATTCTTGGTTGAATTATTTAGCTGCGGGCAATTAATGGCGAAAGAACAGCCTGATTTTAGAATGCCGGCTTTTCAGCAGCATTAACTGCTGCAAGGTCAAGCTCGCAAAGGACATAGTCTTCGTTTGTCTCTTCCCAGTTTTTGCATACCTTAAGCTCTTTGCAGTTGAACTTTTTGATAAGCGCAAGCGAGCCGTTTGGCCTGAAATGGCCTACAAGCCTTTCATATCCCTTTTCCTGGGCAGTCCTTATAAAATCCCTAAGCAGGCTGCTGCCGTATCCTTTTCCCTGGTGCTTCTGCTCAACAGAGAAGTTAAAAAGATAGATGGTCTTTTTTGAGCCTGCTTCAGCAGGATTCAAGTCATGCTCTGCAAAGTCTTCAGCTGTCTTGAGCGCATAGCCGATGGCATTGCCTACATATTCAGAGTCATCCACAGCGCTTTTCGCTATGTTGTTCTCTGACATTATTATTTCAATATAGTCCTCTTTGTCAGCCCTTATTTTTTCAGGAAAAACAAGCTCATTTTTCATGAGGCAGTCAACAAAAAGGCCCATATTGTTTTGGTTTATATCTACGAAAGCAAGCATAAGTTTTTGCCACCCTTATAGACGAATATATTGCCAGGAGATATTTAAACTTTTCGACGTGCATATAGGAGCCCTATTGAAGCTATATAGGCAATTTTTTTGTCTTTTTTTATTTATAAATAGGCGTTTTATAAGCCCTGTTTGAGCGGTTTTAATCGCTTTGGGGCTTTGGAAGAAAAGCTGCCAAATTTCGATGGGTTTTTAAAGCCCAAAAACAGACAAAAAAACATGAAAAATAAGGTAGTTGTAAACGATTTGATGCAGAAAAACTACGCTTATTTTCTAACAGAGCCTGAAGGAAGGAACTTTGACCCAGAGTTCAAGCCAGAGCTTTCTCCAAAAGAGATGCTTGAGCTTGGTGTTTTTGGCGGAAAGTACATGACTGACTGCAGAAAGGAGTTTCCAAAATCCTGGTTTGCAAAGGCAAAGCTGTGCCATAAGCAGCACGACCCCCTGCTCAACTACTTCAAGGTTAATGCATCTGCTTCATTGTGGTACTGGAAGGAAAAGGGATGGATTCATCCTGACGACCCAAGAGGATGGTTCCAGTGGTACTGCAGGTATTACATGGGCAGAAGGCATCCTGATGACAAAAGGCAGATTGCAAGGTGGAAGGCAATCAAAAGGCACATTGCGCAGGTTAAGAAGAACTGCCCTATAGGCAAGCTGACCTGCAGGCCGAAGCAGAGGCAGGCAATCCTCCACTGGGCGATTGACAGCAGGAAGATTTGATTTCTTTCATAGAAAAATTAATAAGACAGCAGGATTTAGGGATTAACAAAAAGGTCAAAGGAGGCAATAGCATGGCAAACTTAAAAGGAACAAAAACAGAGCAGAACCTGCTCAAGGCATTTGCAGGCGAAAGCCAGGCAAGAATGAGGTATACTTATTTTGCGTCTGCTGCAAAAAAAGAGGGATATGAGCAGATAAGCGCAATATTTCTTGAGACAGCTGAAAACGAGAAGGAGCACGCAAAGGTGTTCTTCAAGCATCTTCAGGGCGGAATGGTTGAGATAACAGCATCATACCCTGCAGGAGTCATCGGAAAGACTGCAGAAAACCTGCTTGCTGCAGCAAACGGCGAGCATGAGGAATGGGGCGCGCTTTACCCTGAATTTGAAAAAGTTGCAAGGGAGGAGGGATTTCCTGAAATTGCATCATCCTTCAAGGAGATTGCAGAAGTTGAGGAGCAGCACGAGAAGAGGTACAGGAAGCTGCTTGAAAACGTGAAAACAAAGTCAGTATTCAAGAAAGCGCAGCCTGTAAAATGGAAATGCCTCAACTGCGGCTATTTGCACGAAGGCAAGGAAGCGCCAGTCCAGTGCCCTGCATGCAAGCACCCGCAGGCTTATTACGCAGTCAAGGAAGAGAACTACTGACTTCTTTTGCCTTATTTTTTGTTTTTATTTTAATTTTATTTCTATCTTTAATTGCCGCCAAGCGCAGTACTCGATGTTTGAGTTTGATTAGAACGTGACTCCTTTGAAGAAGAGATTCAATAAGCAACACGGAGCGCGGCAATAATCTTTATTTAATCAAATAAAAAAAATAAAAATTCTGATTTACTTGAATGCAGAGCCGATTGTCTCAAAGAAATTGTGCTTTATCTTTGCGCACTCCCTCTTTGATGCCTTGAATTCAACTTTGCACTGCTTCTTGTCCTTCTTGTAGTCAGCGCTGCACTGCTTCAATGCATTCTTTTGTGATGCTGCATCCTGTGCTGCCTGCTCCCTGCACCCTGCCAATGATGATTTGACAGTCGAGTAGCAGGTGTTCTTAACCACTGCATTTTCCGAAACGCACTGGCCGTAGGTCATGTTCTTTGCTGGCGCAGCATCATCTGCTTCGCCTGTTTCGTTCTCTGCTGCGTCCTTGTCAGCTGCATACGCTGCTGCTGAAAAAAGGGCGATTGCAAGAACTCCAAACAATACTGCTATTGCCTTTTTCATGCTAAACACCTCATATTGATTCTGCAAATTTGAGAATCCAAATATAAAAACTTATGCCTGCAAAACCAAAAAGTTCATATATTCATCTTAATGAAGCAATAATCTTCAATGCATCCAGCATTATGGAGGTGATTTTGTTGGACAAGCACAAATCAAAAGAGGGAAATGAGAAGATATGCGCAGCGCTTTCTTATCTCCTTATAGGAATAATCTGGTATTTTGCAGATGAGAAGATGAAGAAGGACAAATTTGCAAAGTTCCATGCCAAGCAGGGCCTTGTGCTGCTTGGAGCAGCAATCTTGTGGAGCATAGTTCTTAACCTGCTGTTCAGGTCGTTCTGGACTATGGGCGCATGGGGATTGTGGAACCTGCTTTCATACGTGCCTCTGGTTTTTGCAGTGATTGGAATAGTCAATGCAATGAACCACCAGGAAAAGGAGCTCCCTTTGATTGGAAAGTTTGCATCAAAGCTGAGCTTCTAAAGAATTTTTTGTTTTTTTGCATTTTCTTTTTATACTGCCTTTAATCTGCTGCCTGCAATGAAAACAGTGAACTATATTGTCCACCCTGAGCATGCAATACTTTCTTCAGACATAATGGAAGTTGCAAAATATGCAGAAAAGATATGCAGCATTGCCCAAGAGCAGGAATCCTATGTTGTAATGTCTTACTTTTCTCCTGCACCGCAGACAGCATTCCAGGAGCTTGCGCTTTCCAGGCTCCACGGAAGCAGGCTGGTAGCGCCTGAAAAAAGGCTTTACTCAAACGGGTTTTTGGAAGGAAAATCATATTTTCCTTTCGGCCACATCAGAAACGAATCCTGGGAAAAGTTCACTACATCGCTTGAAGATGCAGACATGATAAGGATTCACGGCTGCTTTCTGGGAGAAGCCTGCCTGCAGAACCTTGCAGTCCAGGCATACCAATACCTTTCTGGAAAAAAGCACAGCTTTAACTGGCCAAAAAAGCCTGGGCTGATAAGCCTTGTCAAGGAGCTGGTAGTGTATGAGTTCATTCAGCTGGCAGGCTCGCTCAAAAAATTCAGCCAGATAAAATACGGAGTTGCATACTCCAATGCTGCTGTCGGAAGAAACGAATCATTGAGGCTTGTCCCAAAAATTTTAAGAGGCCAGACAATCGACGACTGCCTTATTGACTCTGAAACCAGAATTTTCGGGGAAGACTAGCTACCTGAAGCTGAATCCGTTCCCGATTTCATATTCTCCTTTAAGAACTTCATAGCTTTCCAGGAAAAGCCTGTGGCTTTCCACAGCCTTCTTTTTTCCAAAGACGCACTTCAGCAGCGCCTCCTCATTTGAAAGGTTGATCCAGGATGAAGCGCTTCCAAAATCAAAATCATAGCCGAGAGGCACAATTCCTTTTTCCCTGAATGCGATTGCAGGAAACTTTTTCCTGTTTTTTTCAAGGCTGTCAATCCTTACAATAACAGAAAGTGGAGTTGGCGCATCAAAGCCATAACTCTCAAAATTCTCCCTGTACTCCTGATTTGCAGACCGAAAATCCTGCTTTGAAACTCCCATATTGTCCATTCCTTTGATGTAAGGGTGGGTGTGGAAAGAGATAAGGTTAAGCAGCCCAAACATGTCAACCTTCACTATCTTTTGTTCGTCAATATTTGTCTGGGATTTTCCAAAATAGCTGGAAGGATATTCCATAAATCCTGCAGCTTCCCTGTCCTCAATGCTTTTGGCGATTATGTCCTCATCAGACATTCCTTCAAACCTTTGCCTTTCTGTAACAGACTTCCGCTCGCTGACTTCTGTCTTTTCTCCTGCAGTAACTATCAATGGATAAACAGTCATCCTGCTGTCAGGGTCGTATTCAACGCTGAAAGCGCATTCGTACATTTCTCCTTTTCTTGTGCGCCTTATTGAAGCTTCTACTCCCTTTCTGAATGCTTTTGTGTTTATCTCTCTAAGAAAATCATCAAGGCTGTTAAACTCGTTTGAAGCTGCCATTAAACAGCCTAATGCCCTGTTTTTATAAAGATTAGGGGCTATTTATTTCCCTGCTTGCTTGGAGAGCAGGATTCCCCTTCTTGCTTCAGGCGCTCCTCAAATAGGGCCCAAATCATTTTAGCTTCGCTTTTAGAAAAGCATTCGCTGAATCCCTGCACAATCTCCCTTTTTGTCCTGCCATTCCTAAGAGATGCAAGAATCATGGAATAAAAGATGTCCGCAAGCGAGCATTTTTTCTTTTTCAGCTCTGCCTGCGAGTACTGCCTATTTTTCATCTTTATTATCTTATAAAAAATTTCGGCAGCCTCTTTTTCATAGCGAAAGCACGGGCTTACCCAGCCTGCATACATATTGAAATTAGAAAGGTTTAGCCAGGATTTCAGCTCTAATTCCTCTTTTGTAAAAGGAGGGCATTCCATTTTTACTGCACAGTCCAGCCGCCGTCAACAGCAATCACCTGGCCCGTTATGTATCCTGCCATGTCAGATGCAAGGAAAACAACTGCATTTGCAATGTCTTCAGGCTTTCCCATCCTTCCGAGAGGAATTCCTGCAATAGTCTGCTTCTTTGTCTTCTCGTCTGATGCAGCTCCAGGAGTGTCAATCGCGCCAGGCGCAACAGCATTGACTGTTATCTTTTTTTGAGCAAGCTCAAGCGCAAGCGCCCTTGTAAACCCGTTTATTCCTGATTTTGACGCGCAGTAGTGCGAAAGCCCCCTGAACCCTATCAATGATGCTATTGACGAGATGCTGATAATCCTCCCTCCGTCTTTCATTGCATTTGCAGCAGCCTGCGAGCAGAGAAAGACTCCCTTGAGGTTTATGCCCAGCACTTTGTCCCAGTCAGACTCCTTCATATTGGCCATATCCACAAAAGGAAAGATTCCTGCGTTGTTCACGAGAATGTCAATCTTGCCAAACTTGTTGACTGCAGCAGATATTAGGTTTTCAGCATCTGCCTTTTTTGAGACATCGCACTTTACAGCAGCAGCCTTGACCTTGAATTTTTCAATGCTTTTTGCAGCCTTCTCGCAGCTCTCAAGGTTTATGTCTCCAAGAACTACACTGCAGCCAGCGCCTGCAAGCGCCTCTGCAATTCCCAGGCCTATGCCCTGGCCTGCGCCTGTAACAACCGCAACCTTTCCTTTCAGAATCATTCAAACCACCTCAGCATAATGTTGGCGGCTGACTATTTAATCTTTTTCATTGAAAAAAGCCCAGTGCTCAATTCTTCACAAAAGTCTGGGAAACAGGGTTCCTGCGGGCATATTCAACCAGAAGAGGCCACAGCTTTATTGTGTGCCTCATTTTGGTGTATTCCTCGTCTATTTTTTTGGCATATTTTGCAACAAACTCGCCTGCATTTTCCATTGAAACAGCCTCTTCTTTTATCATGTCATAGAATGCTTCGCCGTGCCTGTTGCTTAAATCAACTTTCTTCGAGAAGTCAATCAGGGACTGCCATAGCCCATAAAGCTCGCCGATATTGTAAGACGGGCTTTTGGAAAGCTTGACTTCAAGCTCTGAAATTCCGCTGACTCCGTTGATAATCGCCTTCTTTATTATTGTTGCAACTCCCTCAATCACATAATCCCTCACAATGCTGTTCCTGTTTGCCATCGCCCTTTCATGGGTCTGGACTGCAGGGCAGTACCCCACATGAATGTCGGGCTTTTTGCAGTAATGCCTGAAGATGTAGTCCTCAAACCTCAATTTTGTAGGCAGAAAGCATATGAACCCTTCAGAATTGTCAAGGCCGAGCACAGCGCCTGTAATCCTGTAGTCCTCTGATACAATGCAGGGGTCAAAGCTTTTTACTCCGTATTTTAATGGAACAACGCCGTTAAGGCATTCACCGCTGTGCGATTTTAGGAATTCATTGATAAGGTCTTTTGAATCAATGTCTGCATCGCCTGAAAGAAATGACTGGACTATCTTTATTTTTGCATCCGGATTTATCTGGTCTGGCGCAATTGTGACCTCATTGTCTTTAAGCTCTCCAGAAGTCATGTTCAGCTCAAGATTCATGTTGCTGTCAACAAGATGGCCTCCTGTCCTGACAGCAGGATTCTGCCTGATGTATTCGCCCACCCTCCTGCCAATCATTGACTGGTAGGCATTTACAATATCCATCCCTTTTTTTGAAAAGCTGCTTGTGGTGCCTGAGTATGTCCCTTCCAGCACAGAAGAGGGATTGCTTTTTCTGGGCTCGTCAAAATACCCGTGCGGATGCATGTCATCATCAACTGATATGAAGTGATGCCCCATAGTGGCAAGCAGTATCCAGTTCCTGTTTCCGCCATAGCTTGGCTGGAGCATTTCGCTGACAAGGCCTGAAGAGTCTTTTTTTTCAAGCTCGCTAAGGTAAACTCCTTTTTCACTCGGCCCGATATATCGGATGTCTGCATTTGGATGCATTTGTTTTACCTTCTGAAGGTTTTGAAGTGTTATCATGCTTTTTTCCGCAGGGCTGTCGTCGAAGACTATTATTGGAATGTGGCTCCTGTGCTCTTCAAAGTTTTCAAAGTACTCTTTAACGCAGTTGTGCACATCCCTGTGCCTGTAGGTGGGTATTGTAAAAAATAATTCTGCCATGGCAGCGCAGGGCAACAGCCATCTTATATAAAGGTTAGGGTTGTAGTCCCTGAATTAGGGCGATTTTTCCATAAGCTGCAGGATTAATCCGGCTTTTGAATTATCTTAAGAATAAGTTTAATCGCAGGCCCTGCTGTGTTTCAAGCTCATCAGGCCAAGCAGACATTCAGGAGCATCGCCGTAAATTATGATATTGCAGTAGTAAGGCCCTTCATTTGCAGGAGCGTTGTGGTCCAGCCTTACAGTGCATCCTTCAATGTGGTAGACTGAATTGCAATGCGCAGAAGGGTATTTTCCTTTTGTAATGACTTCTTCTCCAAGCCCATCCATTCTGGCAATTATGTCTGTAATCTCCGCTCTTGAAGAAACATCAATATTAAACTTGCCTGTCATTGAGAAATGGATTGCACCAGAATATAAAAAGTTTGCTAAAGCTTTTCCCCAGACCAGAATCTTTTTCTTAATCCAGCGTTCGCTTTAAATATAAGCATTTATTCCACACTGCCGGAATGGCAAAAACAAGAACAGGCAGGGCAATAGTTCATTATCCGTATGAAAGCAGGACTTCAGGCAAGACCTATAACAGCATTATTCTCTGCCTTGAAAAAACAAGCGGAAGATACAGCCTGCCAGGCGGAAAATTCAAACCTAAAAGCGATTCAGACACTTTTGACACTGCAGCAAGGGAAGTTGAGGAAGAGCTTGGCCTGCGTGTTTCAAGGCTTTTTTTCCAGAAGGCTTTTGAGTTTACAGGCAATGAATGCAGGCATGACATCTATGTTGTTGAAGCAGAGGGAACTTTGGACATAGACAAGCATGAGCTGAAAGGCATCGGATTTTTCAATGCAGGAAGGCACAACCAGATACCTTCCAACCTGCTTGAAGCACATGTAAAAGCGCTTGTTTCAGAATATTCAAGAATGGGCTATAAAAAAACAAATTCAGGAATTGTGATTCCAGGGCATTACTTTGCAGGAAGCACAGACCCAAGAATAATCGACTGGAGCACGCAGCGGAATTCTTTTTAGGCTGCCTGGTTTATGTTCTGCAAAGCAGTTTTTCTGAATAATCTTAAATATTAAAGCATATTTCCACCCTAAATGAACCTATTAATGATTTATCCGGAATACCCCGACACATTCTGGAGCTTTAAGCACATTCTCAAGTTTATACCTGGAAAAACAATTTTTCCGCCCTTGGGGCTTATGACTGTTGCGCCTCTTCTTCCAAAGGAATGGAGCATTAAGCTTGTCGACATGAATATTTCAAAGCTGGCGCAGAAGGATATCGACTGGGCTGACATGGTTTTCATAAGCGCAATGCTTATCCAGGAAAAGAGCGCAAAAGAGGCAATCAAAAAGTGCAGTGCAAAAACCATTGTGATGGGCGGGCCTGCACCCACTGTAAGCATGGAGCTTTTTGAGGGTGTTGACCACTTTGTCCTCGATGAAGCTGAAACAACGCTTCCAATGTTTCTTGAAGACCTGAAAAATGGTGCGCCAAAAAAAGTGTATGCCTCAAAGGAAAGGCCTGACATAACAAAAACTCCTGTTCCAATGTGGTCATTGATAAATTTCAGGGATTATACAACAATGCCTGTGCAGTACTCGAGAGGGTGCCCTTTCAACTGCGAATTCTGCGGAGTGATAGTCATGAATGGACGGGTTCCAAGAATGAAGACTCCGGAGCAGATGGTCAATGAATTCCAGTCTCTTTATGATGCAGGCTGGAAAAACGACATTTTTGTAGTGGATGACAATTTTATTGGAAACAAAGCGAGTGTAAAGCAGATGCTCCGCCTGCTGGTCAAATGGCAGAAAGAGCATGGCTATCCTTTCAAGCTTTTTACAGAAGCCAGCGTAAACCTTGCTTATGACAAGGAGCTGCTTGAGCTTATGAGGGATGCGAATTTCCACAGGGTTTTTCTCGGCATTGAAACTCCGGATATTGGAAGCCTAAAGGAATGCGGAAAGATGCAGAATACTGCAGGAGACCTTTCATCAGCAGTCAAAACAATCCATAACCATGGAATGCAGGTCATGGGCGGATTTATAGTTGGTTTTGACAATGACACTGAAAAAATATTCAAGTCGCAGTGCAATTTTATCCAGGGCGCAGGAATTGCAATTGCAATGGTCGGGCTTCTCAACGCCCTTCCAGGAACACGGCTTTGGCAAAGGCTGAAATCTGAAGGAAGAATCCTCAAGAACATGACAGGCGAGAATACAGACGGAAGCATTAATTTTATTCCTAAAATGGGCAGGAAAAAGCTTGTTAAAGGCTACAAAAAGCTGATGGCAAGGATATATTCCCCAAAGCATTATTACAAGAGAGTTGAAAACTTCTTGAAGGATTACAAGCCTACAGTCAGGTCGAGGGTGACATTTGCTGATGTCAATGCATTTACAAGAAGCACGTGGAGGATTGGAATAATCTCAAGGGCAAGGCTCAATTACTGGAAGCTGCTTCTGAAGACAGGCATATTGAGGCCTAAATCATTTCCTGTTGCAGTCGAGCTTGCAATAATGGGGCTTCATTTCGACAAGATTTCAAGAAAGCTTAGGAAGGCGTAGAAGATTTAGTCAAAGAAAACAATCCGCGCTATTGTGCATTCTAAACCCAATTTTTTCAGAATAAGCCTTC
>CAYPXA010000011.1:0-1746 GCA_964414985.1 uncultured Methanosarcinales archaeon
ATTATTCGTCAAGCATTACGTCTTCGCCGTGGCACACTGGGTCTTCAAGCCTGCCAGCCTCCCTCTTGAGGACTGCAGCCTTGTCTGTCTTTTCCCAGGTGAAATCAGGGTCGTTCCTTCCAAAGTGGCCGTAGCATGCTGTTTTCTCATAAATAGGCCTTCTAAGCTTGAGATGGCTCAAAATGTCTGCAGGCTTCAGCGGGAAATGCTTGACAACAAGCTGTGTAAGCTTGTCCTCTGAAATCCTTCCTGTGCCGAATGTGTGCACAAGTACTGAAACAGGCTTTGCAACTCCGATTGCATATGCAAGCTCAACCTCGCACTTGTCTGCAAGGCCTGCTGCAACAACGTTCTTTGCAATGTACCTTGCTGCGTATGCTGCTGACCTGTCAACCTTTGAAGGGTCTTTTCCTGAAAAGCAGCCTCCTCCGTGCGCTCCGTGGCCTCCGTATGTGTCGACAATAATCTTCCTTCCTGTAAGCCCCGCATCTGCAAAAGGCCCGCCCCTCACGAATTTTCCTGTTGGATTGACATAAATTATTGTATTGCTGTCCATCCATTTTCCGCAGACAGGCTTGATGACATGCTTAATCATGTCTGCCTTGATTTTTGCGTGTGTTACATCAGGGTTGTGCTGTGTTGAGAATACAATAGTGTGGGCCCTTACAGGCTTGCCGTTGTTGTACTCTATTGTTACCTGGCATTTTCCGTCAGGCCTCAAGTATTTGACAACTCCCTTTTTCCTTACCTGGGCAGCCCTGAAAGACATCTGATGTGAAAGCATTAAAGGCAAAGGCATAAGCTCCGGAGTTTCGTTTGTTGCATACCCAAACATCATTCCCTGGTCTCCTGCGCCCTGCTCTGAGCCAATCTTTCCTGCTGCTGAAGCTGCTGTAACTCCCTGAGAAATATCTGGAGACTGCTCTTCAATATGGGTTAAGACTGCGCAGGTCTCCCATTCAATTCCGTGCTCTGCCTTGGTGTAGCCTATTCTTTTAAGAGTGCTTCTTGCAATTCTTGGAATATCCACATACGCTGTTGTTGTTATCTCGCCTGCAACAAGAATCATTCCTGTCTTTGTAAGGCACTCGCATGCAACCCTGCCGTTGGGGTCTTCCTTCAAAATTGCGTCAAGAACTGCATCTGAAACCTGGTCGCAAACCTTGTCAGGATGGCCTTCAAATACGCTCTCTGACGTGAATAAATATCTTCCTTTCTTGTTCATTTTCTCACCTTGCTATATTGATATGCTGCAAAACCTGCGCGGCATATATAAACTTTCTTGACAGAAATATTCCAATCGGAATAATGGGGATTTGCCCCTATTCACTGCAAAACTTCTCTATTGGGGAATATTCATAAGAATCCCCGTTTTGGCAGCCAACATAAAGGCTATAGTCTGAGAAAAATGAAAGGTACTTTTTAACATCAAGAGGCGCTGAGCTTGTAAAAGGGTCAAAGACTTTTCCCTCAAAAATAATAAAAAAGTGGTAGTTGACAAGGTCATTGGTCGCAGTGTTTTCAAACCAGTCTCCATTGGGCTTCTTGATCAAGGCTCTTTTTACCTCGCCGAGCCTGGACAAAAGATTCATCATGTTCCTGGAAATCTCACTGCACCCCTGGACAAAACCATTGTATTTCTCCCTTTTCTTCTCTAATCCCAAGTAAGCTGATTCAAGAATAAATTCTGCAAGTTCTGTTGTCTCAGGCCTCATTTTCACTCACAAAAAAAGCAAAAGGCACAGC